>DASRNM010000022.1:0-28592 GCA_035647435.1 Clostridia bacterium
GTATTATATTGGATTTTGATGTGCAGTTATGGAATAAAAACTCAGAAAACCTTATGCTTATAAGTCGTATCAGGCAAATAGTTAAGGAGTTGAAAAGCACCTTCCTTTACCCCGACAGTGAAAAGGTAGGAGGCTTCAAGTTTAGGGATGGACAATACACCGTTTCACAGATTGATGAAGGTGAATGGCAGGACTTTGATAGTGAGAACGAATATTGGGGCTATCCCGAATGTTATGCTTGGTTTAAGCACAGCATTGTGATCCCCGAACGATTTGCAGGCCAGGCTGTTTTGTATCAGGCTATTCCTTACATTGATTGTGAATGGACATTGAGAAACCCTCAACTTATCATTTATATCAATGGTGAAATTTCTCAGGGTATAGACATGAATCATCAGACCGTTCTTTTGACTGAAAACGCAAAGGGCGGCGAAAAAATTGATATTTATATCAATGCATATTGCGACGCATGGGAATACAAAGGCAGGCTGCAAATGGCGGCAAAGCTTTTGACATATGACAATCTTGCGCTGGACCTTATATTTGACATTCAGACTCCTCTTGAGGTTGCGCAGCTGTTCGAGTCAGATGACCTTGAAAGAGTTGAAATCATAAAGGTTCTCAACGAAGCGGTCAATATACTTGAAATAAGCACAGGCGACTACTCGGCATTTGAAAAGTCTGCAAAAATAGCTATGGAATATTTGGACGAAAATCTTTACGGTAAAAACAACGATGGTGTATTTGCTTCCTGCATAGGGCATACACACATTGATGTTGCATGGCTTTGGAGATTAAGACAGACAAGAGACAAGGCGGGGCGTTCTTTTGCAACGGTGCTCAAATACATGGAGCAGTACCCTGAATATAAATTTATGTCCCCTCAAGCGCAGCTCTATGATTATGTTAAGCAGGACTATCCCGAGGTTTATGAGGGCATTAAAAAAAGTATTGCCGAGAACCGTTGGGAAGTCGAGGGTAGCATGTGGGTTGAATCCGACACCAATGTTATTTCGGGTGAGTCGCTTGTCCGTCAGCTCCTTGTCGGCAAGAGATTTTTCAAAAAAGAGTTCGGTATTGACACCAAAATCATGTGGTTGCCCGATGTTTTCGGCTATTCCGCGGCATTGCCACAAATAATCAAAAAAGCTGATTGTGATTATTTCATGACAACAAAAATCAGCTGGTCTGAATTCAACCGCTTCCCATATGACACATTTAATTGGAGGGGGATTGACGGCACAGAAGTTTTTTCCCATTTTTCACCTAGTACTAAAGAACAAGAGCCGAAAAATTTCCAATCCACATATAACACCTACCTGGACCCATTGTACATTATGAGAGGTTGGGACAGGTATTCTCATAAAGAGCTTAATAAGGATTATCTTGTTTCATACGGTTATGGTGACGGTGGCGGTGGCCCAACAATTGAAATGCTTGAAAACGGCAGAAGGATGGCAAAAGGAATTAAAGGCTGCCCAAAGGTCAAACAGGAGTTTGCACTTGATTTCTTTAAAAACCTCGAAAAAGAAGTCAAAGGAAACAAACGCTTGCCCACATGGTGCGGTGAGCTTTACCTGGAATACCACAGAGGAACCTTGACATCACAGGCGAATATCAAGAGATACAACAGGAAAAGCGAAATCCTTTACCACGACATTGAAACTCTTGGCGCAATGTCAAAAGCATTGTGCGGCGCTGAGTACCCTTCAAACGATATAGGGTACGGCTGGGAGATAATTTTGCTCAACCAGTTCCATGACATTATCCCTGGTTCCTCAATAAAAGAGGTTTATGACGACGCAAAGGAACAATACGAAGAAATAATAGGCACGGGTAAGTCTTTGGTCGATTCGGCAATAAGCACACTTTCATCAAATATAGCCGTAAAGGACAACTCTTTTATTGTGTTCAACACCATGGGCACACAGCGTGACGACATTGTAACAACCGAAATGCCCGACCTAAAGGATTTTTCAATAGTTGACAGCAACGGCAATGCAATGCCTTACCAGAAGACTTATGACGGCAAGCTTATGTTTGAGGCAAAGGGTGTGCCTGCAAAGGGATATAAGGTTTTTGAAATCAAGGCAGGCAAAAACTCTTTTGAAAACTCCGTAAAAGCTGACGGCATGAAATTTAGTAACAAATATTTTGAAGTTATGTTCAATAAGGACTACAACATTTCCTCACTTGTTCACAAGGAAAGTGGCAGAGCTGTTGCCCCAGAAGGGGAGCTTCTTAACCGTTTGATTGCCTTTGAGGACAGACCTTTTAATCACGAGGCATGGGATATAAAGATTTATTATACTGAAAAGTCTTGGGATGTTAATGACGTTCAAAGTGCAAAAATTATCGAGCAGGGTGCAGTGAGAACGGTTCTAAAGGTTGTTAGAAAGTTCAACTCCTCAACCATTGAACAGTATTTCATTTTCTATGCCTCTATTGACAGAATTGATGTTGAATACGCGGTTGATTGGAAAGAGAAGGATATTGTGCTCAAAGCGGATTATCCGGTTGACGTAAACACCGAGAGGGCGACCTATGACATACAGTTTGGCAACATTGAGCGCACGACAAACAACAACACCTCGTGGGACATTGCTCAGTTTGAAGTTATGGGCCACAGGTGGGCAGACTTGAGCGACAACAGCTTCGGTCTTTCAATTCTCAACGACTGTAAGTACGGTTGGACAATTAAGGACGGACGAATTCGCCCGACACTTCTGCGTGCTGCAACAAATCCCAACCATGCGCAAGATAGAGAGCATCACAGTTTCACATATTCGCTTTACCCACACAGCGGTGCTGTTAACTCATCTGATGTTGTGCAACAAGGATATTCTCTGAACTTCCCGCTTTATTGCAAAATGCAAAAGCCGAACAACGGAAAGTTTGGCACAGAGTATTCCTTTGCAAGTGTTGACAGCTCAAATGTTATTGTCGAAACTATCAAAAAGGCTGAGGATAGCGATAACATTATCATAAGAATGTATGAAACATGGAACAAGAAAACAGACTGCATGCTCAACATTGGCCTGCCGTTCAAGTCCGCTACCGAGTGCAATTTACTTGAGGAAAAGGACGAACCTGTTGAGTTCGATTCAAAATCCGTGAAGCTCACATTCAAACCTTTTGAGATTAAGACAATCAAAATCAAGCTTTAAAGCAATATAATAAACCGGGCATGTTCAAATTCGAACATGCCCGGTTTGCTTATATATTTTATTTGAATTGTTTTTTGTAGTACTCCATTGATTCTGATATTATTTTAACAGCATCTTCTTTTCCTTTTACCTCATCAAGTGCAGTCTTTTTATTTTCAAGGGTCTTGTAAACGGAAAAGAAATGAATCATCTCATCAAAAACATGGCGCGGAAGCTGGTCAATTGAGCTGTACGAATTATACATAGGGTCGTTAAAGGGGATTGAGATTATCTTGTCATCAGGCAAGCCGTTATCTATCATTGAAATAACACCAATCGGATAACATCTGACAAGAGAAAGAGGGTAAATTTGCTCAGAGCAAAGCACCAGCACATCGAGCGGGTCGTTATCCTTAGCGTAAGTTAGTGGTATAAAGCCGTAATTGGCTGGGTAATGCGTGGATGTGTAGAGGATTCTGTCAAGCATCATAAGCCCTGTGTCTTTGTCAAGCTCATATTTATTTTTACTGCCCTTAGTGATTTCGATAACTGCATAAAAGTCCTCGGGCGAAATCTTGTCCTCAGATATGTCATGCCAAACGTTCATTAAAACTTCTCCTTTTGGTGGGATTGCGTATTTAATTTATTATACCATATTTTGTTTTTTCATTGCAAGAAAAATTAACGCTGTTTTTCTTTTAGAAAGCTATCAACTTTAGAGACTAGAATTGAAATATATGCAAGTTGATTTTTTCCCATACAATAGTACAAGAATATGATGAAAATAAACGCAATGACGTTGGCAATGAAGAAAAAATTAGAAGAGGTGACGAATATCACCCCTTCTATTTACTTTACTCCTTATCGGCGGTTTGCTCAGGTTCTTTTTCTTTGTTTTCGATGATATTGAATACGAAACTATCGTCTTTTACATCGCAAACGTATTTTTCTCCCGTTTTTATTGAGCCGTCAAGCATTCTCTCCGAAAGCTTATCCTCTATTTGAGACTGAATTGCCCTTCTGAGCGGTCTTGCGCCGTATATCGGGTCAAAGCCTGATTTTGTAATTTTTTCAATGGCTTCTTCGCTGTATTCAATGCCAATGCCCATTTGAGAAACACGTTTTGTCAGAGTAGCAAGCATACGCCTTGCAATTTCTTTGATATCTTTCTTGCTTAACTGATGGAAGACAATTATATCGTCAACCCTGTTGAGAAATTCGGGGCGCAGGGTACGCTTGACCTCGCCCATAACCGCTTCACGGATTTTTTTGTAGTCTGTAGTTTCGTTTTCCTCGTCTGCTGTAAAGCCGAGTGAGCCACCACGGTTTGTTATCTGTTTTGCTCCGATGTTTGAAGTCATTATAATAATGCAGTTTTTGAAATCGACACGCCTACCGTGTGAATCTGTTAAAATTCCATCCTCAAGAATTTGAAGAAGAATATTGAATACATCAGGGTGCGCCTTTTCTATTTCGTCAAACAAAATCACGGAGTACGGTCTTCTACGCACCTTTTCAGTTAGCTGGCCGCCCTCCTCATAGCCGACATAGCCCGGAGGTGAACCGACAAGACGAGACACAGTGTGTTTTTCCATAAATTCGGACATGTCGAGCCTTATCATTGCATTTTCGTCACCGAACAGCGAGCTCGCAACAGTTTTGCAAAGCTCCGTTTTACCGACGCCTGTCGGACCGAGGAAGATAAAAGAGCCTGTTGGGCGTTTTGGGTCTTTCAAACCTACACGACCTCTGCGGATTGCTCTTGCAACAGCAGATACAGCCTCGTTCTGCCCGACAACTCGATTATGAAGCTCCTCCTCCATGTTCAGCAGGCGAGCACTTTCCTCTTGTGTGAGTTGAACAACCGGGATCCCCGTCCATAAAGAGACGATTTGAGCTATTTCTTGAGCAGTTACCTCATTGGTTGTGTGGTCACTGTGCTCACGCCAATTTTTCTTTTCTTCCTCAAGCTTCTTTCCGAGATCCTGCCCCTCATCTCGCAACTTTGCCGCCCTCTCAAACTCTTGGGAGTTGATTGCTGCGGTTTTTTCTTGCTCAATGATAATAAGATTGTTTTCCATTTCCTTTAAATCGGGTGGAGCGGTGAACGCTCTTAGCCTTACTCTTGATGCAGATTCATCAATCAAGTCGATAGCCTTATCAGGCAAAAATCGGTCGCCTATATATCGTGCAGACATTTTGACCGCCGCTATAATGGCATCATCTGTAATTTTAACCTTGTGATGAGCCTCATATTTATCACGCAACCCCTTGAGAATTTCTATTGCTTCGTCCTCTGACGGTTCGCCGACTGTAATAGGCTGAAATCTTCTCTCAAGTGCTGCGTCTTTTTCAATGTGCTTTCTGTACTCCTCAATGGTTGTCGCGCCGATAACCTGAAGGTCGCCTTTTGCAAGCGACGGTTTAAGAATATTAGCGGCGTCAACAGCACCCTCGGCAGAGCCTGCACCTATTAATGTATGCAGTTCGTCAATAAAGAGGATAACATCGCTTGCTTTTGAAACTTCTTCGATAGTAGATTTGATTCTTTCTTCAAAATCACCTCTGTATTTTGTGCCTGCAACCATTCCCGTTAAGTCAAGGGATACAATTCTTTTCCCTTTTAACAGTTCGGGAACCTCACCTGTAGCGATTTTAAGGGCAAGCCCCTCAGCAATGGCGGTTTTTCCGACACCCGGTTCACCGATAAGACAAGGGTTGTTTTTTGTTCTTCTACTCAAAATTTGAATAACTCTTTCGATTTCCTTTTGTCTTCCGATTACAGGGTCAATAGTTCCGCCTTGCGCAAGCTCGGTCAAATCTCTGCCGAACTGGTCAAGTGTAGGGGTGCTTGTTTTGCCCGAATCACCTTTTAATGGGTTTTTACCCATGCTTGCAGGGTTTTGATTGGATAATGCCCTTGAAAGATCGGAGTAAATCTCCTGCGGAGAAATACCCAATTGTCTGATTAGACTAACAGCGGCACTGTCGTCCTCTTTAATTAAGGACATGAGAATATGCTCCGTGCCTATATAAGGGTGACCTACAGACCTTGCGGCCTGAACAGCCTTTTCAACAATTCGTTTTGTTCTCGGTGTGAATTCGTTCGGTGTCAAAACCGTAGGAGCACCTATGCCTATTGATGAGCGCAAAATTTCTTCCATTTTATCTTTTGTAAGCTTTCTTGAGCTTAACGCGGCATATGCCATGCCACCGCTATCGGCCAAAAGACCGATAAGAATATGCTCACTGCCGACATAGGTATGCCCCATGTTTTCTGCAGATTCAATTGCCGCATTAAGTGCGGCGTTTGCTTTTTCCGTAAATCCTGTAAATTTATACATTCTTAAATACCTCCCTTACTGTGGTCGCCCTTATCTCGTCACGCTCTTGCGATTCAAGGTTTTTACCCTGTGCCGCATTGATAGACGCAGGCTGTACCGTAACAATTAGCTCGTTTATTTTTTCAATGGGTGTTTTGATTATCCCTCTTGACGCTCCCATTCTGACAAGTGAAATTAGCTCCATAAATTCGTCTGCATTCAAAACCCTTGCACTCTTTAGAATGCCGATGGCCCTGTATATCTTATCCTCTTGCGAGAGGTCCTTAACAAGCTGAGCTGCAACTGTTCTCTCTTGTGAGACAATTTGCATTGTAATTGCCTGAAGGTTATCAAGTGCGGCCTGTTCAGTTATACCCAAAGTAATTTGATTGCTCAACTGATAAATATCGCCTCGTGAACATGTACCCTCACCATACGCACCTCTTATTGTCAAACCAAGCTTTGAAATTGTAGATGCGAGTGCAGAAAGCCTACCTGTTTGAGTGAGTGCGGGCAAGTGAAGCATAACAGATGCCCTCATTGCAGTGCCAAGGTTAGTTGGACATTGTGTTAAATAACCGATTCTTTCATCAAATGCGTAATGTAAATGGTTGTCAAGCATCGTGTCGAGCTTGTCTGCTATGTCAAATGCCTCGTGCAGAGCAAGGCCTGCCCTCATTACCTGAAGTCTGATGTGATCCTCCTCACATAGCATTATGCTAACGCTTTCATCCTTTGTGAGCAGCAACGAGTTGCCCTCGCTGGCGCATGCAAACTCAGGGCTAATGAGATGACGCTCAGCAAGAGAAACCGCCTTAGAACGCGAAAGAGAGCCCATTTTAATGCAATCAAAGTCATTGCCTGCGCTGGAGAGCACAACATCACGAATCATTGCACTGACTTGAGAACGCCCTTGAGAGTCTAACCTTGAAGGAAAAGGGTATTCTTCAATGTTTCTCGCTAGCCTTATTCGTGTGCTTAAAACAACATCGCCTTGCTCGCCTTTTTTAATGTACCACTTGCTCATTATTTTTTCCCCTCACTTTCCAAAGCCTTGATTTCGTCTCTTATATTAGCAGCCTGCTCAAAATCCTGCCTTTCGACAGCTTCATTCATTTCTTTTTTCAGGCGTCCGATTTTATCCTGTTTGCTTTCTGCCTTTTGAACATTTGTAGAGTTTAAAGAGGTTTTACCGCTGTGTTGGATTCTGCCATGAATTCTTTGAAGTATTGGCAGAAGATCCTCATAAAATGCCTCATAGCAGTCAGCACAACCGACTTTGCCGTCCTTGACAATATCATTGAAAGAACTGCCACACTTCTTGCACCTTTTTACAGTTGCAAGCGAGGTAACATTCGGCACACCGTCGCTCAAAAATCCTCCGAAAAAGTCACTTAAATCGAAACCGAAGCCCGAAAACATATGGTCGTAACCTAATTGTGACGCACAGCTTGAACAAAGATGCATTTCAGCCATGTCCCCGTTAACTATTCTTTTAATATGAGTTGTGGCCTCGTTCCCTCTGCAATTTTGACACAACATGGTAAATACCTCCTTATATAGATGTTAAGAGCATTTGCTTTAGTATTGATGCTCTAATTTTGTCTTTGTATTCCGTTGGCAGTAACTTAAGACAATTGTCCGAAGTTGCTACAAGTATGAGTTTGGATGAGTCTTCATCCAAAATGTCTTGATGGGCAAGGTTTGTGACGATAGCACGACAGGTATATTCATCAATTAACTCACCGACGCAGTTGACAGCATGCATAATGGCGTTGCCGGCCCCGAGCTTAACCCTGCGTATTCTAATATATCCTCCACCGCCTCGTCTGCTCTCCACAATATAGCCCTGCTCGGGAGTGAAGCGTGAGGATATAACATAGTTTATTTGGCTCGGCACACAGCCAAGCGTTTGTGCAAGTTCATTTCTTTGAATTTCAGTGTGCCCATTTTGTTCAAGCATCTCCATAATCAGCTCAGCGATACTGTTACTTAAACTCATTTTTAATCACATCCGTTTAGCGAAATATGGTCATGAATCAGTCCTTGACTTTCTTTGACCTTCTGTTTATATTATAGCGATGGAAAAAAAATGGTCAAAGGTCAATAAAGGTCAAAATCGGGCACAAGAAACCAAATTTTTAAATTAGCTCCCGAATTCTCTTTATATCTCTTTTTTTTGGCCAATTTTCCCTTTGTTTACATTTAAGTCAATGTGGCTTTTGGTTGACCTAGCGTTCAGGTTTGTGTGTTGAAATGATTTTCTTGTTTCATTTTTTACCTCGGGACATAGTTGGTCTGATATTTCACAGTCAATGCTTTGAGGTGATTTTTTGGCTTTATAAGAATGCATATTATGACCGCCTTCACATGGTTAATATCAAAATTAGTTTATGTTTTTTAGAGAAACAATATACAACTATCTCTGTAACGCTTTTTAAAAGTCATCATATTATAGGAGTGAAAGAGTGAAAGGAGGGTAAAAAATGGGATTCGGAGGCTTTGGAGGCGGCAATGACTGCCTATGCATAATTATTGTTATCGTTTTAATCTGTTGCTGCTGTGGCGGCGGTGGAAAATTGTTTGGAGGCGGCGGTCCGTGCTGCGGTTAATTTCAAATGAGATAATGTATTGAAAGGAGGGTAAAGATGGGTTTTGGAGGCTTCGGAGGCAACAATTGTATGTGCATAATTATCATCTTAGTAATTATTTGCTGCTGCTGCGGTGATGGTTTCGGCGGTGGAGACAGAATAGGCAGAGGTCCTGGCTGTGGTTGCTAATTGAAAGGTAAATGTATATAGTTGTTTTTCAGATTTTACTAATATCTAAAAAATAAAAGGTGCGACCGGGCAATAAGTCCGGTCGCACTAACTGTATTATTTATATTTTAAGAGCTTTTTTCGGATGTGCGAACTATTTTGTCTAAGTCAATCAGATTTATGCAATTCATTGGGCAAACTTCAACGCATTTGCCACAACCCGTGCATTTGTCGTAATCAACATGGGCACAGAAGTCCTTAACAGTAATAGCGCCTGTTGGGCAAACCTTAGCGCATTTCATGCAGCCTATACAGCCTGTCATGCACTGCTTTCGTGTTTGAGCGCCCCTGTCTTTGTTAGCACACAGCACAGCCGCCTTGACCTCGTGAAGCGGTAAAAGCTCAATTAAATTCTTCGGGCAGATTTCAACACATATTTTGCATGCACGGCAGTACAGAGGGTTAACCCTCGCAACACCGTCACAAATATGAATTGCATCATAAGGGCAGGCCTCAACACAGTCACCATAACCTATGCAGCCGTAGACGCAATCTTTTGGCCCACCAAAAAGCTGAGTTGCCATTTTACAGCTCATAACACCTTTATAGTCGAGCTTTTTAGTCGCGTTGTGTGAGTTGCCCTGGCAGAGAACAACAGCCGCAGAGGGCTTAACTTCGCCTGCCTCAAGGCTGAGAATTTTAGCAATTTCCCTTGAAAGCTCATTGCCTCCGGGGTTACAAAGGGCAGTGTTTGTTGTTTCGCCCTGTGAAAGAGCAAGTGCATAGCCCGAACAGCCCGAAAAGCCGCAAGCGCCACAGTTAGCGCCGGGTAGAGCCTGTGTAAGTTCCTCTTCCTTTTCGTCAACGGGCACTGCCATAACCTTTGAAGCAATAGCAAGGCCAAGACCTGCTATCAAACCGATAGCGGAAATGATTAACACAGCTAAAAGAATATCATTCATAAATTTCCGCCCCCTTAATTGATTATTCCGTCAACCAACCCCGTGAAACCGAGGAAGGAAACGGATACGATAGAAGCTGCAATCAGTACTATAGGCAGCCCCTGCAAAAATTTTGGAACATCGCAACTTTCGAGTCGCTCACGCACGCCTGCAAACATAACCATTGCAACCAAAAAACCTAAACCTGCACCGGTGGCATTGAACATTGACTGCGCAAAGTCATAGTTTTCTGATACGCTGAGCAAAACAACGCCGAGCACTGCACAGTTCGTTGTTATCAAAGGTAGATAAATACCTAACGCATTGTATAGCGGAGGCATGAATTTTTTAAGAGCAATTTCAACAAATTGGACAAGAGCCGCAATGACAAGTATAAAGGCTATTGTTTGAAGATACCCAAGACCGTTAGGCTCGAGCAGGAAAGTGTTGATTGGATAAGTAACAGCGGTTGCAAGAGCCATAACAAATATTACCGCTCCTGACATACCGACTGCGGTTTTAACCTTTTTTGAAACACCGAGAAAGGGGCATATCCCCAAGAATTTACTTAAAACAAAGTTCTGGGTGAGAATTGAAGTTAAAAGAATATAAATCAAAAGTTTCATTTGCTCTGCACCTCCTTGCTGTTGGTGTCACTGTCGTTTTTAACAAGCAGTGAACAGTTGCCGGACATGGGGCATGAGTCGCATCCCCTTAATTCAGCCTTAGGCTTGCCCTTGCTTTGGGCAATTTTGTTTGATAGAGCCATAAGGATTCCGAAAACAAAGAAACCACCGGGGGCGAGAATGAAGATGACCATAGGTGTTAGATTAAAGGTTTGTGCAATGTTGAAGCCGTTAAACCCTCCTAAAGCATTTTCACCGAAAATAACAAGTAAATCCTGTGAATTTGCAAGCAAGGTGCCTGCGCCAAGGACTTCTCTAACAGTCGCAATGAGCACAAGCGCTACCGTAAAACCGATTCCCATGCCTAAGCCGTCAAATACCGAAGCTATAACAGGATTTTTGTTTGCAAAAGCCTCTGCTCTGCCGAGTATTATGCAGTTAACGACTATCAATGGCAGAAAAACACCCAAAGAGGCATCAATTTCAGGCACAAATGCCTTAATCATCATTTGAACAATTATTACGAATGAAGCTATAATTACTATGTATGCTGGGATTCGCACCTTTGAAGGTATTACCTTTCGAAGTAAGGATACAACAATGTTTGAGCATAAAAGAACAATTGTTGCTGAAATTCCCATGCCAATAGCATTGATTACGGAGGTTGAAACAGCAAGCGCAGGGCAAGTGCCGAGTGCAAGCCTTAAAACAGGGTTTTCGGCTATAAGACCTTTTGTGAACTCTTTTCTTAAAGATTTATTTTCAGCCATTGTTTGCGCCTCCTTTCACCTCGTCATATAGATTAAGTGCGGTATTGACCGCCTGTGTTACCGCTTTTGATGTTACAGTAGCACCTGTGAGTGCATCAATCGAATTGTCGCCCGGCTTGTCCTTTGAAATAAAAATTTCTTCGCTTTTGTTGTGGTACTGATCTAAAAAGCTTTCGTTTTTTGCATTCATGCCAAGACCGGCCGTTTCGTTTATTTCAAGAATCTTAACTGCGTCGACTGTGCCGTCTGATTTGACACCTGTCATAACCTTCATTTCGCCACCGTAGCCGTTTTCAACAGTGGTGAACACAAAGCCGACAGTGTTGTCGTTTTCGTCAACACCCTCATAATAAGTGTACTGTGTGCCTTCAAGCGTGATATCCTTGCCTTGTGAAAAGCCCTTTGCAGACGAAAGCACGAGCATTCTTGATTCAACTTCTGACTTCTCTGCAAGCAGAGCAATTTTTGGGGCAGTGACATTGTTTGTCAATGCCAAAAGAAGTGTAGCAACAACACAAATTGAAAAAAGCACAAATGCGGGCACAAAGAATGTTTTAAAGAAATTCACTATACCGCCTCCTTTTCTTTTTTGGAGGATTTTTTAACCCTTTTTTCTTTTTCGACTCCGAAAGGTTTAGGAGTTGTAAGGCTTTCTATGTGTGGTACAAGGATGTTCATAAGAATGATTGAGAATGAAACACCCTCTGGTAAGCTGCCAAAAATTCTTATCAATGCAGTGATAATGCCGCAACCTATACCGAAAACAATCCTGCCCTTAAAGTTTATCGGCGAGGTTGTGTAGTCGGTTGCCATGTAAATGGCTCCGAGAAGAAGCCCGCCACCCATAATTTGATATGTAAGGTATTCAAAATCGCCTTTGCCTGCAATTAACATAATGACTGCAAAGGTGCCAATATATGCAAGTGGGATTGCTGGTGATATAACCTTGCGTGCAACCAAGTAAAGTCCGCCGGCAATAAGGGCCAAAGCACAAATTTCACCAAGACAACCTTGGCGTACGCCGAGGAGCATTTGCATGAGTGAAGGTAATTCGGCACCGCCTTCTTGCATTAAAGCAAGGGGAGTGGCCGTTGTTGTCGATTCAGCGCCTTGCCATGCAAACGGGCTAGTCCATGTTGCCATGGCGGTGGGGAATGAGGCAAGCAGAACGATTCTGCCCAAAAGCGCAGGATTAACGAAGTTTTGCCCTATGCCACCGAACATCTGCTTGACAACCACAATTGCCACTGCAGAGCCGATAACCGCCATCCACAAGGGGATTGAAACGGGCAAATTGTATGCCAGCAAAAGACCTGTTACAACAGCGCTCAAATCACCGATTGTGTTCGGGCGTTTCATTGCTTTTCTTGAAATGTATTCAAAAAAAACACATGAAATTATAGATACAGCCGTTACCGCTAAAGACCGAAAGCCAAAAATTATTGTCGCAGCAACGAGGGAGGGCGAAAGTGCAATTATTACATCGAGCATTATTCGCCTTGCAGATGCATTGCTCCCTACATGTGGGGAAGCGCTGACTATAAGCTTTTTATCTGAACTCATTTTTTAGCACCTGCCTCTCTAACTAATGATTTTGCAAGTCTCATGTGTTGGACAAGCGGTTTACCACTCGGGCAGACATATGAACAACTTCCGCATTCCATACAAACATTTATCCCAATTTTTTCAAGCTTCTCAACATCCTTAGTTTTTGCATAGCGTGAAATTAAGGTGGGCATAAGGCTCATCGGGCAAGCATTTACGCACCTTCCACAACGAATGCAATCAGTTTCAGGCTTTAGCTCCGTGTCATTGCCTGAAAACGCAAGGATTGCATTGTTTTGTTTGCTTGTCGGGAAATCTGTTCCGATTATTGCCCAACCCATCATCGGGCCACCAACAATAATCTTTTTAGGTTCACAGCAAAATCCGCCGCAAAAATCAATAATATCACCGATGTTTGTGCCGATAGGCGCTCTGACGTTTTTAGGCGAGGCAATTGCTGAACCGTCAATTGTAAGAGAACGACTGACAAGCGGCTTGCCTGTCCTAATATATCTTGAAAGAAAGGCAACAGTTCCGACGTTCATAACAATGCAACCCACATCAGCAGGCAACTTCCCTGGAGGAATTTTTCTGCCTGTGGTAGATTGAACCATCATCTTTTCCGCTCCTTGGGGATAGCGACTTTTCAGAACCATCAATTTTACGTTATCGCCTACGTCGAGCTCATTATCTGCTATTCTCTTGAGAACGGCAAAAGCTTCGGGTTTATTGTCTTCAACCGCAATGATAACATTGTCGATGTTAAGAAGCTCTTTAATAATATAAACTCCGTTGAGAATGTTCCAAGAGTTTTCTAAACACTCACGATAGTCAACCGTAATATAAGGCTCACATTCCGCCGCATTGACAATAAGAGTGTCAATGTTTTTGTCTGGTGGAACATTTAGCTTAACATGGGTGGGAAACCCTGCACCGCCAAGGCCAACCAGACCTGACTTTCTTGCCGCCGCTATAAGCTCCTCCTTAGTTTCCACTTTAGGAGGCTCAATGCCTTCAAACAATCTCATTTCGCCGTCTGATTCAATTGTAACTGCTTGTGAAACAACCCCATTTGGGAGTGTTATGTTGCTGATTGAAGCAACCTTGCCGGAAACAGAGGCGTGTATAGGAGCGCTGATATATTTATCGCTGTCACCTATAAGCTGACCTACGCTTACGATATCGCCCTTTTTCACAACAGGTGTGCACGCAGCACCGATATGTTGCTGCATTGACAAAATTACCTTTTCAGGTGACGGTATTCTTACTGTTTCAAGCTCGGCGGTGTTTTTGTTGTGCGAAACTTTAACTCCGCCGCGTACTTTCTCAACCGCAGAGAGAACCCCCTCCACCTTAATTGTACTCATCCGTTCAACCCCTTTAAATAATAACAAGAAATTAAAAATATATTATACACCGTTCTTTTAATTCAAGACATAAAATATTTGCTTTGTTTTTTGAGAACGGGAATTACAGCTTTTAAGATAGCTCCTGTCACAAGACCTGTGAACAAAGAAAAAATAGACAGCAACGGAGCGTAGCCGATAATCAATCGAGTGCCAGTTATAAACATAGCTGTTACCAACTGACCTAAGTTATGGGCAATCGCAGAAGAAATGCTAATGCCGATAATGCCAAAGGGTTTTGTTTTGAGGTTTAGCAGAGCATACATAACAATTGTGCTTAAAACTCCGCCTGATAAGCTCATAAACAAAGCTGTCGGGCCTCTTGTTAAGCCGGCAAAGACAGCTTTAATAACTGTAATGTAAATGGCTTGCCAAAAACCGAGAGTTGAGGCAGTGAACATTGTAACGATGTTTGCTAACCCTGGTTTTGCGCCCGGAGGTAACCCTGGCATTGGTGGAATAAAGTTTTCTAAAAACGATAGGGCAAGAGCTTGCGCACCTAAAACCGCAAGCAGAGCCAACTTTTTTGTGTTGTAAGTATTTTTCTCCATAATTCACCCTAATATGTTATAGCGTCAAGGTTGTATTTCCCTGAGCCTTCAACAACAATTACAATTCCAGCAGGTAGGCAAGTGGCAATTTCGCCCTTATGTTTAAGCGCCCCCGTGAGCATGCATAACTTGTCCGGGCATTCTGAATGAGTGAAACGAACAGAATTTCTATTAAATTCAATAGTTACGGTTAAATCCCCATTAATTGATTTTTCATAGCTTTCGTTTATATCTGAAAGATTTACACGCATCACTTCACTGCCATCATGAAAAACTACCGCAATCAATTTTTCATTGGTAGGGAAACATTTAGGCACAAAGAAAATCGAGCAAACCACTAAAACACATGCAATCAAAATCAAATCCGCTCTTTTAATCAGCTTAGTCATTTTGCAACCTCATTTTAAAGTCGGAATTGTCAATAGAAAAGCTCTCATTAAGCCCTTTTGTGACAACAACAGAATTGTCGTCAAATATGAATACTGCCTGTGCATCATGCTTTTCAAGCAGGGCAATACTGTTTTCATAACCTAAAACAAAACAAGCGGTCGAAAGAGCATCGCTAACAATGCCTGATTCGCATACAATTGTAACACTGCGAAGTCCGTTACTTGACGGGCACCCTGTTTTTGGGTTGAGTATATGATGGTATGTTTTGCCGTCTGCCCGAAGAACCTTTTCATAATCGCCAGAGGTTGAAACGCAAGCTGCCGTTATATTTAAAATTCCCATATGTTCATTAGAAGTGCCTAATGGGTTTCGAACTCCAACTTTAAAATCCCCGTCTCCATAAAGCAAAATGCTGCCACCGACAGAAACAATTGCTCTTTTCAGCCCATTGTTTTGTGCAATAATCTTTGCCTCGTCACAGGCAATGCCCTTGCCTAAGGCACCCAAGTCAAGTGACTGATAGGCAGGCATTTGAATAGCGTTTTCATAAACGCTTATTTTATCACAGCCAACTGTTTTTAAAGCCTCGTCAATTTCCTCTTGTGTAGGCACCGATGTGTTATCAGAGCCAAAATCCCAAAGCTTAGTTAAATTACCGACGGATATGTCGAGGGCATAACCACTGTGTTCACATATTTCAAGGGAAGCTTCAATCCATTTGACGGTGTCTCGACTAACATCAACTTTAACACCTGAAGAATTGTTAATTTTAAAAATGTCGGAAGTATCAACATTTCTTGACAAATTTTCATTTTCAATCTGTTTAATTCTTTTAGCAATTTCTTCACTTGATTTTTTTGCATTTCTGCCAACCAGCGTTTGAGAAATAACAGTTCCCATGGCGATGTCGCTTGAAGATGTGTTTTGTCGATTATTAATAGTATCAGCAAAAACTAAAACAAGCAGAAGCAACACCAACACGACAAAAATAACAGGTGACAATTTTGACTTAAAACCTGACAAATTGTACACCTCCCATATTTAATCGATATATGTTACCTGATATATTCTACAATATTCTTATCAGGTATTCAAGCGCAATAAGAATAATAATATACAATACGCAGTCTTGTATATCTTTTGGTGACTTATGTTATAATTAAAGTTAAATAATGAGTAAAACGGAGGTATTTGGTATGAGTCTGAATTTTTTCATGCCAGCAAGACTTTTAAGCGGTGTTGATTGTGTAAAAAACAATTCCTCACTTTTCGGTACGTTAGGTGAAAAATGCCTTATCATTACCGGTGGTTCTTCAGCAAAGAAGAGTGGTGCACTCAATGACGCTAAATTGGCTCTTGAAAAAGAGAAAATAACGTATGAAATATTTGATTCGATAGAACCCAATCCCCTGATTTCCACCTGTCACGCAGCCGGCAAAAAGGCAAGAGAAACGAGTGCCGATTTTATTATAGGTATAGGCGGTGGCTCTGTGCTTGACGCAACAAAGGCGAGCGCAATTTATGCAACAAACGGCGAGCTTGAACCGATGCAAATTTATAATAAAAGCTATAAGAACAGACCCTTGCCCATTGCGCTTATAGGCACAACCGCAGGTACAGGTAGCGAGGTAACGGGCATTTCTGTGCTCACTCAAGATGAGTCAGGGCGAAAGAAAAGTATTTCAGGGGAGGATTGTTACGCAAAATTTTCCTTTTTAGACCCGAAATACACATATTCGGTGCCGTATGAAATAACAGTATCAACTGCGCTTGACGCATTGGCCCATACAGTCGAAGGCTGGTTTGGGCACAAAATGAATGATGTAATCAGTCTTTTTGCGCACAAGGCAATGCATATGCTATGGCAAAACATAAAACACATGGCAGAAGAAAAGGAATTGACAGATAAAAAACGCAGAGATGAGTTGTATTACGGTTCAATATATGCAGGGCTTGTGATAAACGCTTGTGGCACGTGTTTCCCTCACCCTGTGGGGTATGCTTTGACAGAAATTCACGGAGTACCACATGGCAAAGCCTGTGCCGCTTTTATGCCATTGTTTTTGGAAAGGGCAGAGGAATTTGAGCCCGAAAAACTAAAAGCCTTGCTCGGCACCGTTGGTGAAACAAGGCAAAGTTTTTCACAAACCGTTTCTAAACTGAATGATTTGAAGAGTATTAAAATAACTGCCGATGAGGCAAAAAGGTGTGAAAAGAATTGGCAGAATGAGGAGCCGGAAAAATTTAAAGCCTCCCCTGGTGGACTCACACCAAAGGAGGCTGTGCAAATGCTTGTCAGTCTGAATTTGGAATAATAACGGTTAGATTAAACTGTCGATGTTTTTGACAATATAACCTGCGTTCATAACTGCGCGTTCAAACTCGCTGTCAGGGATATCTCTTGAAACGTAAACGGTGGCCTTTTTTGAATCTAAGTCAACCGAAATATCCTTTACGCCCTCAACTCCCGAAATAGCATTTTGAACATGAGCCTTGCAGTTGCCGCACGTCATTCCGTCAATGGTGAGTGTCTTTGTCATGCTAAAACTCTCCTTAACTTCATTTGTGTTCAATTCATTTTCGGTAGTATTATTGGTAAATTTTATGAACTTTAATCTCAAAGCATTTGAAACAACAAAAATAGAGCTTAGGCTCATTGCGGCAGCCGCTATCATGGGGCTTAAACGCCAGCCAGAAAGGGTGTAAAAAACACCTGCGGCTATTGGAATGCCAATGGTATTATAAAAGAACGCCCAAAATAAATTTTGTTTAATGTTTTTCAACACCGCCTTGCTCAAGCGAATTGTTTTTGCTACGTCCACAAGGTCGTTTTTAATCAAAACAATATCTGCGGATTCCATTGCAATATCTGTCCCTGCACCGAGAGCTATGCCGACATCGGCTCTTGCAAGTGCGGGGGCATCGTTTATTCCGTCGCCGACCATCGCAACGATTTTGCCGCTTTCTTGAAGTGCACGGATTTCCCTCTCCTTGTCTTCGGGGAGTACTTGCGCAAGAGCTCTGTTAATGCCGAGCTGGTTTTTAATAGCTTCTGCGGTAATTTTATTGTCGCCCGTTAGCATAATAACATCAATGCCAAGCGCTTTGAGCTGCTCAATTGCCTTTTTGCTTGTGGGCTTGACAACATCGGCAACCGCAATGATACCCAAGACCTTTCCGCCACCTGCAAACAAAAGAGGAGTCTTTGCGTTTTTCGCAAGGGAATTTATTGTTTCTGAGCAGTCGGAAATGCCGACACCGTTTTCTTCCATGAAAAGCGTATTACCCGATATATATTCAACTCCGTCAATTTTTGCTGATATGCCTTTGCCGGGTACGGCACGAAAATCCTCAGAGGGGGGGATAGCAATATCCTTCTCCTTTGCCCAATCAATAACAGCTGTGGCAAGCGGATGCTCAGAAGAGGATTCAAGACCTGCCGCAATTTTTATAAGCTGTGATTTTGAAATATCGGCAAGGGTTATTACGTCAGTAACAACGGGCTTGCCCTGTGTAATAGTGCCTGTTTTGTCGAGCACGACAGTGTCAACCTTGTGCGCGGTTTCGAGTGCCTGTGCAGATTTAATCAAAATACCGTTTTGTGCTCCCTTACCTGTGCCGACCATTATTGCAACGGGTGTTGCAAGACCCAAGGCGCAAGGGCAAGATATTACAAGCACGGCAATACTAATCGACAAAGCGAATTCAAAGGAGTAACCCAAAGCCAACCAAACCACCGCAGATAGAATAGCAATGGCAATAACTATGGGAACAAAAACACCGCTGATTTTATCCGCAAGCTTTGCAATGGGTGCCTTCGAGTTGCCAGCCTGCTCAACAAGCTCAATAATTTGGGCAAGCGTTGTGTCATCACCGACCTTTTCAGCGGTGAATTTAAAAAAGCCTGTTTTGTTTATTGAAGCGGCAACAACCTTGTCGCCCTCAAAAACCTCAACGGGTATACTTTCGCCTGTGATAACTGAGCGGTCAACGGCACCGACACCAGAAATGACTGTGCCGTCAACGGGCACACTTTGACCAGGGCGAACAACAACAATATCGCCGACCGCGACATCGCTAACGGGGATTTCAATTTGTACATCACCACGCTGGACGGTTGCGGTTTTCGGTGCTAAATCCATTAGCTTTTTAATCGCATCGTTTGTTTTGCCCTTTGAGCGGGTTTCAAGGTATTTACCTAACGTAATCAATGTAAGAATTGTGCCTGCGGATTCAAAATATATATCCATACCATACCGTTCAAGAACTGAAGCGTCCCCATGGCCGAGCGCCCACCCGAGACGGAAAATTACAAAAATTCCGTAAACCGTAGCGGCACCCGAGCCGATAGCTATCAGGGAGTTCATGTTCGGCACCCGTTTTATCAAAGCCTTTAGACCTGTTGAGAAATAGCTCCTGTTGACATACAGAATTGGAAGCAGGAACAAAAACTGCGAAAAAGCAAATGCAATCACATTTTCACTGCCGTAAAACAGAGAGTTTATAAACGCAGGCACGGGGATATAAAGGTATTCATAAAGCATATGGTGCATTGCGATATACATCATCGGAACAAGGCAGGCAAACGACACAATAAGCCTTGTTTTCATGTCATGTATCTGCTCGTCATAGAGATTTCTGTCTTCATTTTCTTTGCCCTTGTTGTTGGTCTCGCCCTTGATGCTTGCGCCATAACCTGCAGATGTTACCGTACCGATAATGGTTGAAGCATCGGTTTTATTTTCGTCATATTCGACAGCCATGCTGTTTGAGAGTAGGTTCACACTAACATTATTAACCCCATCAAGCTTATCAACCGCATTTTGAACATGAGCTTGACATGAGGCGCAGGTCATGCCACTGACATCAAATTTTTTTTCCATGCTTCTCACCCTGTAATCATATTTTGTACTACTGCTATTTTGCGTACTTTATAAGGATTATAGCATATTTTGCTGTTTTTTATTAAAAACAAAACTAAATTGATTAAAAATTGTAAATGGTGGGAATGGGTTTGTGGCAAATGGTGAAATTTTGCAAGCTTAACATTAAGTAAAACAAAAAAGTATTGATTTTTTTAATTTCGTATGCTACAATTCTATCGCTGTGCGGGAGTAGTTCAGTGGTAGAGCGTCAGCTTCCCAAGCTGAATGTCGCGGGTTCGAATCCCGTCTCCCGCTCCAGCGGCAAGTTGCCGCAGACAAGCCGCGCACTATATTGGTGCGTGGCTTTTCTTTTCACCCATGCCGAATCTACATCTGTTTTGCCCAACCTTTTAAACTCTAACCCCTTGAAATGCTGAAATATAAGTGTTTCAGGAGTTTTTAAATTCTTGGAACATTTCATATTTTAATCTTATTTAGTCTAAAATGGTATATAATCATCGAATTGTTCAAGTGAAATTCAAGTAGGCAAAGCAAAATGAATTGAATAAGAGTTATGCAAAGATTGTCTAACTAGCTACACAAACAACACTCCCCACCGCTGATTTTTCAGTAGTGGGGAGCTTTTATGACAATAGTTTTCACTTATGCACTTTGGCTGACAATGATTACTATAAAAGAGAGAGTGCCAAAGTTGCGAGCAACGAAAAGGATATGCTTGAAATTACACCCCATTTGAGCCAAGGCTCTTTAGAATGTATTTTTTCTAACGCTTTTAATGATGATAACAAACCGCAAACAATAAATATTGTAATTAGAAGCCATCCTCCAAAAAAAGCTTCTGGTGAATTGCCCAAATAATTACCTCCTCCATATATGTTCCTCTATAAGCTGGTTATAAGACCATCCCCATGTAATGCTGAATCCTGCACCAAATGGGATAGAAAAATCAATTCCATTAAAAAGCAACCTCAATCGTTTATGTGCATATGTTGCCCAATGATTAACTGTTGATATGTTTTGGTTGTTTACTATCCCGTCATACGATAAAACACCAATCATCTCTTTATAGCGGACAGAATAGTAGGGGTAGGTATTGGAAGAGCTATCGATTCCAAGCTCAAAATCAAATGCATAGCCTGTAGATGAGGCTTCAAGATCATTAAAATATAGCTCCACAATATCTTCATGTTCGCTCACAATATAATTAGAATCTGAAAAATAGCTTATTATATATGTTTTAGAGTATTCAGCAATTGCACTTTGCGGGATAACACTTGTTGTGCTATCTCGGGTCAAGCCGAAGGCGTCTTTGTGCCTTGCGGAGGGCATTGTTTCCCATTGAAAGATTCCAAGGGAAGTGAAGTTTGTTCCATCCTCTGAATATAAGAATATTACCATATTGAGGGTGCCCTTATTAATGGTTGCGGTGTTTCCCGGAGATGCGAATAGTACGTCTGACAAAGCTCTGCCTGTTGTTTGAGCTTTCCTTATTTCGGCAGTCTGCATTTCGACGTTTTTTATTCGTTCCTTTTCCTCTTTAACAACCTCGAGATACTTATCTTTTTTGGTTTGTAGAAGTTCTTTACCATCTTCTGTTTCTATATAATAAGAGGAGATTGTAGATATGCTTTTTGCCTCACTAATTTTTTCAAGTGATACTCGTGACAACAGGTCATAATAATCTGTTGATACACCCGTTGCTTCTAATTTCTTTTCAAATTTTTCTTGGCAAGTCAAATTTTCATAATTATTATCATTAAAACTAAAGTTTTCACGCACGGATAAATCATTAGTGCAAATTTCTGCATTAATCGGAACAATTGTCAATGTCACCAAAAGAAATACAGCAGCAATTATCGCAACAAATCTTTTTATGTTTTCAAATCCTTTTTAATATATTTGGTTAAGGTATAAATTATTATGAAACATTGGACTCACATCTTTCCTTTAAATAACACCGTATAGCGTTAATGTAATCATACAACATTTTAATTCCAATTTGTCATTTAAATCAAAAACGATGTAAAAAACGACAAAAACGATGTTTTAGTGAGAATATTGAGTTCCAAAAAGAATTAATAGATGGTGGTTATTTAAAAAACATTTGACTATTATATTGCAAACATATAATAATAGTACAAACAAGAACTTTTGGAGCGATTGAGGGTGAAACAAAGCTGGGCTTGACGATTACAACAATAGCGTTGAGGAGGTTTTTTGTGAAAACTAATGATTTTAAGGGGAACGATTATATCAATGAAAAACAATGGGACAAAAGAGTCCCAATTTTTAAGAACAGAGTAATACTAAAACAGCTTTTTTTCGCAATCGGCATACCGTTTGGGCTATTGTTGATTGTTCTCATTACTATAAGTGCATATGAGGCAACAGCAATGGTTTTGGCATTGTTGGCGTTAGCATATTTGTTTGTTATGATATTTTACAAGGGTACATATGATGTGCGTTTTATTGTCAACGACAAGGGTATAACCTGTGAAAACCAGAAAAACCAAAAAGAAAAAGTAAAATCGGTTGCGCTAGCAACAACTGTTTTCGGCTTGTTGGCAAAAAACCCTACCGCCGCAGGTGCGGGGGCTTTGTCAGGGGAGAGGACAAAGGTTTTTCTGCCATGGAGAAGAATAAGAAAGGCAAAATATATCGACAAATCAAAAGTTATAATGATTTACGGCGGATTTGGCGAAAACATTGCTTTGTTTTGCGAAGATGACAGCTATGAAGAAATTAAGCAAGCTGTGGCGACAAAACTAAATTAAAATTAAAATCAAGGAGATAACAAGATGTATGTTTTAAATGTTTACTATTATGCAAAACAAGGCAAAAGGGAGGAGTTTCTCAAAAGAATTTATGAAGCAAACATACCTCAGCTGTGCCGTGAGGAGAGCGGAAATATCCAATATGACTACTTTGTGTCAAGGGACAGCGAAAATGTGATTTTGATTGCAGAAAAATGGGAGGATAAAGAATCGCAAATTCGCCATTGCGAAGCGAGCCATATAAAAACACTTGCAGCAATAAAATCAGAATGTATTGAAGACACGGTTATTGAGACTTATAATGGCTAATTGCTTAAAAACATATTTTATGTTTTGAGATTGTCAAAATGAGGGCATTCAAAAGTCATGACATAAAGGTTTCTAAAAGGTCAAAATTAGACAAAAATAAATCGAGCCGGCACCTTTGGATAAGTGCCAGCCCGATTTTGCTATGCTCTATTTCTTTTCTTTTTTGAAACACATGAACCAATCAAGGCAATATTTATCATCGTCCTTACTTTCCATTCTTTCTTTTGCTGTTCCGCAGGAGCCTGCTGTGGGTACGATAGTACGCCAGTCTGCAGGGTAGCAACGCTGTTAGCGTCTGATTTTTGAAGTGCAATAATAATGCGCTTGATTTCATCAAAGTTTCTGCCCGCTGAAAGAGGATAATACACATTGTATTATGTTGCAATTTAACTGAATAATTCTTATTATTTATATATTGCAATAAATATAAACAAAAGCATTAATGTTTACACCAAAAACATATAATAGTATCATAAAATTATAACAAATCAAGCGTGTAACGAAGCTGAACAGTAAGTAAAGCATAAATTGCAAAGCGCGATATTGTTTTGAGTTGCAACTTGCCTGCTGTTAAGATATAATTAAAAACAATCATAGGGGCTAGGGGGCGTGGTGAATGGAGAACGAATTGACTCTTGAGCTGACAGTACATTTTTCTGAGCTTATCAAGAAGTATTCGCAGAACAATGAAAACGCACTACATTATGAAATAGAAATGCTGTATAAAAACCCGTCAAGCCAAAAGGATTTAATGTTTGTTTCGGGCAATATAAACTTTAAAAGCTTCACCTTAAAATGCATTTACATAGTCAATCCGGGCTTAGTAGGCGAAAGCTCGTGGCTTGAGTGCAAGGTTGAATTTGCCGATGATCCGGATTGGGCAGAGTATTCATTTTATGACATTCTCAACATTGTAAATACTAACGACTTTAATAATTATACAGTTTATTATATTGACAGTAAGGATACGATGACACGGGCTGTCGAGTATCTTTTAAAAAGCTTTGATAAATATTATGATAATATCCTTGAGTTATCACAGCACAAAGAGGAAAGAAAAGAGCTTTTGAGCAACCTTGTCAATGATATAAACAACTTTTTCGGAGAAAATGTGTTTGACCAGAAGAAAACGAGATTTGATAAGATACCTCTTTCGTTTAAATTCCAATGGTTTTCAAATTTTATAAGCACAAGGTTCAATTCAAAAGCCTATTTAAGCTTTATGAAAGGCGATTTTAAAAAGGCTTTAAGGAAATATTCAAGATTAAAGGGCCTTACGCTATACGAAAAACGGCTTGTGGCATTCATGAACAACAACAGGGGCGAAGAAGTAAAAAGTATTATTTCGTCAAGTTTTTCGGTAGAGCAGTCTAAAAAAATACAGCTGAACAAGAAAAGGGATATTCTAGTCTACGACTTCGGTGTTTTGGCTTTAGCAGTGCCGTTTTCGCTTTTTTATGCGGGAGTCTATTGGCTGTTTAACTTTATTGCCAATAAGGACGCTTTGTTTATAACACATGGTCATCCTTTTTTGATTGTTTTATGTTCGTTTATTTCTGCAATAGTTCTAGTGAAGCTTTTTAGAAGGCAGTTTTATAAGTTCTTGTTCAGAAAATCTGCCGAGAAAATGCTCGAATATGATTCAATAGTGAGCGATGAAAAAACAAATCGTTCTATACTTTTAAAAACAGATGTAGCAGTTATTTTGTGCGCCTTGCTAATCCTTTTTTCGGTCAATAAAAACTTGACCTTCAGAGAAAACGGATTTGTCGATAAAACGAATTTCACTTCGCTTTCGGGTAACCTTATAAGCTATGAAAAGGTTGAAGCGGTCTACCATTTGAGCGCGCAAGAGGGGGAGTATGTTATTGTTTTGGACAATAATAGATACTATAATCTCAGCCATTATGCTAATGATGATGAAATCCGCGAACGTATTCTTCCCATTTTAGCGGATAACAACATTGAAGTTAAAACAATAAAAGACTTGCCCGAAAACCTAATAGCAGTGGGCTGATTTTGGAGAAATAATATGTATATCCGAGATGTTGAAATAAAAGGTTATGCTGCTCTCGCACCGATGGCAGGTGTGGCGGATAGGGTGTTCAGGGAGCTTTGCGTAGAGTACGGCGCTGCGTACGTTGTGGGTGAAATGGTGAGCTCAAAGGGTATCACAATGGCAGACAGAAAATCAAAGGGGCTTTTGCTTTTATCCGAAAAAGAGCGACCGGCAGCTGTTCAAATTTTTGGCGATATTCCGCAAATAATGGCGCAGGCTGCGAAAAAGACATTACAATACAACCCTGAGATTATTGATATAAACATGGGTTGCCCCGCCCCTAAAGTTGCAGGCAACGGCGGCGGTTGTGCCTTGATGAAAAATCCTGAATTGGCGCAACAAATTGTCGAGCACTGTGTAAAGGCGGTCGATTTACCCGTTACAGTAAAAATACGCGCGGGTTGGGACGACAGCCAAATCAATGCGGTCGAACTTGCAGTGCGTTGCGAGTCGGTTGGAGCTAGTGCAATTACGGTGCACGGCAGAACAAGGGCTCAGATGTATGCGCCACCTGTAAACCTTGACATTATAAAACAAGTAAAAAACAGCGTGAAAATCCCCGTTATAGGCAATGGAGATGTTACAGACGGCAAAAGCGCAAGTGATTTGATTGATAAAACAGGCTGCGACTTTGTTATGGTCGGCAGGGCAGCTCTCGGCAGACCATGGGTTTTCACTCAAATAAATGCATATTTAAAGAATAAAATTATTTTACCAGAGCCACCCGTTGAGGAAAGAATGGCCGTAATGCTTCGTCATATTAAGAATCTATGTGAATATAAGGGTGATTATATAGGCATGAGAGAGGCGAGAAAGCACGCCGCATGGTACATCAAAGGCATCAGAGGTGCTGCAAGCTTTCGCCGTGAAATAGGTAGCCTTGAAAAGCTTGAACAGCTTGAGGAGATTGCGAAAAGGGTAATCGACAGCGTAAAAGAATAATGTTTGCAAACAACCGCTCAAAGCCTTTCGGTTTCGGGCGGTTTAATAAACTAAATATAGATGTCAAGATTAAAATCACAACACAAGAAGCCGTCAATTTGTTGATGGCTTCAATTGCCTTTGAGGAGTTGGGTTTAGTTCATATCATCAACTCAGGAGCAGAAAAAACTCAAATAAAAAAGCGGTGGCTGTATTTTACAGCCACCGACCTGCTTGTTATCGTTATTTTGCAAAGCTTTCTTTGAGCTCGTCAAGACAATCGTTGAGTTCTTTAGGCAGTCTGTCAAACTTGCCGTAAAACTCCTCAATGCCCTTGATTTCTTCCTCCCAAAGTGAGGGTTCAACATCAAGAATTTTCTTGAGTGAATCAAATGACATTTCGTCTTCAATGCCTTCAAGGTTAATATCTTCGGCTTTCGGAATGTAACCGATTGGAGTTTCTTCCGCATCAACCTTGCCTTCGCAACGGTTGATAATCCAATCAAGCACACGAAGATTGTCGCTGAAACCAGGCCAAATGAATTTGCCGTTGTCGTCTTTTCTAAACCAGTTGACATTGAACACCTTCGGAGCCTTGTCTTTGTCAAGACTCTTGCCAATATCAACCCAGTGCTGCCAATAATCACCCATGTGATAGCCACAGAATGGGAGCATTGCCATTGGGTCACGGCGAATAACACCGACTTCCCCTGTTGCTGCTGCGGTCGTTTCAGAGCCCATTGAAGAGCCTACGAATACGCCGTGGTTCCAATCCCTTGATTGATATACGAGTGGAGCGAGCTTTGCTCTGCGCCCGCCAAACACAATTGCAGAAATTGGAACGCCTTTTGCGTTTTCAAATTCAGGGCTTATGCAAGGGCAGTTGAGAGCAGGTGAGGTGAAACGACTGTTCGGGTTTGCACCCTTTTCTTTGCTTGTTTTGCCGTTCCAGGGGCGCCCCTTCCAATCGATACCGTTTTCAGGTGGATTGTTGTCAAGGTCCTCCCACCAAACAGTGTTGTCTTCAAGATTATGCACAACATTTGTGAAAATAGTGTTTTTCTTTGTAGATTCTAAAGCGTTGAGGTTTGACTTTTCGTTTGTGCCGGGTGCAACGCCAAAAAAGCCGTTTTCAGGATTGATGGCATACAGTCTTCCGTCATCGCCTTTTCTTAACCATGCAATGTCATCGCCGACACACCATACCTTGTAGCCCTTTTTCCCGTATATTTCGGGAGGAATAAGCATCGCAAGGTTAGTTTTGCCGCAAGCTGAGGGGAAAGCAGCACAAATATATTTAACTTCGCCCTTAGGGTTTTCAATGCCGAGAATGAGCATATGCTCAGCCTGCCAGCCTTCTTTCCAACCCTGATAAGATGCAATACGTAAAGCAAAGCATTTTTTACCGAGCAGAACATTTCCACCGTAACCGGAGTTGACAGAAATAATTGCGTTGTCTTGAGGGAAGTGGCAGATATAACGATTGTTCTCGTCAATTTCACATTTGCAATGTAAGCCTCTTACCCAGTCGTCCGAGTCTCCCAAAAAGTCAAGAACATCTTTGCCGACTCTTGTCATGATAACCATGTTCAGAACAACATAGATAGAGTCAGTTAACTCAATGCCGATTTTTGAAAAACGAGAGCCGACAGGGCCCATTGAATAAGGAATAACGTACATTGTGCGCCCCTTATAAGAATCCCTCGCAATGTCATAAAGCATTTTGTACGCTTTAGCGGGCTCCATCCAATTGTTTGTAGGACCTGCTTCGTCCTTTGAGTTTGCGCAAATGAATGTACGGTGCTCAACACGAGCAACGTCATTGATTGCAGTGCGATGAAGGTAACAGCCGGGAAGTTTATCTTCATTAAGCTTTTGGAGTTCACCTGTTGAGCAAGCCTCTGCTCTTAACTCTTCAAGCTGTTCATGAGAACCGTCAAGCCAAACAATTTTATCGGGCTTTACAAGCTGAACCTGTTCGTCAATCCATTTTAAAACGGATTTATTTGTTGTCAAATTTGTCATATAATTACCCCTTTCCAGAAAAAATGCTAGTTTAATAACAAAATAACCAGTTTAAATAATAACATACACCCTGTCAAATTGCAAGTATTATTTTTAAACTATTGCAATATCAATTTTTCTAAATTGCATTATTCACTGTATTTTATATAATAACATTAAGA
>DASRNM010000023.1:0-5742 GCA_035647435.1 Clostridia bacterium
TGGGCACTGGTGCCCCGAGGAGTTGCCATGGCCTTGGAATTATGACGTAGAAGCTAAGGTCAACCCGTTTTTTGCACAGGTATGGTATCCACTCCATGACAAGGACGAAAACAACTACTATGACGAGAGCATTTTTAAAGGAATGGAGGATTTCTAAGCAAGGCAAAAATTGTTACATTAAATAACACGGTTAAACGGTGCAGTAAAATTACTGCACCGTTTTTTTGATTATTTGTATATAGTAACTTTTTCGCCACACGTTCCCCTTGACAAAAAAGGTTTGCGGGGCGTTTTATTGTTTCATTACCTCTTTAACAACCTTTACAGCCTCTTTGAGCTCGTCAAACGGTATGTTAAGCGCTGGGAGCAATCTAACTTTGTTTTTTGCCGTGAGGACCACTACACCCCTTTCAAGGCACTTTGCGGCAACCTCTTTTGTGTCCCTTACTGTTTCTATACCTATCATAAGCCCCATTCCACTGACACTTTTGACACCCTTTGCACCTTCAAACTGAGAGAAAATATAATCGCCTTTTTCTTTAACGCTTCTCATAAGAACACTATCAATTCTTTCAACAATGCTCAGTGCACCCGCAGCACAAACTGGGTTGCCTCCAAAAGTTGAGCCATGACTGCCTGCACCCAAAACAGATTCAGTCTTTTTGTTAAACATTGTTGCACCTATTGGCAGGCCTCCCCCTAGCCCCTTTGCGGTTGATAATATGTCGGGCTCTATCTCGTAATTCATATAACAATAAAGCTTGCCCGTTCTACCGTTACCTGTTTGAACCTCATCAACTATTAAAAGAATATCATTTTCTTTGCAGAGTTTTGAAATCTCCTGAACATAATCACGCTCAAGAACATTTATGCCACCCTCACCCTGTATGAGTTCAATCATAATTGCACAACAATTGTTTTCAGCAATCAATCTTTTCATGTCTGCAATATCATTGGGTTGGGCATAATCAAAGCCCTGTGGTAAAGGGCCAAAATCCTTGTGAAAAGAATCCTGACCGGTAGCGGTTAGGGTTGCAATTGTTCTGCCATGAAAGCTCCCTTTGAGCGTAATTATCATATTTCTATCAGCGCTGTATTTGTCAGCAGAATATTTTCTCGCTGCCTTTATGGCGCATTCGTTTGCCTCTGCACCAGAATTTGAGAAAAACACCTTTTTCATACCTGTTTTTTCGCAAAGCAGTTGTGCTAATTCAGCTTGCGGTTTTGTGTAGTAAAGGTTTGACACATGTTGAAGTGCCCTCACCTGTGCCATGACAGCTTTTTCCCATTCTTTATCAGCAATACCAAAGCTTGTAACGGCAATTCCGCCACCTAAATCCGTGTATTTTTTTCCATTCTCGTCAACAAGTGTTGAGCCAATACCGTACTTGAACACAACATCAAATCTTGCGTATGTTCCAGCTACATATTTTTGGTCAATTTCTTTAATATTCATATAAACCACCTTACTTAACAAACATTGTTCCTATACCTTTATCTGTCAAAACTTCGATAAGAATTGAATGCGGGACTCTACCGTCAATTATAAATACCTTTTTAACTCCACCTTTTATTGCATTAAAACAACACTCCGCCTTTGGAATCATTCCGCCCGAAATCACACCTTTTTCCACAAGACTTGGTGCATCTTTGAGGCTCACCTCCGGGATCAGTGAATCCTCTGCGTCCTTATCCATAAGTAGCCCTTTGATGTCGGACATGTTTATAAGACTTTCCGCACCGAGTGCCTGAGCTATTCTTGAAGCTGCAGTGTCCGCATTTATATTGTAAACATTACCATAATTGTCGCAACCAACGGTGGACACAACAGGGATATATCCTTTTTCGAGCACGTCCAATATTGGCGTTGGGTCAACTGCCGTTATTTCACCGACAAACCCCAGCTCTTCGCTCATTTTTTTTGCTTCAATCATATGCCCGTCCATGCCACAAAGCCCAATTGCCCTACCGCCTATGTTGTCAATTTGGCTTACCAATCCTTTGTTGATTTTGCCGGCCAGCACCATTTGGACAATCTCTGCGGTTTCTTTATCAGTAACTCTTAAACCATTAATAAACTCTGTCTTTTTGCCGACTTTGGAAAGCATTTCTGATATTTCTGGCCCTCCACCGTGAACAAAAACAACCTTAATGCCAATCAGAGACAAGAGCACAATATCACCCATTACAGCCTGTTTGAGCTCCTCATTGAGCATTGCGCTGCCGCCGTATTTGATAACTATTATTTTATTATTATACTTCTGAATATATGGCAGGGCTTGTATAAGTATTTCTGCCCTTTGTGCATTTGATAAATTCATTTCCTTTTCCTTTCCTTTTGGCTTTATGTTCTATAATCACCATTTATTTTGACATAGTCATATGTCAAGTCGCAACCCCATGCCGTTGCGCTTTCTTCACCTGAATTAAGATTTATTAGGATATCAATTTCGCTCTCTAACAAAATATTCTTTGCCTTGCTTTCATCAAAATCAATACCTCTACCGTTTTCACAAACAGGCACGCTGCCTGACGATGATTTGAACTCAACATCAATTTTATCAACATCTACGCTAACACCGCTGTACCCTATAGCGCACAGCACCCTGCCCCAATTTGCATCAGCTCCGAACATTGCTGATTTTAATAAGTTTGAGCAAACAACACTCTTCGCAACAGCCCTTGCGTTTTGCTTGCTTACGGCACCGTACACTTTGCATTCGAGCAACTTCGAGGCACCCTCACCGTCTTTGGCTATTGACTTGCTCAATGCTGTTGTAACAACGTTAAGGGCCTTTGCGAACTCATTATATGCCTTGTTTTCACTGCTAATTACAGGGTTTTCAGCCATTGCATTTGCAAGCACGCAAACCATATCATTTGTCGATGTGTCGCCGTCAACGCTGACCATATTAAAAGAGTCGCAAACATCCACTTTAAGTGCCTTTTGTAGCATTTCTGGCTCTATTGCCACATCGGTTGTTATAAAGCCAAGCATTGTTGCCATGTTTGGGTGAATCATCCCCGAACCCTTAGCAATTCCTCCGATATTGCAAGTTTTACCATCAATTTCAAAACTCACCGCTATTTCTTTGATATCAGTGTCGGTGGTCATTATTGCCCGAGCGGCGTCTTTGCTGTTATGGCCAAGGTTTTTGACAAGCGAATTCATTCCATCACTTATGGGTTGAATATCAAGAGTTTGGCCAATAACGCCTGTTGAAGCAACAATTACATCGCTCTTTTCAATGTTCAAATACTCTGAGGTAAGCCTACACATATCCTGTGCAACCTGCACACCGTTTTCATTGCAGGTGTTTGCATTGCCGCTGTTGCAAATTATCGCCTTTGCAAAACCATTTTCAATGTTTGATTTTGTTACCGTCAAAGGAGCACCCTTGACAAGGTTTTTTGTATAAACTGCAGCGGCACTTGCCTTAACCTCACTCACGATGAGGGCTAAATCTTTTTTTGATTTATTTTTCCTTATTCCGCAATGCACACCCGATGCACTGAACCCCTTTGCGGCACAAACACCGCCTTCAATATATTTCATAATCTGCCTTTCTAATCTTTATAATTCTAAGCCTGTTGTTTCATCTATGCCGAGCATTAGATTCATACATTCAACGGCAGCGCCTGAAGCACCCTTGCCGAGATTGTCAAATAAAGAGGTCAAAATCACTCTTTCTTCATTGCCCGAAACGACAAGCTGCATTGTATCTTTACCGCTGAGTTTATTTGCAGCGATCATACTGTCTTGCTCACTTGAATTTGTTACCTTAATGAGCTTTGAACCGTCATAATGCTCAGTTAATATTTCTTTAATTTCCTCAACACCAACATTTCTTTTAAGCATTGATGTGAAAAGTGGCACAGATACCGCCATTCCACTGTAAAAGTTGGATACAATAGGGCTGAATATTGGTGCATTAGCAAATCCACAAATCTTTTGCATTTCTTTTAAATGCTTGTGGTTTTGCGAAAGTGCGTACTGACTTGGACTGTCAAGCCCAACGTCTTTATTCTCGGATTGATACTCGGCAATCATTTTCTTGCCACCGCCACTGTAACCGGTAATAGAAAAGCTTGTTATCGGGTAATTGACAGACAAAACCCCACTTTTGATAAGCGGATACATAAGTGAAGCAAACCCGCTCGCATGGCAGCCCGGCACGGCAATTCTCTTGCCGTTGACTATATTCTCCCAATGCTTTTGGGAAAGCTCAGGGAAACCGTAGCTCCAACCGTCAAGCGTCCTGTGCGCAGTGGAGGTGTCAATAATTTTAGTGTTGCCTGTCACAAAACTAACTGCCTCTCTTGCCGCATCATCGGGAAGGCATAAAAATGAAATATCCGAGCTGTTTATCATTTCTCGTCGCATTTCAGAGTTTTTTCTTTCATTATCATTTAAGGTCAATAACTCAATATCTTTCCTGCAAGAAAGTCTATCAAAAATTCTCAACCCTGTTGTTCCTGCTTTACCGTCTATAAAAACCTTGACCAATGCCCACACTCCAAACATTATTTTGATATAAGGATAACATTAAAGTAATATTATGCACTGTTTTGTATAAATGTCAAGGGTTTAATGCATATTTATACACCATTTGTGATATTTGAATAAATAAAAGAGCCTTTTTGATTATAAAACTGACAAATTATAATCATAAAAGGCTCTAAATCTCTTATTTATCAACGGCATTGCTTAGAAATGAATATATTCAACCCTGTTTATTTCTTAATCATTGCGTTGTTTCCGCTAACTCTTACATCTTTACATTCATTTGAAATAAACTTTGAAAACTCAGAATAGCCGTAAACTTTAATGTCAAAGCTGGCAAACTTTTTGCGTACTTTTCTGCCGATGTCGCCTATATTTACAGGCTCTTTGCTTGATTTAACAATTTCGCAAATATAATTAACAATGCTCTCTTTATCCTTAGGCTCTTTCAGAGTTGCGTAAAAGACCTTATTCTTTTGGACAATAGAAACCGATTCAATGCTACTTAAAAGTCTCGTAAGCTTACTGTACCCATAGTTTCTCGGGTCAAAGTCCGGGAACTTTTTGATTAGCATGTTGCCAATATCCGCACAATTCATATATCCGTCAATTTCTTCTGAATCAGCAAGCAGCTTGACAATTGTGTCTTTTATGACCTGCTCAGGCGTTACATTAGAAATGTTATCTGTTTCGTCAGCTGTCTGTTTATTGTTGTTGTCGGCGTTGTCGCTGTCGCTAACTTGCGATGAATAAATAACATCAAGAAAACTGAACTTGTTGCATGCATTGATAAAGGAAACAGGTGACTTTTTTTCACCCATACCGATTACATACATACCCGATTCAATAAGCCTCCTTGCAAGGCCTGTAAAATCGCTGTCACTCGAAACTATGCAAAACCCGTCAACACGACCTGCATATAAAATATCCATCGCATCAATAATCATTTTTGAATCTGATGAATTTTTGCCGAATGTGTAACTATATTGAAGCTCGGGGGTGATGGCAAATTCACGCATCACACTCTCCCAACCTTTAAGATTATCCTTTGAGAAGTCACCATAGGCCCTCTTGTATGTTGCCACACCGTACTTCTGAAGCTCTTCAAACATACATTTAATATACTTATATGATATATTCTCAGCGTCAATAATAACTGCAAATTTCTTTTCACTCATAATAATAAATTTCCTACTTTCAATTTTCTATAAAATATTTTTCATACCAAACAATAAATG
>DASRNM010000024.1:0-3664 GCA_035647435.1 Clostridia bacterium
ATTCTTTTTACTATTAATTTTAAATCCGTTATAATAAAAGGTTTTATATATTTTTCTAAAACTCTCAAACGTATTCGTTTGAATCACCGCCTTAAACTGACATAACATGATTATAACAGTTGATATAAATAACTTCAAGAAAAAAGACACGAATAAGCTCAATCAATCATCTAAAATGTTTTGACAACTACTAATAATCGTTTATAATTAAGTTTATAACACAACAATACGAGGTAACAAGAAATGGAAAGAAAAAAAGAGTATCTGCTACTAACAGCAAGCGTAATTGCCTTAATTGTCTTGCTTGGTATAATATGCACAACTCAAGGTTAATATTGATTATATTTAAAATGCAGCACAGGGGAAGAACCCTTGTGCTGCATTTTTTTTATTTATGCATTCATGCCAATTTCAATAGCTTGCAAATTCTTTTCAATAAGATGTCGTTTTTTGGGCGGAACAATGTTTTCAAAGGTCTTTTTCAAGGTATCCATTGAACAAAAGCTTGTGAGCTTGAGCAACTTGCCCATAAGTATGATATTTGCAAGGCCTTTAAGGCCATTATCCTCAGCAAGTTGAGTTGCAGGCACATAATGTGCGGAAACATCTTTTCTTTCAACCTCTTTATTAACCAATGTGCTGTCAACTATGACTACCCCACCGGGCACAACACTATCAATAAACTTGTTAAACGAAGGCAAATTCATTGCAATTAAAACATTCGGGTCATTTACAAGCGGTGAACATATTTGCTCGTCAGAAATACATACGCTACAATTTGCTGTACCTCCACGCATCTCTGGGCCGTATGATGGCAACCACGAAACTTCTTTGTTGTCAAACAAGCCTGCATATGCAATGACCTTGCCCATAAACAAAATGCCTTGTCCACCAAAACCCGCAAGAATTGAATTCATATCACTCATTATTCTGCTGCCTCCTCTGCTGTTGTGTCTTTGTAAACCTTTAAAGGATAGTATGGCAGCATATTATCACGCAACCACTGCAGGGCATCGTTTGGAGTAAGTCCCCAGTTTGTCGGGCAGGTTGAAATAACTTCAACGATTGAAAATCCTTTACCGTCTATCTGAGTTTGAAATGCTTTTTTAATTGCCTTTTTGGCTAACCTTACATTCTTAACGCTGTCAACTGAAACTCTCTGTGCAAAAGCTGTTCCGCCAAGTGTGGAGAGCATTTCACACACACGTATAGGGTAACCCGCATCCTTTACATCTCTGCCATAGGGAGTTGTCTGTGTAATTTGATTTGGAAGTGATGTGGGGGCCATTTGACCACCTGTCATTCCGTAAATTGCATTGTTCACAAATATAATGGTGATATTCTCGCCTCTCGTTGCAGCATGAACTGTTTCTGCGGTTCCGATTGCGGCAAGGTCACCGTCGCCTTGATATGTGAAGACAACACTGTCAGGCAATGAACGCTTTACGCCCGTTGCAACAGCAGGTGCCCTACCGTGAGGTGCCTGAATCATATCACAGGCAAAATAATCATAAGCCATGACAGCACATCCAACAGGTGCAATTCCTATTGTTTTGCCCTCAACATTAAGCTCGTCCAAGCATTCAGCGACTAAGCGATGTATAATTCCGTGAGTACAGCCTGGGCAATAGTGCAAGGGTGCATCTGTCAAAGATTTTGGTTTTTTAAAAACAATATCCATTATTTTGCACCTCCGCTCATTTTTAATATTTCATCATATACTTCAGCCGGGGTCGGTATAACTCCACCGGTGCGCCCGAAGAAGCTAACGGGTAGTTTGCACTCGATTGCAAGCCTTACATCGTCAACCATCTGCCCCATGCTCATTTCGACGCATAAAAATTCTTTTGCATTTTTGGCAACCTTCTGCAAATCTTTTTTTGGGAAAGGCCAAATTGTTATCGGTCGAACAAGACCTGCCTTAATACCATTTTCTCTTGCTTTTTTAACGGCTGCTTTTGCAATTCTCGCTGTTGCGCCGTATGCTACGAGAATATATTCGGCATCGTCGGTGAAATAATTCTCGCTCATTGTTTCTTTTTCTTCAATAATTTTATAACGCTCGAAACGCTCCTTTGTAAGCCTTTCAAGGTCGGTAGCTTGAAGGTAAAGTGAGTTTACTATGTTATGCTTTCTTTTGTTTTGGTGTCCACATGTTGCCCACTCTTTTTCAGGGAGCTTTACATCACCTTTTTTAGGTATAACGACAGGCTCCATCATCTGACCGAGCATACCGTCTGCAAGAATCATTGCGGGCATGCGATATTTATCCGCCAAATCGTAAGCGTGACCAACAAGGTCGACCATCTCTTGAACCGATGACGGAGCAAAAACCAAAACATGCAAATCTCCATGCCCTGGTGCCTTTGTGGCCTGCCAATAGTCCGCTTGTGAGGGCTGAATTCCTCCAAGCCCAGGGCCGCCTCGCTGAACATTTACAATCAATGCCGGCAAGTCAGAACCACACATATATGAAATGCTTTCTGTTTTAAGACTGATACCGGGCGACGAGGATGATGTCATCGCACGAACGCCTGCAGCGGCGGCACCCAGCACCATGTTAATTGCAGAAATTTCACTTTCTGCCTGAAGATATGTACCGCCAATTTTAGGCATACACTTTGCCATATATGCAGCAAGCTCTGTTTGAGGGGTTATAGGATAACCAAAAAAGTTTCGGCAACCTGCCTGAATTGCAGCCTCTGCAAGAGCTTCATTGCCTTTCATTAAAATTCTTTGAGCCATTTATATTCACTACCTTTCAACTGTTATTGCACAATCGGGGCACATTATGGCACACGCCGCACATCCCGTACATTTTTCTTCATCATCAAGTTGCGCAGGGTGATATCCCTTTGCATTCAGTTTATCGTTAGAAATCGAAATAATCTTTTTAGGGCAAGCCGCGACACAAAGTTCACAGCCCTTGCAGACATTTTCGTCAATAATAATTCTGGGCATTTCCATTCCTCCTTTTAATTCCAAGGTAATTTTACTATTACATCGACAGGGGTTAAATTGACAACCTTGTCACCGATGTCATCAATAACCGCTGTGGGTGCTGTTGTTGCAATAAGTGGCAGATTTGCCAGCCTCGCCGTTTCGTTTGCATAGTCAAGAGAATCAAGAATATCTTTAGCTTTCGTCAATCCGGAAAGATGAGAGTTGTTGACTATTGCAGTTGCTTTCAGTTTGCTTTTTAGCTCAATTTCTTTTAAAACGCTAACAGCTTCATCGGGTGTAGAAATGAGGTTGCGATATTTGTTTATGACGTAAATCATTTCGTAGCCTGCTTTTTCAATAAGCTTTGAAAACCTACCGAGAGCGCCTGCGCCGACATCATCACCGCCGACATCAATTATTGAGACCTCTCCCATTTTGTCGAAAACCGAGTACATCTCGGCTGTTAAACCAGGAGCGTCGACTGTTGTGCCTGCGGTTGAGGAGCTAATAACCTTAATCCCTTTTTCTTCAAGTTGTTTGGTATAGTCAGATGTTCTAAAATAAGGGTTAACAATATCTATATCAACTATGGTAACCTTTTCGCCTTCATCCCTTGCTTTAAAAGCGAGGTTAAGGGCGTAATTGGTTTTTCCACTCCCATAATGGCCGCAAATAATGTGTAGCCCTTTTTTCATAATGATCACTTCCGAAATTATATAGT
>DASRNM010000025.1:0-11087 GCA_035647435.1 Clostridia bacterium
ATCAGGAAGGGCTGTTTTTTTGTGGCTTATTTGTTTAAAATTCAATTTAAAGGAATGAAAAGAAATGGAAAAAAACATTAAGAACAAGCGAATTTTAGCTATTGTTTTAGGTATTATCGTTGTGCTTGTAGCGACACTTGCACTGGTACTAACTCAATGCGGCCCCGAAACTGTCAAGGGCGAAAAACTGATTACAGTCGAGATTGTCATGCTGGAGAATGACTCTAAAACAGTTGAGATTGAAACCGATGAGGAGTATTTGCGAGGTGCTCTTGAACAAGAGAATCTCATAGAGGGAACCGAATCCGAATACGGCCTTTTCGTCATTGCAGTCGATGGTGTGAGCGCTAACAGTGCAAACGATGAGTGGTGGTGTATAACAAAAGGCGGCGAATCACTCATGACTGGCGTTGATTCAACACCTATTGCCGACGGAGACAATTTTGAGATAACCCTTACTGTCGGTTATTAAAGAATAACAATAAAAACGGGGCTAACACATAACTCTTAGTTTGTGTTAGCTCTATTTTTTATAGTACAAGGGATTTGACTCAGCACATAAAGAATAAAGTATTAAGCTTTTCGCAAAGAAAGCGTAACGATAAAGTTTCATAAGTAAAAATCCCGTATTCACTTGAATACGGGATTTATTGTTGATTTCACCAGTTTGTCATGGTTTTAAAAACTTTCCATGCAGGTTCGGCATAAAATCGGTGACCTTCCTCGCCCCAGACTAGATCGCAATTTGAGGGGACACCGGCTGAAGTATAAATCTTTTTGATGTTTTCGTATGCCTCCTCAACGCCTTTGTAGGGGAATATTCTATCACGTCTGCCAGCGACAACAATTAGCTTTCTCGGTGCAATCAAGGCTGCCAAATCGCTCATGTCAAAGTATTTAGCGGCACTTGGTATAAAATTACACACACAATGATAAATGGTAGCAATTGAGTCTTTATAGGTGCAGATTGAACATGATGGCATTGCAATTTTAATTCTTTCCTCAAGACAAGCTGCATAAAGGGTTGTTGTTCCGCCACCTGAATTGCCCATGCAAGCAATTTTGTCCATATCTATTTCGCTAAATTGTGATACAACATCAAGAGCCCTTGAAATGTCCCAAACTCTCTGATTTTGAATTGTTCTGCCCAGTATAAGAGCTGTCATGGTCGTGACATGGCAACGAGGGCCTTCCTTGCTTTCCCTATCGGTTCTGCGCTCACCCATGCCTCTTTGCTCAATAATGAGTGCAGCATAACCTTCTTTAATTGCTTGAACAGCGAAATCCCTGTCACCACTGTTGATGCTATCATCGTCTCCTTCGTAAATCGGTCTGCCCATTGAAATGTGCATCCCGCTCGAATGGCCCTGTATGCACACCACTAATGGGTATTTATCCCTGCCGGTTTTTGGTACCCAAAGGTGACAGACGGCTTTTACAAACTTCTCTGTATCAAAAACAATTCTTCTTTCGGTAAAGGTATCGTATTCTTTTTCAAACTCAATTTCTATGTTCAAATCAACCTTTTCGGGCGAATCCCCTAAAAGTTCAATAAGCTTCTCCTTGAGCGCTGTTTTTTGCAATTCAAAATCTTTTTTTTCATCAAAAGCAAGAATCGGTTTTTCTTCAAAAAGTATATGGTCATGTAGATTGTCGGGTGAGAAACGCTTCATTTAATCACGAACCTTTCATAAATGAGTTTTAATTATTCTAAAATTAAAATAATTTATTAATAAATGTGTGTGCTTCTATTTTTTCTTTGTTAGCAAAGCTTTTATAATAAGCGGCAATGCCCCCGAAATTGGCTTTTCATACTTATTGCCTGCAAAATATATATTTTCTACATTTAGATTTTTCAGTTGATTAACAGGCACTTCAAGCGGATTTTTATCAAGCACAACAAAATCTGCTATCATTCCTTCTTTAAGCATGCCTCTTTCTTTCTCGTCAAAAGATGTGTATGCTGCCCAAGATGTGTGCATTCTCAGCGCATCAAGCACGCTTATGCTCTCATTTGGGTTAGGGTGGTTACAAGAATAATGAATGCCCTCAATCGGATTTGGAATTGTGCACGGAGAATCTGAACCTGCTGAAACCTTGATTCCTTTCTCAATCCAGCTTTTAAGTGGCATAATTGCAGCTGCGCGCTCCTTGCCTAATAGATTGTCAAGATAATCTTGCGGTTCATGCTCCCAATAAAGAAAAGCAGGTTGCGTGGCAATTAAAACGCCAAGCTGTGCGGCCTTTTCTTGCATTTCTTCACTCATAAGGTTTGCATGAATAATTATATGACGATGGTCTTTTCTTGGGTAATCTTTGAGTGCTGCCTCATAAGCATTTAAAGCTTGTTCAACCGCAGCGTCGCCAATGCCGTGAATACTGATTTGCAAGCCTGCTCGATTTGCTTTTATACAAAACTCGTTGACTTGCTCTTGCGAGTATGTCAAAAACCCTTTGTTGTTCGGGTCGTTATTATAAGGCTCAAGTAGGGCAGCGTCTTCGGAACCAAAACAACCGTCAAGAGCTAAACGGAAACAACCTCCGATTCGGGGCAACTTTCTTTTGATAACCTTATCAATATCCATTGTCTGAAAGAAAATGCGAAATGTTTGTGGCAATGCTTTTGCAGCAAGGATAATTGTATCAACATCTATGTCGTTTTTATAGCCTACACCCTCAACGTTATGTATAAGTGCAATTCCTTTTTTAGCCATAAAATCCGACGCACTTATAAGCCCTGAGAGAATGCTCAACGGTGACACCTTTTGGGTGATATAGTTTACGCCCAAATAAAATGCGTTTTGATACATCCAACCTGTGTCCCTATCAAAGCCTTCGTCTTTAATAACCTCTTTAGGTAGTTGATTTAACAGAGCTGTGTTTGCAACGCCAGCATGACCGTCATATTTTACAATCAAAGTTGGCAGAGAAGTTATTTTGTCCAAATCATCTTTGTTGGGCAGTCTTTTTTCCTCCACTGTATGTGCACAACAGCCAAAGGCGGGGATAAACTTAACCTTAGGGTTTGCTTTTTCATATTTGCTGTATATTTTTGCCATGTCTTTGAAGTTTTTTGCATCTCTGACATCAATGGTCGCATTGAAAAGTGCAAAAGATTCAAAGTGGATATGCGTGTCTGCGAATGCGGGCAAAACACATTTGCCTTTAAGGTCAATGGTAGGGGAGTTTTTAAAAGTGTCAGGGATTTCGTCTGCGCAGCATATAATTTTGCCCTTATCAACCCCCATAACAGAGAACACTTTATTCTCATCTTCACAAGAAACAAAGGTTGCATTTTTAAACAGCATCATCAATAAGACTCCCTTTCATATAATTTCACATTTCTGATCAGATACGGTTATATCAAGCCTTCCGCCATTCATCATTTCTCGAGCTCCAAAAGAAAGCTGGTCGAGAGTTTTGCCGTTGAGCTTTGCACTCTGCACATAAATCCCTTTACCGTGTTTTTTAATTTCTAATTTATTGCCGTTAGCAAGGTGAATTTTTACTTTTTTAAAACAGGGTAAGCCAATTATCATTAGGTCTTGACCACAAACAGGAAAAATGCCTAGCGTATTCCATATGTAACATGAGGAAAGTCCGCCCGAATCATTGTTGCCGGGCAATCCACCTCGCCCCTTTGTAAACATATACTTATACATTCCGTCAACAATTTCACTTATTCTGTCATGCCTGCCAACATAGTGGTATGCATAGGGTGTTTCCATATCCGTTTCGTTATTAAAACCTTGAAAACGGGCAGTTTTATCATTCGGAGAATCAAAACCAAAAAATCTGTCAAGTAAATCAATGAAACATAAACTGTTTTTACAAAGCTCAATTCGTTCATTCATGTTGTTCAGGGGACGAAAAGAGTAGCTCCAAAGGTTGCCCTCATAGTAATCATAACTATCTTTCAATAATCCTGTTTTTTCATCAAATGCTTTTCTCCAATTATCTTTAAATGCATTGAGTTTTTTATACATATCGTTGAATCCTAACTCTTCAGCAATAAGGGCTATACTCGCGCAACTTTCTGCCATATCAAGCATTTTTGTTGTTTTTTCAAGGTATCCTGTTTTGAAAAATTCCTCGTACTGTTCTGAGCTCATGTCTTTGAGAATAACTGAGAGCATTTTTTCAAAGTCAACATTTTTCACCCCTCGTAGGTATGCGTCTGCCATAATATGCTCTGCGAGCATGCATGCTTGTATAGCTTCAATGTTGTAGTTATTACTTAAAACAAAAGTGTTCGGTAAAGACCCGAGTGTTTCGCCGAGATTTATATATGTATTGACTATCTTTGAAGAAATTTCAGGATATAGTGAAAATATGAGGGGGAGTTGAGTTTTATAAATGTCCCAAAGAGTGCAAAAATCAACCATAAAATCATCGTTGCAGTCGCTAACAAAGTCTTCCCCTGACCAATCGCAAGGCTTTATAAGACTATGATAAAGGTTTGAATAAAAAACTTCATAATCATCTTCGGTTTCGGGTTCGATTTCTATTTTAGAAAGGGCGTTGTTCCAAAGGTCATATGCACTTTTTTTAATTTCTTCAAAGGAGCGTTTTTCTTCCAAGACATCACGTTTAGATTTCTCAAAACCTTTTGTGCTCACGCCTAATCGAATTTCTGCATCGTTTTCTTTTAAGTCAAAAACACAACCAAATCTATTCTTACTGTTTTTATATTTTGAATGGGTTTTATCAGTTTGAGAAAAATCCTCCCACAAAAATGTTTCATGAGAGCCTTTACATAAAACATAAAAATATAGCTTTATGCCTTGCATAATTACGCTTGCCTGTACTTCGTTTTCAGATAAAATTTCAAGCTCAGAAAATTCTGAATACGAGCGCAGTTTCTCGTCATATAAGCCGTCATTAGAAAAATCTATTGAAATTCTGCCATTGTTTTTAGGGAAAAGATATCTGTGCACCGCACATTTTTGCGAAACACTTATTTCACATTTGATTTTCTCTGGTTCAATCATAGTGTGATAATATCCAGGCACCCCATATTCTTCGGAAATATCTTTAAGATTTTCAGTTTGACTGATATCACCAAAAAAAGGAGTTGTTACGGCATAGTTATAATAAAGCCCGAGTGCGCCTATTCCGCTGTGGTTGAGGTGCGAAAACCCTTTGATTTTAACAGTTTCACTTAATTTCTTAATGCTTCCACCACAATTCAACTTGTTTTTACCGTACCCTGAGGAGTATCCGCCACTGTAAGGGCAGCACGAAATTTTACCAAAAGGCAAAACAGCACCGGGGTGTGTGTTGCCACTCAAAGCCTTTATAAAATGCCAGGTTTTAGCCACACCTTGAGGTTTCGGCAAATCTATTTCCCCGCACCCTTGAAATGTGTTTACGAATGAGCAAAAGTCTTTCATTTTTTATTCCTTTTCAATGTTTCTAACATATAATGAGTTAAAGCAGTTTATACAAGTTCATTATACATACAGGAGGAAAAATATTCAACATTTTTTAAAATATGAAAACAAAGCCAAAAAAACATAAGCTCAATATATTTCAAAACAACCCTTTCTTGCAAGAAGCGAAATTGAAAGGTGTTGACATCGGTTAACTAATGTGCAATAATTAACAAAAGTAATTTTTGGAGATCATCATGAATTCTTGTCTTTATACAGCAGAATATTTTTTTATCAGCCTTGTAAAGTTTAACTTTAGCAGGGCTATAAATGTTTCGCTGTAATATAAGGGCTTAGGGATATTTGAATTTTAAGCTCCGCAGTGAAACACTGCGGGGCTTTTTGTTATATTTTAAGGGGGATCATTATGATAGTAATTTTAAAGGATAAACACGACAGCAAACAGTTTGAGAACTTTAAAAAGTGGCTCAAAGATAAAAATTTGGATATTCAAATAAACTACGGTTGCCATCAAACTGTTTTAGGGTTGATAGGCGATACCTCGCAAATTGACTCAGATTTAATCAAGGCGATGGAGATTGTTGAGGATGTCAAAAGAGTTCAAGAGCCGTACAAAAAAGCAAACCGAAAATTTCACCCTGATGACTCTATCATAGATGTCGGCGGTGTTAAAATCGGTGGCGATGACTTTGCAATAATTGCAGGCCCTTGCTCAATTGAATCCGAGGAGCAGATTTGCTCAATAGCACAAAGTGTTAAAGAAAGCGGTGCATCAATTCTAAGAGGGGGAGCATTTAAGCCTCGTTCGTCACCCTATGCTTTCCAAGGCTTGAGAGAAAACGGAATTGAACTTTTGCTGAAGGCAAAAAAACTTTCCGGTTTGCCAATTGTGACAGAAATAATGGATTTGTCTCAACTTGACCTTTTTGATGAAATCGACATTATTCAAGTGGGCGCAAGGAACATGCAAAACTTTGAATTGTTGCGGGCGATGGGGAAAACGAGAAAGCCAATTTTGCTTAAAAGAGGGCTTTCAAGCACTTTGCAAGAGTTTCTGATGAGTGCGGAGTATATTATGGACGGTGGCAACGAGAATGTTATACTTTGCGAAAGAGGGATAAGAACGTTTGAAACTGCAACGAGAAACACCCTTGACCTTTCCGCAATTCCCTTACTAAAGGAGCTTTCGCACCTGCCTGTGATTGTTGACCCAAGTCATGCAACGGGAATTGCAAGGCTTGTCAGACCAATGTCAATAGCCGCTGTGGGCGCAGGCGCACACGGTTTGATGATAGAGGTGCATAACGACCCGTCTCACGCACTTTGCGACGGGGTTCAGTCAATAACACCCGAACAGTTTGATGAGATAGCAAAGAAGGTCAAAAGGGTACAGGCTATTTGCAGAGATTGAGGGGAGACAAAGATGAAAAATGTAAAGGTAGAGACAAACGACAACAGCTATGATGTTTTTATAGATAGCGGTATTCTTAAAGATACGGGCAAAATAATTGCCCGAGTGCACGAGAAATGTGCGTGCGTTGTTGTAACTGATGACATTGTTAAACCTCTGTATTTTGAGACGGTTAAGCTTTCGCTCGAAGAAAATGGGTTTTCCGTTAAGTGTTTTGAATTCAAAAACGGTGAGGGTTCAAAAAACATTTCAACGCTTTCGGATTTGCTCGAGTATTGTGCGAATTATGGTTTGACACGCACCGATTTAATCGTTGCTTTAGGCGGTGGCGTTGTCGGTGACCTAGCAGGGTTTGCCGCCGCCGTCTATTTGAGGGGCATTGATTTTGTCCAAGTGCCGACAACTTTGCTAGCGGCTGTCGACTCTTCCGTCGGAGGCAAAACAGGCATTGATTTAGTTGCAGGCAAAAACCTTGCTGGAGCATTTCATCAACCGCTAACAGTTATATGCGACCCTAACACATTGAAAACATTGTCGAAAAAGGTGTTTGCTGACGGTTTGTCCGAATCAATTAAATATGCAATGATTGAAGATAGAGAAATGTTTGAAATGCTTTTAAATGGTGGGTTTATTGCAAAGATTGAAAACGGAATTGAGAAATGTGTCAAAATCAAGGCGGATATAGCAGGCAAAGACGAGTTTGAATCAGGCTTGCGTAAGCTTTTGAATTTCGGGCATACAATAGGCCATGCAGTTGAAAAGTTGAGTGGATTTGATATCACTCACGGTCGAGCTGTCGCAATCGGCATGGCTTGTATAACAGCCTCATGCGAGGCGTTAGGTCTTTGCGAGCCGTGTATAGATGAATTGATAAGCCTTTTGAAAAAAAATGATTTGCCGTATGTAAGCCCATACAGTGCCGAAGCTATGGCACAGGCAGCGCTTTCGGATAAAAAACGCTCGGGTGATAAAATCACCCTTGTTATTCCTAAAAAGATTGGCAAATGCACACTTCACACAATTTCTATAAATGAAATGCAAAGCTTTATCAAAGCAGGAGAAAGTTTATTGCAGGGGAGGCGGTAGCATGGATATTGTAATTGAACCCTCAAGCCTTTGCGGTGAAATTGGTGCCATTGCATCAAAATCCGATGCGCATAGAGTGCTTATATGTGCTTCACTTGCTGAAAAAACCGTTCATGTGAAAATGCAAAAGAACACATCAAAAGATATTCAAGCAACAATAGCGTGTATTAAGGCTATGGGCGCTCAGGTTGAAACACTTGAAAACAAGTATATTATAACTTCGGGCAAACCTGTTGAGGGCTATACTTTAGATTGTGGCGAAAGTGGAACAACACTAAGGCTTTTATTGCCCGTTGCGGCGGTAATGGGTAGAGAGTTCACTGCAGTTGGTCACGGTAGATTACCACAACGACCGATGTCCCACCTTGTAAGCGCAATGAATGAAAATGGTTGTGAAATTGACTCCGATTATCTACCAATTAGAGTTAGCGAAAAGCTCAAAAGTGGAATATTTAAACTGCCCGGCAATATTAGCTCTCAATATATTTCGGGGCTTTTAATTGCTTTACCAATGCTTGAGGGAGATAGCAGAATTGTGCTTACAACAAAGCTTAACTCTGTTGGATATGTCAACATGACAATTGATACCTTAAAACAGTTCAATATAGATATCAAAAGAACAAATGATGGTTTTTATATTAAGGGCGGTCAAAAATACAGGGCAGATAAAGAAATTGAAGTTCAGGGGGATTGGTCTAATTCTGCATTTTGGCTCACAGTAGGTGCAATTTCGGGGAGAATCACTGTCAATTCTTTGCCTAAAGTTTCATCACAGGGTGACAGGGAAATTGTACGGATATTGGATGAAATGGGTGCCAAGGTGAAAACAAAAGTCAACAGCGTGTCGGTCTGCAGGACACAGCTTGATTCTATTAGTTTGGACGCTGAAGATATACCCGACCTTGTGCCCGTTGTTGCGGTTGCAATGGCGGTTGCAAACGGTGAGTCCACAATATATAATATCAGTCGATTGAGGCTAAAAGAGAGCGATAGGGTCCACACTGTTGCCTGCATGCTAAACGCACTCGGCGCAGAAGTTGAAGAAAAAGACAACGCACTTGTAATTAAAGGGAAAAACAAGCTTTCGGGTGGTGATGTCGACAGTTTCAATGACCATAGAATAGCAATGGCAGCGGCAGTTGCTTCAACTGTTTGCAAAAACAAGGTAACAATTACGAATGCACAGGCGGTTGAAAAATCATATCCCGATTTTTTCAATCATTTCAAGACTTTGGGAGGCAAAATAAATGTCATCACAAATAGGGAATAAAATCAAAGTGCAGATATTCGGTCAATCCCATTCAAAGGCAATCGGAGTTGTCATTGACGGTTTGCCTGCGGGGATTAGGCTTGATATGGAAAAAATTAATTCATTCATGCAAAAACGGGCACCGGGCAAAAATGATTATTCAACAAAACGCAAAGAGACTGACAATCCTCAAATCCTTTCGGGTGTTTTTGACGGAACGACCGTCGGGGCACCGCTTTGCGCAATTATTGAAAACACTGACGCAAGGCCAGCGGATTATAGTAAAATTAAGGATATGCCACGGCCGGGTCATGCTGATTTTTCTGCATTTGCAAAATTCGGAGAGTACCATGATATAAGAGGTGGGGGATTTTTCTCAGGCAGAATGACCGCACCGCTTTGTTTTGCAGGTGCGGTTTGTATGCAATTACTTGAAGAAAAAGGCATAACAGTTGGTGCGCATATTTTTTCAATAGGCAACGAAAAGGACTTGCCCTTTGATTCAGTCGATATAGATGCAAATGACCTTAAAAACATATCGCAAAAACCGTTTGCCGTTATAGATGATAGCGCAGGCGAAAGAATGAAGATTGATATAAAAAATGTGGCAGATGAGGGGGATTCTCTTGGCGGTGTTATTGAATGTGCCATTGTAGGAATTTCGGCAGGCGTAGGCGAACCGATGTTTGACGGCATTGAAAACAATCTTTCAAAAGCAGTTTTTGGTATCCCTGCAATTAAGGGCATTGAATTCGGAGCGGGTTTTGCTTCAACCTTTATGAAAGGCTCGCAAAACAACGATGAGTTCTATTTTGACAAAAAATCTATCAAAACAAAAACCAACAATAACGGTGGCATATTGGGTGGTATCAGCACAGGTATGCCAATTGTTTTTAGAGTTGCGGTAAAACCCACACCATCAATAGGCAAAGAGCAAAACACGATAAGCTTTTCAAAAAAATGCGACACAAAACTTGTAATTACAGGACGGCATGACCCTTGCATTGTGCCCAGAGCGGTGCCTTGCATTGAAGCGGTTGCAGCAATAGTTATTGCTGATTATCTTGCATGATTTCCGAAGGGAGGGTTTTTGATTGAATATTGAAGATTTGCGTAAAGAAATAAATAAAACAGACAATCAAATTGTCAAAAGCTTTGAAAAAAGAATGAGTATCGCAAAGGACATAGCAGAATGGAAGCTTAAAAACAACAAGCCTGTATATGATAAAAGCCGTGAGAACGACGTGCTCGAAAGAGTTGCGGGCATGGTTGATAATGAGTTGAGCCCTTATGTGAAATCACTGTATTCGACAATCTTTTCATTGAGTCGTTCATATCAGCTAATGAACTCAAACGAGGAGTCTGAGCTTACCAGAATAATAGGGCAGTCAATCAAGCCCCTTGACTCAGAGATTTGCGGCAATTCAGTTGTTGCATGCCAGGGGATAGACGGTGCGTATTCACAAATAGCTTGTAAAAAAATATTTGAAAATCCTGAAATAACGTATTTTAGAAACTTTCAGGGAGTTTTCAAAGCAGTAGAAAGTGGACTTTGCAAATATGGAATATTGCCTATCGAAAACAGCTCCTATGGCTCAGTTACTCAAGTTTATGATTTGATGAAGAAGCATAACTTTTATATTGTTAAGAGCGTCAAACTTAGAATAAACCATGAGCTTTTAGCTCGGGAAAAAACAAAGATGTCTGATATTAAGGAGATATACTCTCATGAACAGGCAATAGGTCAATGCAACGAGTTCTTAAACAGCCTTGAGGGCGCAAAGGTTTACCAATGCGAGAATACAGCAGTTGCCGCAAGAATGGCGTCAGAGTCCGGCAGAGACGATGTAGCGGCAATATCCTCCGAAAACTGCGCAAAGCTTTATGGTTTAAAAATAGTCAAAAAGAAAATTCAAAATAACGAAAACAACTACACAAGGTTTATATG
>DASRNM010000026.1:0-4277 GCA_035647435.1 Clostridia bacterium
ATATATACCTAACGGACGTGATAATAAATGGATATAATAATAAGTGGATGTAACGGAAAAATGGGCAGAGCGGTTGCAGAATGTGCCGCTTTGCGTGACGACTGTCGAATAATTGCAGGAATTGATTTGAACACGGGCATAGCATCAGGTTTTCCTATATATAAAAGCTTTGATGACTTTAACGGCAAGGCTGATGTTATAATAGATTTTTCTAACCCTGCAGTTCTTGGCGGATTGCTCGATTATGCTATCAAAAGCAGAACGCCTGCGGTTATTTGCACAACGGGTTTAGACGAAAAGCAACATGATATGATAAAAAAAGCAAGCTACCAAACGGCTATTTTCTTCAGTGCTAATATGTCGTTAGGGGTTAGTCTTCTCAGCGAACTTGCAAAAACAGCGGCAGAAATATTGGGCAAAGACTTTGACATTGAAATTGTAGAAGCTCACCACAACCAAAAGCTTGACGCTCCGAGTGGCACTGCATTAATGCTTGCGGACGAAATATCTGAAGCTTTTAAGAATAAGCCGAAATATGAATATAACCGATATTCAAAGCGTGAAAAGAGAACAGATAATGAAATTGGTATTCATTCTGTCAGAGGTGGCACAATTGTAGGGGAGCATGAAGTGATTTTTGCAGGTCATGATGAGGTTATAAAGCTTAGCCACAGTGCAAGTAGTAAAAAGATATTTGCTGAGGGCGCAATGAATGCGGCAAAGTATATTGCATTAAAGGCTCCCAAGCTTTATAGTATGAAGGACTTAATTAAGGGGGTATAAAGCATGAAACAGATTGAGGAAATCAGCTTTATTGAGGATGTTACCTTGATTTCTCTCCATGATTCACCTGCGGATATAAAGCTTATTGCAGGGATTTTTGAAAAAATAGCGCAAGCGGGCATTGATGTTGATATGATTACACAAGCTCCGCCGAACGGCCAGCACTCCAGCCTGTCATTCACTGTTAATGATGAGGATTTTGGCAGAATACTTGAAATTGCTGCAGAACTCCGTGCGCTAAACCCTGAACTTAAAATAAGTGTCAGCAGTGGCAATTGCAAGGTATCCGTTTACGGCGCCGGCATGAAAGGGGCAGTCGGTGTTGCATCAAAAGTGTTTTCTGCTGTCGCAAAAGCAAATACAGATATAAGAATGATTACAACCTCAGAGGTTGACATTTCACTTCTTGTTGTTAAGGCAGATGTCGACAATGCTGTTCGTGCAATAGAAAATTGCTTTAAATAGAGGATTCTATTAAAATAACAAGTTTTTTAGAACAGCCTTCGTTTAACGGGGGCTGTTTTAACAGTCTATAAGATATAAGAACGTAAAGTGATCTAACTTTACAAACACAGCGTTGCCTTATAAAATCATTGTAAAACAAGGCGTTTGAATAAAAGAATATAAGAAAATGCAAAATTAATTGTAAAGCTTATAGACTTTACGGCACAATCATAGTTTGTTATCAAAGACTAATAGATTTAAAGAATAATATAGGCATTATAAAACAAATTGTTTAAAATTTAGATGGAGTACAAGTAAATGACCAAAAAAACAAAGTCTGTTGCAGCGGGTTTCGGGTTGCTTTTGACGGCAATGATATGGGGCTTTGCGTTTGTTGTTGTAAAAAATTCGCTGAATACAATGCCCCCTATTTATATGCTTGCAATAAGGTTTTCTATAGCGGTTTTGGGGCTGTGCTTAGTTTTTCACAAAAAGCTAAAGCAAATTAATCTTGAACTTATAAAAATGGGAGCTATTCCAGGTGCTATTCTTTTTTTAGGTTTTATGACGCAAACAATTGGATGTCAATATACAACGGCTGGTAAAAATGCGTTTTTGACTGCTGTTTATGTGGTTATGGTGCCGTTCTTTAATTTTATGATAAACAGGCAAAAGCCAGACAAATTCTCGGTAGCAGCTGGTTTTGTCGCAATTGTAGGTATAGGGTTAATTTCACTCAACGGCAATTTATCGATCAATGTTGGAGACGTTTTGACGCTAATTTGTGGTGTATTCTTTGCAATTCACATAGTTTTTATTGAGAGGTATATAACAGATAATGACCCTATTGTGCTCGTAATAATACAAATGGCAACTGCGGGATTATTGTCATGGTTGACAGCTCCAGTTTTTGAAGGTTCTTTCCCCGTTGAGGTGTTTGACCTAAAAATGGTAGCGTCAATGTTGTATCTTTCGATTTTTAGCACAATGGTTGCGTATTTGCTCCAAACAATCGGTCAAAAATATACACCTGCCCCAATAACAGCGCTGCTGTTGTCAATGGAGGCGGTGTTCGGGGTGGTATTTTCAGCGATTTTCCTCAAAGAGATTATAACAATAAAAATGTTTTTTGGCTGTGCAATTTTGTTATTTGCAATAGTTATGGCAGAAACTAAATTCGATTTTATCAGAAGGGTTGTGGGTTCATGCGGGAAAAAGCATGCTTTATCGTCGGAGCAGGGGACTTCTCAGAAAAAGCGCTCAAAATAGAAAGTGGAGACCTTGTAATCGCTGCGGACGCAGGTTATAAACACCTTTTGAAAGTGGGTATTGAGCCTGATTATATAATTGGGGACTTTGATTCCCTCGGTGAGATTGAACAAAGCGAAAAAGTTATCAGATTTAAGGTTGAAAAAGATGATACAGACACCGCACTTGCGATTAAACACGGAATAGCAAAAGGTTTCAAGCTCTTTTATATTTTCGGCGCAACGGGTGGCAGGCTTGACCATACAATCGCAAACATTCAATGCCTTGTCAACCTTTCAAGAAATTCAATGAGAGGTTACCTTATATCTGAAAACCAAATAACGACGGCAATAACAAACGATGAAATAAGCTTTGATGAGAAACACAGCGGTAACGTATCGGTGTTTGCATACGGTTCGAGTGCAAAGGGAGTCTATGAAAAAGGGTTGAAATATAAGCTTGAAAACGCCGTTGTTTATGATGATGTTCCACTTGGTGTGAGCAATATGTTTATCGGCAAAAACAGCAGTATAAAAGTAACAGAGGGCACACTTGTTGCTGTTTGGGATAGAATTTAGATCAAACTGAATTTAGAAATAAAAGCAGAGCCGAAACGGTTTCTGCTTTATTTTTGATTAAAAACAAATAAGGGCATGAGTCTAAACATAGAACTCATGCCCTTATAATAAAAGTTGTTAAGAACTATTTAACTTTGACAGTCCAACCAAACTCGTCGGGCAAATCGCCCCATTGAATACCTGTAAGAGTATCATACAATTTTTGTGAGGTTGAACCGATTTTGCCGTCGTTAATCTTCATTGTTTTGTCGCCCCATCTGAGCTCGCCAATAGGAGATATTACTGCGGCTGTACCGCTGCCAAATGCCTCGGTGAGCTTGCCCTCCTGTGCAGCCTTTGCAACCTCATCAATTGAAATATGGCGCTCAGTGACCTTTAGCCCCCATGAACGGAGGATATCAATGCATGACATTCGTGTAACACCGTTAAGGATACTGCCCTGAAGCTCGGGGGTAACAACCTCGCCGTCAATGATGAAAAAAACATTCATTGTGCCGACTTCTTCAATGTATTTGCGTTCAACCCCGTCAAGCCAAAGAACTTGGGTGTATCCAGACTTGCTTGCCTCGTCCTGAGCCTTTAATGAAGCGGCGTAGTTGCCGCCTGTTTTTGCAAAACCCATGCCACCCTTAACAGCTCTGACATAAGACTCCTCAACGAAAATTTTGACAGGATTAATGCCCTCTGGGTAATATGCGCCGACAGGTGAAAGAATTATGCAGAAAATAAGATGATTTGCAGGGCGAACACCGACGTGTGGATCAACTGCGAAAATAAAGGGACGAATATAAAGAGATGTTCCCTCTTGAGTGGGTATCCAATCCTCATCAACTGTAACAAGCTGACGGATAGCCTTAATTGCGAATTCCTCGTCAATTTTTGGGATACAAAGTCTCTCGTTTGAAATATTCATCCTTGCCATGTTTTTGTCGGGTCTGAATAGCAAAGTCTCACCTTTTTTTGTGCGGTAAGCTTTCATGCCTTCAAAAACCTCTTGCCCATAGTGCAGACACATCGCTGCAGGGTCAAGCACAATCGGGCCATAAGGCACAATCCTTGCGTCATGCCACCCCTGACCCTCGTCATAGTTCATTAGAAACATATGGTCAGTATAATAATTCCCGAAACCGAGTTTGTTTTGGTCAACGGGCTTTTGCTTTGGCGTCTTTGTTTTTTCAATTCTGATGTTTTCCATTTTATTATTTCAACCCCTTAATAATGTAT
>DASRNM010000027.1:0-3489 GCA_035647435.1 Clostridia bacterium
GCTGGTATTATTGGTGCTGGATTAGCAAGTATCCTGTTAAAAAAGAAACTGAAAAACAATCCCGATAAGGCAAAAGAATATGAGATAGCTGAAAAAGACGAACGCAATATTCGTCTTAGAGAAAAGGCGGGATACGCCACATGGTATACAACCCTTTTTATGCTAGCTGTTGTTTCGCTCATTTTTGTTATTTTAGATTATTATCTACTTTCCCTTGTTGCAATTGGGGCATTATTTGTTCACATTATTAGTCTTTTTGTTTTTATTTGTATTTACGATAAAAAGCTTTGATAACTTTTTATTATACAGCAAATCACTTCGGCATAAATTGTTCTTAACTCACTTTTGTGAATAACCGTTATCTCGCTGTATCACGTTTTCTTTCTTGCCTGTACTTCATCGTGTCCTCATGCGCCGTAGAGCGTAAGGTGGCGCAAGCGGTTTTAGCGGTGTTCGGCAAATAATCGGCACGGCGGCATTTCTTTTGATGGGCGTCACCTTTTTGTGAGAAATAGGGGCTTTGCAGAAATGCCGCCATCATCTCACCGGGATTAGCGTTACACCAATAAGCCAGTTTGTTCATCAAGGCTTGGTCGGATGCGCTCTCATCGCCGCACCGTCTCTCTCCGTTCCAACAAGCACGGAGAATCGGGTCTTTTTCCAAACCTCGCCGCAAATAATCCGATGCATAGAGCGGTGATTCCACAGAATATGAAGAAGTGTTCTCTATTGCTGTTTCAGGCAAAAGATATTGGTCATGAATCTTCTGTAATTCAGCGGATCGGTGTGCTATGCGGTTATAGCCGCCGTAAACATTACCGGTCATGGTGAAATAACGAGCATTGGTATAAATCTCAACAAAGCCGCCTTGTTTACGGTGGCGAATAATATTTGCATCATCAGCAGTAACAAAGATATGCAGTCCTCGTCCAGAGGGGCTGACCTCCGTATAGGAAGCCAGCCCCTCGACGATTTCCTGTGCCTCTGGGGTAATGATGCCGCTTTCACTGATAACATGGTCTAAATCTACCCCATATACACCTTGACCGTTAAACTCGTAACCGATACCTTGAGCCAGTCCCTGACGAACACAACGCACCGCTTCTTCATAGGTTCCCCATGTGTCCGAAACTCCGGATTTGGCAGGTTCTGTTTTCAATTTCAATAGCCTTTCAGGGTTAAACGGAGCTTTTGGCGGTTCGCCAACAATGCCCCATACTACCCATTGCTGTTGAGTTTTTAAAATCTGGGGGATATTGTTATAGTGTTTATTCAAATGTCCTCCTCCTTTCGGGCATAATAAAAGCCGCCCGGTTTAAGCCGGACGGCTATGTAGTAACTTGGGAGTTATAAATTATATAAAAAACTACTTACAGACCCAATATTTGTTTTTTCTTTATTTCAAATTCTTCCTGTGAAAGAACACCTGCGTCTAACAAGTCTTTAAGCTTTTTAACAGATTCTATCTGCTTGTCATAAGAAACTGCTTCATTATTTTGAATCTTAACTTCTGCTTCCTCCTCTAATTTTTCATCGGAGCTTTTATTTAGCAAATCTTTAGCGAAACCCAAAGCATCTTTAGTAATATTACCTGCATCTATTTTTTTCTTTTGGTTAGAAGTCTTTTTACCAACGCCACCAAAGACACTTCTAATAACACCATTTTCAATAACATCCTTAACAGTCTCCACTGTTTTTATGCCAAGGGTATCATCCACAAGAGATAGTGCACCTTTTACTTTTGCAGCTCCTCGTACTGATATTGATTTCCCAGTTATCAGTTCAATGATTTTACTTGTAAATTTGTATGCTTTAGATTTCGAGTTAAAACTTAAATTAATTTTTTCATTGATAAGATAAACTTCAACATTCATGTCTGTTTGTTTAATTTGTGGATTTTCATTATATAGCTTTATTTCCTCAATAGGAAAGACTTTTACAGTAACCTGCTCCTTGGAAAATAGTTTTTTTGTCTTTGTTATAGTTACAATATTGATGTTGGTTAAAATTAATTCACCATTAATACTTGAGAAGAGCAATTTATCTGTTTTAGTGTCGATTAAGGTGGCTTCTTCTTCAAAAATCACGACTTCGTTGGGCTGCAAAGAATAATACTTCATAATCAAATTCTCCTTTTGCTTTTATAATAATTTTATTAGAGTTACTAAAATAGAATATGTTTTATTTGCGAAGCAATAGATGGCAAGAAGATGTGGATTTTGCTTGTAAATAGCATAAAACACAGCATATTAAGCACAAATATTATTACCTAATTTCTCTTGACGTCATTATATCATTATTTCCTGTAGTTTTCCAGCAAAAACCACAAGGCGGCGATGATCTTAACAATCGCCGCCTTGTGATGCCTCAATTACCTTCCTCTATCTTGTTCTTTGGGCTTTCGCACTGACACATCGGCATCCCCCTCATCTGGGACCCCGTCCACAAGCTCATGGTCGCGTTCATCAAGATTTAGGGCAATATTGATTTCATGGAGCCGCACCATTTTCTCATTTAATTCCGCTTCCTGTGGAAAAGGCTTTTCAACTTCGGTCTTTGCGGTTTCCATTTGTGCTTTTACGTCCTCCAACCGTTCTTTGCAAACTTGCAGCTTGGTTTCCATCTTCGATCCCATGCCATCAAAAATATTTTCAATGCGGGTGATGTTACCTAAAATGCTGTCGCCAATCTCTACCGAATGGGTTAGGGTACCTTTCAGCGAAACCATATAAACCTTTGCAAAACGTTCAAAGGACAACTCCATATCAAAACGGCGATAGGAGCCAAGCGGTACGGGATCGGGACTGGTCATGGCTTTGCAGGCTTCAAGAATTGCCGTACCTGCTTCTTTTTTCTGTTCCGGTGTGAATACCGTATCCTTAATCTTCACTGGATAGCCGTCCTCTGAAAAAGTATCTTTGACCGTAGCGATATCTTTCGTATACCCGTCAATGCGCTCGGATAACCGTTTGATTTCTGCGGGATAGTGTTTGAGCAGCTTATCCTCTAAATCATAGCGTTGGCTCAAGAAGCTGGATTTGATAAGTTTCAGCCTACCCACATCCATTTCAAGCTGGCATTTTTCAATGATCAGCGGGTTACCTGTGGCAAGTGCCTTGATTTCGGCATAAGAAAGCGCCTGTTCATCCACATCTTCGGCGGTGCGCACAGGCGATTTTGAGGTCATAATCTGTGATATAAATTTTTGCTTATTTTCGATTAGCTGATAACTGTATGCGTCAAAGGTTTTTTCGGTGATATAGGTGTAGATATTCACCTCCGGATTGCTGTTGCCTTGACGAATGGCACGACCGTTTTGCTGGGCGATATCTGATGGACGCCACGGACAATCCAGCCGATGCAGGGCGACAATCTTATCCTGCACATTCATTCCGCTGCCGCATTTGAAGGTAGAACCCATCAACACACGAATCTTACCTTGACGGACTTTCGCAAACAGTTCTCTTTTCTTGGTTTCTGTATTGGCAT
>DASRNM010000028.1:0-5474 GCA_035647435.1 Clostridia bacterium
ATATAAAGTATTATAATTAATAATAATGCTATTTTTCGTAGCTTTATTGTAACAATAATTAAAATCATTTTATCATGTTTTTTAAAAAAAGCAATATGTTTGATTTTTTCATTCTTTTGTAGTATAATTTTCAACATTAATTTGTAACTCTTGGAGGCACATTATGCTTTTAACTATTGATATTGGAAATACACATATAACTTTGGGAGCATTCAAGGGCGATGATATTCAATTTGTGTCCCGTCTTGCCACAGATAGGGAAAGAACTCAGGACCAATATGCAATTGAACTTAATGACATTTTTTTGTTATACAATATATCTCCCAAAAATTTTCAAGGTGCTGCGATTAGCTCTGTCGTTCCAGAGCTGAGCGCAGAAATAATAAATGCAGTAACAATGCTCATAAGAAAAAAACCTCTTTTATTGACACCAGGCATTAAAACGGGGGTTAATATTCTCACGGACAACCCTGCGCAAGTGGGCGGTGACCTCATTGCGGGCACCGTTGCCGCAAACAACTTATATCCGCTCCCCTGCATCGTAGCAGATTTGGGTACGGCAACTAAAGTTAGCGCAATAGATGAAAATGGTTCATTCTTGGGTTGTGCAATCGCACCCGGCGTTGCTATTTCAGTTGAGGCACTATCCTCAAGAACTTCACAGTTGCCGAGATTCAGCTTTGAAACTCCCCCACGCTCTATCGGCAAGAACACGATAGAGAGCATGCAGTCCGGCATTGTTTTCGGCACAGCCGCAATGATTGACGGAATCTGTGACAGGTTTGAACAGGAGTTCGGTAAAAAGTTTAAAACTATCGTCGCAACGGGCGGACTTTCAAAAGATATTACTAAAAATTGCAGGCATAAAATTATTTATAACGGCGAACTTTTATTATACGGTTTAAAGGTTATCTATGAAATGAACCTTAAAAAAACCAAGCAAAGCGACAATTAATTGCTAAATTTTGCGTTGCATCCCAAAAAGCATTGCAAAGGCAGATGACAAACGATTGATTAAAAATCAGTTTTAGAAGAGTAAATCAATCACTTAGTCAATACTGTTCAATTTGAAATGTTACATAGGGAGCAACAGCAAGGAGGAATATAATGTCAAACAAAACAAACACGCAAAAAACATTGATTATGGCGCAAATCGGTGTTTTGTCAGCTCTGATCACGGTAATGACCTTTGTGCCTTATGTGGGATACATCAGCTATGGTGGCTTGAGTATCACCCTGCTTCACATCCCTGTGATTATTGGCGCCATCGTTATGGGCCCTAAATGGGGTTCAGTTCTCGGAGGTGTGTGGGGTGTAACCTGTATTCTTAAGGCTGTTTTAGCACCTCCAACGCCACTTGAAGGCATCATTTTCAGAAACCCTATTATAGCTCTTATCCCAAGAATTTTGGTTGGTCTTGTTGCAGGGCTTTTGTTCAAATATTTTAACAAGGGCTTGATAAACACTTCAATCTCTTTGGGTTTTACTGCAGCTTTTGCAACAGCAGTAAACACAGCTTTAGTTATGGGCGGTATTTATCTATTTTACAGCGAAGAGGTCGGAATAAGCACAATCAGCTTCGGCGGTCTTACAAAATTTATTCTTGCTGCCTTTGGTATGAATGCAGTGCTTGAAATTATAATATGCATTATTTTAACTATCCCAATATGCAACGCATTAAGAAAAATCAAAACCAAAGTATAGCTATTTGATAGCATCAAACAAATGTTTGCCATGTGCGAACATTTGTGCTATAATGTACAAAAGTTTGGGGAGGAATATACGCATGAAAGATATAAGCGAAACTCAAAAACGTATTTATGAATATTTGATTGAAAAAAGCCAAGGCGGAATCCCACCCTCTGTGCGTGAAATTGGTGCGGCCGTCGGTCTTCGTTCAACCTCTTCTGTTCAGTCTAACCTTGACGCCCTTGAGGATGCTGGTTATATTGAACGTGACCCTATGCTAAAGCGTTCAATTCGTGTTCTCGGTCACAATGAGAATGTTACAAGCGTACCATTATTGGGCACCGTAACTGCGGGAATGCCTATCTTGGCGGTTGAACAAATAGAAGGCTACCTACCTTATTCCGGTCCCATTTCAAGAGACAAAACCATATTTGCCCTTCGAATCAAAGGTGACAGCATGATCGATGCAGGGATTCATGATGACGACATTGTTTTTGTTGAAAAAACGCCAGTTGCGTCAAACGGCCAGATTATTGTTGCCCTCTTAGAAGATGAAGCCACTGTAAAACGGTTCTACAAAGAAAACGGTCATTTCAGACTTCAACCCGAAAATGATACTTATGAGCCTATAATTTGTAATGAGCTTATTATTTTAGGCAAAGTTGTCGGTCTTGTCAGGTATTATTAAATAATTCAATAAAACACATTTCCGCTGAGCAATCTGTTCAACACAGAAAACTCAGCGGATTTTTTTATAATATTATTCACTTAAATATAAATTGAGCTTTTTTAAACTTTCATCACTTAATTTTAAATAATCCCCTGGTGCGTTTTTTGTCTGTTCAATAATAAACCTCAAAGACCATCTATCTGAATAGGATTTCGCATTGTCGTCACGAAAAGGATTATTACTCAACAGTTTTAGCACCTGCTCTAAAAGTTCAACATCATTTGACCTCACAATTCTTTTGAGAACAAAGACAATGCTGTGTTTATAAGTATTTAATGAACCAAAAAATGCCGTGCAAATTATACTATTGTTTTTTATGACATCAACAAGCCTTGATTTGTTCTTCTTGTCAAGCAGAAAAGTGCAGATACATCTTGCATATGCCGAAGACACTCCCCTGCTGTGCAACATTTTATCTTTATTGTTCAAAATCAACTCAACACAAAAATTTTCTGCCTTTTGCAAATCTTGAGCTAAGAGGTTTTGTATATGAGCCTTTATTTCACTCTCGTTTGCCAATATGTCAGTGCAAGCATTCATAATTTAAAACCCTTGACAAGCGAAGTGTAGTGAGCGCCCTTTTCTTCAAAATCTCTATATTTATTATAGCTTGCCGCCGCAGGTGACAAAATGCAGCTTCTCCCCTTTTCAGTAACCTCAAATGCTTTTTCAACTGCACGCTCCATTGTGTCGACACAGATAATTTTCTTGTCGGTGCCGAGTTTAAGCATCCCCTCACCGATTCTGTGCCCCGTTTCGGGCAAACAAATAATATTCAAAACCTTTGTTTTATTAAGTTGTTGTTCAAATTCTGAGTAATCGAGCCCTCTATCCATACCGCCTAAAATAAGGGTGTCAGTATCATCAAGGGCATCAAGAGCGCACAAAACTGCGTGCGGAATTGTTGCAATGCAATCATTATAAAATTTTATACCTTTGTATGTGCCAATAGGCTCCATACGGTGCGGTATCCCTTTAAACTCCCGTACAGCTTTTATTATATTGCTTTGATCTAAACCCATACATCGTGCAACAGTGGCAGCAAAAAACACGTCCTGTTTATTGTGTTCGCCTTTGAGCCTTTCATTTATGCCCACTAACTCTTTTAAAAACAAATCTTTTTCATCGTCATTGATACCGACTCTTAGCACTTTAGAATTAATTTTTATATTATGTTTTTCTATTTCGAAATCTTTGTTGCATATAAAATAATCGTTTTCACTTTGGAATCTAACTATGTTTAGTTTTGCGTTTACATACCCTTCAAACCCATTGTAATGGTCGAGGTGCTCCTCGTATATGTTTGTCAGCACAGCGATATTTGCAGATGCGTGTGTGAATTCAAGCTGGTGTGATGATATTTCAATAACGGCAATTTTGCCCTCAATTTCAGGCAAGCAATCAAAAACAGGCACGCCCATATTACCTATAAGACATGCTTGAACGCCTGCAGTACAGAGCATTTTATAAATCAGAGTTGATGTTGTTGTTTTACCCTTTGTGCCGGTTGTTCCAATTTTAAAACAGGGTGCATATCTTAAAAACAAGTCAGTTTGACAGGTAACCTCGACACCCTTTGGGACAGTTACATTTTTAAATGATATTCCGGGGGATTTCAAAACAACATCGTACCCCTCAAGTGAATCAAGGTATTTTTCACCGCATATGAGTGTCACATTCGGGTCTCCACCAACAGATACCTGATTCAAATCAGCAACCGCCAGGTGCATTTCGGGGTAAAAAAAGCGAATATATTTATAGCTTGAACGCCCCTCACGGCCAAAACCGAGAATCATAACCTTCTTATCTTTAAGGTAATCAATCACACTCTGATACATATCTATACATCTCCTCAACAAACTCCGAAAACTCCTTCGGTATGTTGTTTTCATCATTAAACTCGCTAAAGATCCTGTTGCAATCAATTTCTTCTTTTTTATTCTTAATATAATACTCTAATAATATTGGAAGCTCTTCTGCTTGCGATTCATATTTTTTAATCGCTAAATCTAACGCACAACAAACCTCTTCAACCGTACCTATACATTCAAACGGTTTTACATCTGAAAAGCCTGCAAGCGCTCGAAAATCATCAATCAAATCTTTGTCGTCAAGCATATCGACTGAAAATATATCTTTAAGCTCTTTTGTTTGGATAAACGGGGAAAGAATAATATATACAAAAAGACACTTAGCACAATGACCACACCAAATATTTTCTTTACTTCCAACATTGCAGCTTTTAAAAACGCTGTGATAATCCTTGAGCATGGCAAACTGCTTTGCAATCTGAAGCTCGTTAAATGGGCGTAAAACACTGAAATAATGTATAGGCAACCCGAATTTCTCGGCCGTATATTTTTTAAAATCGTTTTCAAATTCATAAGACTTTGAATATTGATGATTTACATTTGTTCCTTGAATATTAGCATCATTCGCGCTTGCCTCATTTGAGAGAATTATGTTGTCCGCACCAGTAATATATGCACAATAAAGGCTTAAAAATGCAACTATAGCCGAAAATGGAGTATGACCGTTTAAAAACCCTTGTGAGTTGAGTTTCATTAGCTGTTGGTCAATTGTTCTGTAAGTTTTTATTATGTTTTCGTCCCCAAGCCCGGCAACACTTGCACACTCTGTTCTTGCAAGTTGGTCATTTATAGTAAACCCTTTTGTTTTCGATTTTAAGCTTTGGAGCATTTCTAAAGTCACAACTGAATCTTTACCCCCGCCGATTGGGACAATGTTGAGGTCTGCACTTTCAAATTGTAAATCGCTTTCATTCTGTGTCAGTTTATAATCAACACTAAAATTTACAAAACTTTCAATATCGGTGTTAATTTTGTTTTGATAAAACATTTCTGAAAGACCATTGAACCAAAGTTTTTTCCACCATAGTATGTCATTTTCACTTAAATAGCCACACTTAATAACAACATTCTCAGGGCATGCACATTTCCAATAGCTCACCGCTTCAACCATGCCTAAAGAAAAAATTATATTCTTTGCAATTTCGGAGTCATAACAATTTAACAAATTCAAATTATCAGTAACT
>DASRNM010000029.1:0-5365 GCA_035647435.1 Clostridia bacterium
TCTATATACAGGCTAAGGCCGTGCTCACTGCCAAAGTCTTTTGATATCGAGGTGTTTTCAACCAAAGTTTTAATAAGCATGACTTTAGCCACCACCTTTTTCAAAGAGCAGATTCATTGTTTTGTGATAAACCTCTTTAACCGCCGTCCCCGATGTGCAGTCTATGTCTACAATGGTTTGACCATTATTTATAGCTTTAACCGCACCTAAGTCAAAGGGTATCCTGCCAATAAAGGGCAGCCCTTGTTTTTTACAAAAGTCTTCAATCTTCTCTGTGTTCTCAATGTTGGTATCGTATTTGTTGATACATACCGCTGTCTTTGTCCCGAATTTCGCTGCTGTTTTTATAACGCGCTCCATATCGCTGATACCTGATATGGAAGATTCTGCGACTATCAAAACCATATCCACACCGCTAAGGAAACCCGCGAGTTTTTGGATGACCTGACTACCCGTGACCAGCGCATGATGTTTGCTGTGGTAACCCTTACCCATATCGCCGACACGAAAGAACAGCTTGACAATGACACCGAATCCCTACTTTCTACGGCACGAAAACATCTGTGCCAGTTTGGAACGCTGAAGTATCAGCAGATGGATGGGCTGAATACCGTTTTGCCCTTTGGCTTGCGAAAGATAAATGCGCTACGAACTCTTACCACCGAATCTTTGGCGGTTCTGATTCCGTTCCGTGCGCAGGAAATTAATCACAGCGGCGGTGTATATCAGGGGGTCAATGTCATATCCAAAAATCCGATATTCGTCAATCGGAAAGCCTTGCTCAACGGTAATGGATTCATCTTCGGTGTTCCCGGCTCAGGTAAATCCATGACGGCCAAGCGTGAGGAAATATCTATTTTAATGTCCGATTCCGATGCGGATATCATCCTCATTGATCCGGAGCGGGAATATACACCACTCGTTAACGCATTCGGAGGCGAAATCATCCGTATTTCCGCCACCTCAAACGCTCACATCAATGCAATGGATATTAACAGCGAATACGGTGACGGTGCGAATCCGGTTATCTTGAAGTCGGAATTTATCTTATCGCTTTGTGAACAGCTCATTGGCGGTCAAAGTTTGGGTGCAAAACAAAAATCCCTGATTGACCGATGTACCGCCAATGTCTATAAAGAATATATCCAAAGCGGTTAGTGTAAGTGAGGCGGGTCAACTCATTTTAACTCTTGATGGCGCTGACTTAGCATATACGGTGGTAGGTCGTGCAACAGGCACCTCTCAGATTGCAGGTATGGCTATAGTGGAAACAACAGCCGTAAACTCAATACTAACCGTACGAAATCCTATGGGCAACTCAACGGCATTGACCATCACTCCGCTTGCAGGAGGCACTCGACCAGTTTCCGCACACCTTGTTATCACGCAAATTCAATAAATTAAATAGTAATGCATTGTCTGCCACGGTTCATAGAGGGCCGTGGCAAAAATATTATTTATTTATATTAGATGGATTGTAAAATGAAGTGCGCCACCCATGATGGATAAATTGATAGCCCAGAACGAAACCTTATCCTTTTGCCTGTGTTATTCCTGACTATGCATTAAAAATCACTCAACATTAAAAATTGAGTGATTTTTTCGTTTTTGCCCTTATCCTCCCACATCCACCATCACCCCAGACTTAAACTCAACGGTAAATTTGTCTTCGTAGACGGTGACTTTTTCAATCAGTCATCGAACAAGTTGCCCATCGTATTCGGTGAGAGCGGTGGGTTGCTTTTTGGAAATGCGTTTAGGTGCAACACCATTTAATTTTACATGCGAACCGTTCTACTTATTGAGCATACAATATTGATAAGGGAGGGGTAGCGCATGGAAAAATGGATTACAAGCTTAAAAACCAACACACCTCAAGAAGGTTTTGAATTGGCTATTAAACTTTCACAAAAAGGTGTTGAGTACACACAACCATCTGAAGAGATTAGAAAAAGGCTGCGTCCGTATTATTCAAGAAATGCAACCAGTTTAATATCTGCGTCACAAGTCATAGCAATCAATTATCAAACAGTTGCGGCTGCTAATAACTATTGGAAAGATGGCCAAAGTTCTTTAGAAATGTACTGATTAACAAGCGGTATCCAAAACATAAGCATAGAGATTTGATATGTAAAGCAAGACACTCTACGTGTTTTATTCTCGTAGAATGCCTTGCTTTGCCTTTCACATTCACCGTCACATAGGGCTTGAATGCCATGGCGAACTTGTCATTGTAGACGGCAACTTTATTCGTTCAGTCACTGTTTATGGCATTCAAAAAGCGCACACTGACAACTTACAAAGCTCGATATAAAAAACAAATCAGAGCAGCAATAAAGTTATTGCTGCTCTGAAATATTGTCAGTTGCTATAATATTTGAAATATCCGGACATGCACTTCGCGCTGTATCATATGTTAATTAGTATTGAAAATTGAATTTTCGATGCAATGTTTGGAGCAATCGTTGTTTATGTAGCGCTGGCGCCACTATGATTTGCTTAGTTTAAGGTGTTTGTGATAGACTATATAACACTATAAGCGTTGAATTTAAAAGGAGTGAGAACATAAAGAAGAGAACACAGGGAATACTGTTTTGGACGCTGAGACTCCTGCCCATTTTATTAATTTGTTTCCTGGCATTGTTTTCGCTTGATGTGTTTGAGCCATCAAAAAGTACAGAAGAATATTGATTGGGTTGCTCATGCACAATTTTCTCTCAATCATTATGATTGTCTTGCCATAACATGGAGTCTAACTATTGCTGGGCCGGCATTTATAATCGGTGTTTTATTTCTGGCAAACTGGAAGAAGGAAATAAAATGCATTAAAGTATAAAGGACGAGAAGCGTGATTGAACTTTTAATAATTCTTTAAAGTCGGTTTTGCATGTTTACATATTGCATTTTTATGAGGAGGTTAACGTAGAATAAATGAGACCAAAATTCTTTACAACAATTAAAAACTATTCTAGGCAAGAATTTATTAGTGACTTAACGGCTGGCATTATAGTGGCTATCGTAGCTCTCCCTCTTTCTATTGCCCTTGCAATCGCATCAGGGGTTTCACCAGAAAAAGGTTTGCATACTGCCATTATAGCCGGTTTTATTATTTCTCTGTTGGGGGGGAGCCGTGTTCAAATCGGCGGACCAACAGGGGCTTTTATGATTATCATTTATGGTATTATCGTTGAATTCGGCATTGACGGTTTAATTATGGCCACCATCATGGGAGGCATAATTATGATTATGATGGGCCTTTTCAAATTGGGTGGCGCAATTAAATTCATCCCTCACACTATCACCACGGGGTTTACGAGTGGCATTGCTGTCACCATATTCTCTTCCCAGATCAATGATTTTTTGGGGCTCAACTTGTCTAATGTACCACCAGAATTTATAGGCAAATGGTCATTGTTTCTATCAAATTTAAGGAGCATAGACGGGCTGACCTTGGCCATTGGTTTGTTGGCGTTGGGCATCATCGTTTTTTGGCCTAAACATAAGATTAAAATTCCAGGCACGCTAGTAGCATTGATTGTCGCCACTTTGGTGGTTCAACTGGCAGGCTTAAATGTGATGACCATTGGCAGCAAGTTTGGAGAATTATCATCATCTTTACCTGTTCCCCATTTGCCAATGGCTAGCCTGGATTTTGATAAGATAAAACTTCTCATTGCCCCAGCCTTCACAATTGCTATTTTAGGTTCTATTGAATCGCTTTTGTCTGCTGTGGTGGCAGATGGTATGATCGGTGGCAAGCATCGTTCCAACACTGAACTCATAGCCCAAGGGGTTGCCAACATTGCATCGGGGTTATTTGGCGGCATGCCTGCCACAGGTGCTATTGCAAGGACTGTGACTAACATTGACAACGGGGGAAGAACGCCGGTCGCAGGCATAGTGCACTCCGTGGTGATGTTGCTTATTATGTTAATTTTCATGCCATATGCGCAAATGATTCCCTTATCAGCCTTGGCTGCAGTGCTTATTGTGGTAGCTTACAATATGAGTGAATGGCGTGAGTTTTCTGAGTTATTGAAATCACCAAAAAGTGATGTTGCCGTATTACTCTTTACGTTTTTTATCACAGTGCTTGTTGATTTGGTGGTGGCGATTGGTGTAGGCACGGTTTTAGCAGCATTCTTGTTTATGAAGAGAATGGCCGATGTTAGTAGCGTCAAGGAATTGACGCGCGATCATCTTGAAGATGATGATAGCTTTACCCCTTATTTTGATGAAACATTGTTACAAAAGCTTCCTCGAGATATTCAAGCTTATGAAATCAATGGAGCTATGTTTTTTGGTGCGGCAGACAAATTCTTGGAAGTGATTACAAAATCTAGAAATGACACACGCGTCATTATTCTGCGTCTTAGAAATGTGACGGCGATGGACGCCACGGCAGTGCATGCTATAAAACGATTTATTAAAAACTGTAAAAAATATGATATTAAGATAGTTATTTCAGGGCTAAAACCTCAACCTTATGAAACACTTAAAAAAACAGGGGTTTTAGATGAAATTGGTGAAGAAAATATATTTGAGCTCTTTGAAGAGGCGTTGATTTTTTCTAAAACATAGAGCAAATAACTAAGCAAATCGAAATTTCTCCACAGCAAAGTGAACTGAGTTTACCTGTAGGGATTTCATTTTGATATGTGAATTGAAAACTCATCTAATGGTGATAATACATGGGAGTTAATGTTTTGTTTAATAGGTCGCAGTAATTGTTTAGAAAAGAGGGTTGTGTTTTGCAGACAGATAAAATCATAGGTTTTTTAGAAACAGACACCTTAAGCGTAACCTTTTCTTCAAAAGGATTAAAATATTTATCTTTAAGAAACAATAATGGCAATGAATTAATAGATTTAAAAAACTTTGATAAAGTGAAAGCACAAAACCCCATGATAAACATGATAATTAAAGAAACATTGAACTTTTTGGAAACAGGAACACACCATATGCTATTGGATTTAAAGGATTTTACACCTTTTCAGCAAACAGTTTTTGAAGCTGCAAGCAAAATTGGTGTGGGGGAAATTTGCACTTATAAAGAACTAGCACAGATGATAGAAAAGCCAGGTGCGGCACAAGCTGTTGGGAGTGCGGTTGCAAAGAACCCAGTTGCTTATTTTATACCAACCCATAGGGTAATTCCTCAAAAAGGCATCGCAATATGTAGAAGCGGAGCGGGGTTTTTAAGGGACAAGCTTTTGACACTTGAAGGGCATGATGTTGAAAAGCTCAGAGGCAATTATGTGTGCAAAAGGAACAAATGCTGTTCAGAATGATCTGAACATGAAAGTTCTATTAATAAATTGAAGACAACTAAACCTAAAAACGAGAATAGAGAACATTGCAAAAC
>DASRNM010000030.1:0-5474 GCA_035647435.1 Clostridia bacterium
ATATTATATTGTGTAATAATAATAATATAATATAAATGTCAATTTTTCATATAAACAGTATGATTCCCTCTAAAATTACCGAACGAATAATGTCTTAACATATATTTGGATATAATCGTTGAAGGTTTTCAACATTGACATTTTATTCCTGAAAGGGTAAACTATTAGTATATATTTTTAGGGGTGATGATATGAAATTTATACCAAAGATTCGATTTGTTGTCATGAGCGACGTACATTATAAGGACAAGCATACCGTTGAGCGTGACAGATTTAAACTTGCCATGAAGGCAGCATATGAATATTCAGAAAAATCTCCGTTATACAAGTCGCTTGACGCTTTGTTTGTGGTTGGCGATTTTTCAGATAGCGGCTCTGAGACTCAAATGCAAGCGTTCAAGAAATCGCTTGATGAAAATGTAAAAAAAGGCACTGATATAACATTAAGCGCCGCAAGCCATGAATTTTCAAAAAGCAATGGTGGAGAAGAAGCGGCCATTGAAAAAATTAACCGAATTTACGCAATGAAACCTGATGTTGCAAAGGTTATAAATGGATTTCATTTTATTTCGTTGTCCACAACCAATGGGTGCAGGTTTGATGATGCAAAAAGATCCTTTGCGGCAGATAGTTTGAAAGAGGCTGCAGCTGATGACCCCAAAAAACCTATATTCTTCTTTCAACACCCTCATATCAGCGGGACAGTTTATGGTAGCATCAACTGGGGGGAGGATGAATTAACAGACATTTTAATGAATTATCCTCAAATAATTGATTTTTCAGGGCATTCTCATGCGCCAATAAATGATCCACGGTCTATTCATCAAAAATATTTTACTTCGCTTGGTACAGGAACTCTTAGTTATTTTGAGCTAGATGAGTTTGATAAGGTATATGGCACCTTACCCCCAAGAAAAGAAAATGCCGCACAAATGCTTATTGTTGAGGCAGACGAAAACAACCGTGTTCGTGTTTACCCTTATGACCTAATTAGCAAAAACTTTTTCCCGTTTGTTTGGAAAATTGATGAGCCCAGCGACCCATCAACATTTATTTATACTGACGAAAGATACAATACAACAATAAAGCCCTATTTCAAAAAGGATGTTGCAATCAATTTTAGCGATATCTCTTCAGATAGATGCACCATCACCTTTGAACAGGCAGCAATAAAAACTGAATATGTTAATGATTACTACATTGTTGTTAAAAAATCACAGACGGGAACAATCTCAAAGCAGATTTCAATATGGTCGGAGTACTATTTTTATGATATGCCCAAAACAATTTCACAAGTTATTGATGGTTTAGAGGCAAACACACGGTATGACATTGAAATACATGCAAATGGCTTTTGGAAAAATCGTTCTGACCAGCCTTTGAAGAGTTCATTTAGCACAAAAGCTTAGTTTGTCTGTAAAGTTAAATTAGTTTACAAAAGCATGATTTAAACATAGAAGCGTTGTCTATCAATATTATTTAGCATAATATGGATATTAAAATCAATCAGCGTGTAAAGATAATTGCTTTGCACGCTGATTGATAACTAAAGGTGAATTTTTGATTGTTTATGTGTAATCTACTCAATTATAGGAATAATACTATTTATAAAAATGCATTTTGAGGTGATTGATTGGCTAAAAAGCACATGAAAAGAATTGACCCGAGAAACCCTAAGCGCACACAATCGAACCATAAACAAAATATTCCCAAAAACGAAACAGAACCTGTTGTGCAGGAAGGGAAAAAAAGAAAATGAAAAAACTGATAGAAAAGAGCCGCCAGTTAAAACTGACGGCTCAAAACAGTTTATTGATTTATAATACTCTTATGGTTTCTTATGCAATTGGTGAATCAATAACTCCCCAAACTCCAAGCCATTCCATTATTTTTGCAACAGTTTCTCCTAAGATGCCCATGAGGAAATTTGCGGCCTCTTTAAGATAACCAATGATGATCTCAATAATTGTTGGCTCTTCAACTACAGGCTCTGGGAAAGGATCATCAGCGTCTTCAGCCCAAACAGCTTCAAGTGTTAATTGAAAGCCCATATTGGTATGCTCGCAAAAAGTTACTTTCCAACCTTCTAATACGCAGTGCTCGATTTCGTAGTCAATTGCCACATCATTAATTCTTACATAAGAATCATCAACGAGTTTCAATCCGTTTGAAAGTGAGCCGATGTCTTTTATTTCAAAGCCGGTTGGGAGAGGGGGAGCAAACTCTTCATAATACTCATAGTCCTCAGTGCTAGTGCCATAATATTGCTCTTCATAAATATCAAAGGCACCCCCGTAGTATTTGATTTGGGCTCCAGCTCCTGATGCTGTAGCGTAATAATACTTAATTATGTCGCCTGGGTAAAGCATGGTGTCTACTTCGATTGTTTCTCTGCGGCCTACAAAATGCTCTTCAGCGGATACGCCGAGCGATAAAAAGCTCATTGAAAGAACAAATACAAGAGCAATTGCAATAACTTTTTTCATTATTTTTCCTCCTATTATATTTTTTAAACCTTGCCTATGTAATTCACATAGTACACGTGTCTATATTTTACTATGATTTTGAAATATATTCAAGTGTTTTTTCTAAAATTTATAAATTTTATAGAACAACAATATTTTTCTAAATTATGTTAGAAGTTTTATTCTAATTTCAAAGCTTGTAAAGCAGGGTGAAGTTATGGTAAAATGGCTAAACGGTCAAAAAAATTAAGTTCAAAAAACGAACTGATTATTAAAAACATTGAGGTGATAATTTGCCTATTAAAAAGGAAAATATAAGAAATTTTTGTATTATAGCACACATTGACCATGGCAAATCGACTCTGGCAGACAGGTTGCTAGAGATGACGCAAGCTGTAGCTGGGCGTGAAATGGTGGCGCAACTTCTCGATAAGATGGATTTGGAGCGAGAGAGAGGTATTACAATCAAAGCTCATGCCGTTAAGCTTGATTATAAGGCAAAAGACGGTCAGGTCTATGCTCTTAATTTAATTGATACACCCGGCCATGTGGACTTTAACTATGAGGTTTCCCGTTCCTTGGCGGCATGTGAGGGAGCTGTGCTGGTTGTTGACGCTTCGCAGGGGATAGAGGCGCAGACGCTTGCAAACACTTATTTAGCCCTTGACCATAATCTTGACTTGATACCAGTTATCAACAAGATAGACCTTCCCGCAGCTGACCCCGAGGCAATTTCAGCTGAAATTGAAGAGGTGATAGGTCTTGATTGCTCAAATGCGCCTAGGGTTTCGGCCAAAACGGGCGAAAACATTGAACAGGTTCTTGAAAGAATCGTCAGTGATATTCCGGCTCCGAAAGCAAGGGATGATGCTCCGCTTCGTGCATTGATTTTTGACAGTGTTTATGACAGCTACAAGGGCGTCATTGTCTATGTCCGAATTATGGAGGGGCAAGTCAAGGCAAACGATATAATGAAGATGATGGCTACGGAAGCAGAGTTTAATGTTGTCGAGGTTGGTTATATGAGAGCCACACATACACAGCCGGTTGATGTTTTGACAGCCGGTGAGGTCGGTTATATTACAGCTTCGATAAAAACTGTAAACGATGCACGCGTGGGTGATACGATAACCCTTGCGAAAAGACCTGCAGAAAAACCCTTGCCGGGTTATAGAAAGGTTAACCCCATGGTTTTCTGTGGCGTTTATCCTTCGGACGGTGGGGACTATGAAAACCTTCGAGATGCACTTGAAAAACTTCAGCTTAATGATGCATCCTTGACCTATGAGCCTGAAACTTCAGGAGCATTAGGGTTTGGGTACAGGTGTGGCTTTTTGGGGCTGCTACATCTTGAAATTGTTCAAGAAAGGCTTGAGAGGGAATATGACCTTAACCTTGTCACAACCATACCGAGCGTTATTTATAAAGTGCACATGTCAAACGGAGATGTTGAGCAAATTGACAACCCGACACATTACCCCGACCCTGCACAAATTGAGCATTGCGAGGAGCCGTTCACATCCTCTCATATATATGCACCTTCTGAATTTGTCGGCACTATAATGGATTTATGCCAAGAACGACGAGGAGTTTTCAAGGACATGACATACTTATCAGCCGATAGGGTTGACATCCATTATGAACTCCCGTTGAATGAAATTATCTACGACTTTTTTGATTCGCTCAAGTCGAGAACGAAAGGCTATGCCTCATTTGATTATGAAATGACGGAGTATCGCCGTTCCAACCTTGTGAAGCTTGATGTTATGCTCAACGGTGAGGTGATTGATGCACTTTCATTTATAATTCATTCTGAGAAAGCATACGGCAGAGCAAGAAAAATTGCCGAAAAGCTAAAGGATAATATACACAGGCAGATGTTTGAGATACCAATTCAAATAGGTATCGGTGGCAAAATTATTGCGAGAGAAACTGTCAAAGCGATGCGAAAAGATGTGCTTGCAAAGTGCTATGGTGGCGATATTTCAAGAAAGAAAAAATTGCTTGAAAAGCAAAAAGAAGGCAAAAAGCGTATGCGCCAGTTCGGTTCTGTCGAAGTTCCTCAAGAGGCTTTTATGGCGGTTCTGAAGCTTGATGAGTAATAAACAAATAAAAGGGAACGATACAAAGTTTTTCGTTCCCTTTGCATTTTTAAGGCATAATAAAGCATTTTATATCATATATTATATATTTAGCAACATGAATTAAACATAACAGAAGGGGAGACGAGCATGAAGGTTTTATTGATTAACGGCAGCCCGCACGAAAAAGGCTGCACATACACAGCGTTGAAGGAAATTACTAAAGAGTTTGAGAAAAATGACATTGACTTTGAAATTGTTCAGATAGGCAAAGGGCCGATAAGGGCATGCAATGCTTGCTTAACCTGTTTAAAAATGGGCAAAGACCAGTGCGTTTTTGATGACGACATTGCCAACGAAGTAATAAACAAAATTAAACAGAGCAATGCGCTGATTGTAGGCACCCCCGTCTATTATTCAGGAATAAGCGGCCAGACTAAATCTTTGCTTGATAGAGTGTTTTTTGCAGGGAATGGTTTTGAGAACAAACTCGGTGCAAGTGTCGTTAGTTGCAGGAGGGGCGGTGCAAGCTCAACCTATGACCAGCTCAATCATTACTTTACAATAAGTAATATGCACATTGTAGGCTCACAGTATTGGAACCAGGTTCACGGCTCAAATGCAACTGAAGTTGTTAAGGATGAAGAGGGACTTCAAACAATGAGAACCCTAGGCACAAACATGTCATGGTTACTTAAATGTATTGAGCAAGGGGATAAAAACAACATTCCTAGACCTGTTTATGAAAAGAAAATTCGCACAAGCTTTATAAGATAATAAATAAAGCAAACACCGTGCCTCTCTTATTAAAGAGGCACGGTGACAGCCTGTAGACAAAGTCCGCCTTTCGAGGTGGATTTTGTTGTATTCTAAGGGCAAAAGTGGTATAATAAAAGCACAAAAAACGTAGTAATATCAAGGGCTGGTG
>DASRNM010000031.1:0-31879 GCA_035647435.1 Clostridia bacterium
ACCAACAACCTAATTACTATATTTAATTTTAATTGCAATAAAATTGTATATTTTTACGGATTATGATACTATAAAACATAATATAAACTTCAGGAGATCATTATGAATTATTTAAAAGTAAAAAAGTTAAGAGAAAACGCAATTATACCTAAACGGGCAACAAAGGGAAGTGCAGGAATTGACCTTTATGCTTGCCTTGAAGCTGAACTGACCGTGCCTGCAAGAGGGCATGCATTTATTCCGACTGGAATCGCAATAGCTCTGCCCGACAGCTCACTTGTGGCAATGGTGTTTGCAAGGAGCGGGCTTGCAATAAAGCACGGTATAGGTCTGCTCAACGGGGTGGGTGTTGTGGACAGTGATTACAGGGGAGAGGTATGTGTCGGTGTATGCAACCAATTTGACGAAGAATATACAATTCAGCCAGGTGAAAGAATTGCACAGATTGTTATAATGCCGGTTTCATGCTTGCCGGTTGTGGAAACAGAAAACCTTGAGGAGACCGAACGGGGAGAGGGAGGCTTCGGCTCAACAGGGCAAAAATAACAAAAAACAAAGAGCGACTCATTTTTGAGTCGCTCTTTTTCAATGCGTTACCCCTCCCTCAGAGTAACGGTATTGTTAGAACTATTATCCATTTTGACTTCTCACGTTCTGAATGAAATTATATTCCGAGCTTGCTTGCCATTTCTGCAGTTCTTAATTCAAGCGTTTTGGAAACGCCTTCTTCCTGCATGGTAACACCGTAAAGGATGTCGGATTCCTCCATAGTGCCTCGTCGGTGGGTTATAAGTATAAACTGTGTGTTTTTAGTCATTCGCCTTACATACTTTGCATAGCGGGTGACATTGATGTCATCTAAAGCAGCCTCTACCTCGTCAAAAACACAGAAGGGGGCAGGCGTTACCTTTAATATTGCAAACAACAACGCTATTGCCGAAAGGCCTTTTTCACCGCCCGAAAGCAAGTCAATGTTCTTAACATTCTTGCCGGGAGGTTGGACTTTAATTTCAATGCTGCTTTCCAAAACATCCAGCGGATTTTCAAGATATAACTCCGCTTTACCTCCGTTGAAAAGCTCCGCAAATGTTTCACCGAAATGACTGTTGATTCTTGCGAATTGCTCTCTGAACCTTTCTGCCATTTTTCCTGTCAAATCATTGATAAGGTGGTCGAGCTCCTCGCGCGACTTTTCGACATCGTCAATCTGGGTGCTCATGAATTCATAACGCTCACTGACCTCTTTGTATTCTTCAATGGCGCCGACGTTGACAGAGCCTAAAGCCCTGATTTTGCTTTTAATTTCATTGAGCTTGCGTTGTGAGGCTGAAGGGTCGTCTACCACAATGTTGAGGTCTTCTGCCTCGCGAAGTGTTAATTGATATTCATCATAGAGTTTGTTTCGGGCGCCTTCAAGCTCGTTTTCCATTGAAAGCTTTCTTTCCTCAAGCCTTGCGAGTTCGCCGCCGAGTTTTTCCTTATCAGCAGTCATAGTTCTTTCTTTCGCACGCAATTCAGAGCTTTTTGTTTCGGTTTCACTTCTCTTTTTCACAAGCTCCTCAACAGCTGATTTTGATGTTACATTTTTGTTTCGTAAATCGGCTGATTTTTGCGAGAGCTGTTCAATAAGCACATTTATTTCTTCGTTTGCCTTTTCAATCTGCGCAATTTCTTCGTTGAGCTCGTCAACTCTGCCCTCGTGGGAGCATCTGCGGCGCTTGAGAGAGGCTATAGCCTCTTGCTTTGCCTCAATGTCCTTTTGAATGGCAACTATATCAAGGCTAATTTTATTTTCAAGCTCTGCAAGCTCTTCTCTTTTTACTTCGAGAGATTCGCGACTCTTGCCCAATTGAATGATTTTATCGTTGAAAGCCTCAACCTTTTCATTGAGTTGTAGAATTTCGGCGTCTATTGAAACACTTATTTTTTCGAGGTCCTCAATGCGCTGAGTTGAACGCTCTTTTTCTTCTTTAAGCTCCGATATTGCGGACATTGCAGTTTCGAGCCTGTCTTCAAAAAGCTTCAAATCACTTTCGGAGCGGATAAGTTCCTCTTGCGCCCTTGCTAAATCGGCACCCGCTCCGTCAAGATCTGCTTGCGCGGAGGATAGCGATTGCGAAAAGATTTTATATTCGTCGCTTTTTAATTCATAATCTTTTTTAAGCTTTCCGACAGCCTTTTTGAGTTTTTCAATTTCATTTGTTCTGCTCAATATTCCTGAGCCTTGCCCTCTTGAACCGCCAGTCATCGAACCGCCTGCGTTTATAACTTGACCGTTAAGGGTTACTATTCTGAAACGATACGAATATTTTTTTGCAATGACAATCGCACAATCCATATCTTCAACAACTGCGGTGTGAGAAAGTTGATATTTAATAATTTCATCATATTTGCTGTCATATTCGAGCAATTCATTCGCCATTGCCACAAAGCCGAAGCATTCATCCAACCCACGATGATTAAAGGGCCTTGATTTGATTGCCGTAATAGGCAAGAATGTTGCCCTGCCTGCTCTTTTTTCTTTGAGAAAGTTTATACCCCTTTTGGCGTCGTTTTCGTTGTCTGTCACAATGAATTGTACTGCGGCGCCCAAAGCTGTTTCGATTGCGACGGCATATTTATCGCCAACATTTATAAGTTGAGAGAGTGGGCCGTGAATCCCCCTTAGCATACCACCTTTGACTTCACGCATAACCGCACGAACGCTGCCTGAATAACCCTCCATGTTTTTCTCAAGGTCTTCGAGCATTCTTATTCGGGCAGATTTTTGGTGAATATCTAAATTTAATGCTTCAAGGTCTTTTTTTGCCAAGTCCTCTTTTTCACTACGCTTTTGAACACGCATTTTATAGCCCGACATTGAGTTTCCGAGCTCAGAAACGCTTTCCTTTGCATTTTCAAAATTGTTTAGAGCGATCTCTCTTTTTTTAGTGAGTTCCTCTAAAACTTCGTCCCTCGAGCGAAGAACGTCGTCTATGTTTAAAATTCTTTGTTTCAATTCTTCAATAGTCGATATAGCAGATGAGTTATCAACCTTTTTTTCAGACAATTCGCTTGTAATCTGCACAAGGGTTTGAGACGCCTCGTTTGCCTTTTCCGCATAGGCGGCGTTTTCTTGCTTTGCGCCGCTGATGTTTTCGGCGGCCTGTGCAAGCTCATTATATTTAAGTTTAATTTTTTCATTTAACCCGTCGATTTCCGCCATGGCAGAATCTATTTGATCACCTATGTGCTGTTCTGTGCCCGATGCCTGCTCAATGTCACGCTTTACACGCCCGATAGACTCTTTGTTATGCTCAATTGTATTTTTTTCAACAGCAATTTGACCGTCAACCCTTGCCGCCTCCTCTTCAAGAAGAGAAGCGTTTTGACGGATGTTATCTATTTGAACTGTTATGTTTTGCCCCTGTGAAAAAACGCTCTCAATTTCGTATTCAAGCCCTTCAAGCTCACGCTCAACGGTATCGTACTGTGTCGAGGCAACAGAGAGCTTTTGCTCCTGACTTTTTAGACCTTGTTTGGATTTTTCAATGGTATGTAACCATAGGCCGACTTCAAGCTCTTTTTTATCTCCAGCGAGCGTAAGAAATTTGTGCGCCTTTTCGCTTTGGTTTTTTAACGGGCCGACTCTACTTTCAAGTTCAGCCAAAATGTCACGAAGACGAACAAGGTTTTCTTCCGCCTGTGCGAGCTTTCTGTTAGCGTCCGTTCTGCGATAACGAAAATGAGATATGCCAGCCGCCTCCTCAAGCATTTCCCGTCGCTGTGAGGATTTAGAGGATACCATGTCCGCAACCCGCCCTTGACTGACGATTGAATAACCGTCCCTGCCAAGGCCTGTATCCATAAACATTTCGTTTATATCTTTTAACCTGCAACCTTCTCCGTTTAGAAGGTATTCACTTTCACCCGAGCGATAGTATCTTCGTGTAACTGCAACCTCGTCACTGTCACAATCTAAGGTCCTGTCCGAATTATCAAGTCTTAAGGTAACCTCTGCATAACCCTGTGCCTTGCGCACGCTCGTTCCGCTGAAAATTACGTCCTCCATGCGGGAGCCTCTAAGGGATTTTGAGGACTGTTCACCGAGAACCCAGCGAACTGCGTCAGATATGTTGCTTTTGCCAGAGCCGTTCGGGCCGACAACAGTGGTGATTCCTTTTCCGAACTTGAAAACGGTCTTGTCCGGGAAGGATTTAAAACCCTGCATTTCCAGTGCTTTTAAAATCATGTGATATTAACCAGCCTTTTTAAGTCATATATATATATCAATTTTACTATTTTTACCTGTGAATATCAACACAAATATTATAAATAATAAACCCCCCGCACAATCAGCCTTGTACAGGGGAAGCAGAAACTTCATATTTAGAAAGCCCGCAATGGGGGATAACCTTGCATTCGTATCCTTTTGACCGTAGAGCGTCGAGGTTTTTCTTTTTTTGCCCCGTCATCTGTGATACAGCGGTCGGCATTACAAAAAGCTCGACTTTGCCTTGCACAATATTATTTTCTTTCATCACTGACAAAGCTCGTTTAAGATAAATCTCACCGTCGCAAAGCTCTCTAAGAGAAGGGTGAAAAGCGCCTGCGACATAGTTGTTTAAAATATCTCCGCCTGAGTGCAGGCCGAGACGAATAACCCTTATGTCGGTGTCAAAAAACATTTCAAGGAGCGTTGAGCATATTTTGACGGCTCGTTCAACACTTTGGGGCTTATATAAGCCCTGTTCATATAGACGTGCAAGCTTTGTGCCTTTGAGAACAACGGTGGGATATATTCTCACCGTGTCGGGCGAAAGTGCGATGATTTCTTGCGCGGTTCTTATGCTTTCATTATCATCAGAGCCTAAAAGACCTGTCATCATTTGAAGACCGAGCTCAAATCCTTTTGATTTTAATAAGTTGGCAGCGTTGACAACATCTTGTGCGCTATGCCCTCTGTCGTTTAGCATTAAAACATTGTCGTCCATGCTCTGTGCGCCGAGTTCAACAGCGGTAACACCGTATTCTTTAAGTATTTGGCAAATTTCTTCATTAATGCAATCGGGACGAGTTGAAATTCTAATCCCCGAAAAATTCTTGCCGTCAATGTGTTTGCTTGCAGCTTTAAGTAAGTTTGTCATGTAGGCTCTTTCAATAGCCGTAAAGCTCCCGCCGAAAAAGGCAATCTCTCTGCTCGATGAGTTTGATTCGCAAGCTGTAGCGACGGCGTTGTCAACCCCATCAGGGGTAAGCTTTTTTGTGCTCCCCGATATGCTGCGTTGGTTGCAAAAGCTGCACATATGAGGGCACCCTTCATGAGGAACAAACAGGCCGACGTTTGTGTGTTTCATATGCCCATCAACTCAAGGGCCTGTTTTGCGGCATGTTGCTCGGCCATCTTTTTGCTTTTGCCCACACCTTTGCCGACAATGTTGCTGTTGATATGCACTTCAACCTCAAAACACTTGTCATGGTCCGGGCCACTCTCGTTGACAAGCACATATTCAACCCTTTCTTCAGGGTTCCTTTGAACAACCTCTTGAAGAATTGTTTTATAGTCCTTATGTGACTTCGCTTTCTTTACAGAGCCTTCAACAAATTGGAGAACAAAATCCTTTGCCGGCCCAAACCCTCCGTCAATATAAATTGCCGCAATAAGCGCTTCAAAAGCATCCGCAAGAATGGAGGGGCGTTTATTGCCTTCACTGACGATTTCACCCTTGCCGAGCAAAATAAAATCGCCGAGCCCGATTTTTTGGGCAAACCCACAAAGCGATTTTTCGCAAACAGTGGCGGAACGAAGCCTTGTTAAGTCCCCTTCGGGTTGATGTGTAAAATTTCTGTAAAAATAATCTGCGGTGATAAACCCTAAAACGGAGTCGCCGAGAAATTCAAGACGCTCATTGCTTTGAAACTCTCCCTTTGCTTCATTTGTATAGGAGGAATGCGACATTGCTGTCAAAAGCATGGATTCGTCTTTGAAAGTGTAATTAATAATCTTTTGAAGTTTTTCAAGGTCTTGCATTTAAATCGTCTCTTTTCAGAAATGTTTTATTCTTTTGCCGTGCCCTTGCTTTTGGCATAGCTGTCGGCAATTATTCCGACGACATCATTTTCGGCATAGTCCTTAGCCTGACGGATGGCGTTTAATATTGCGTTTGCATTCGAGGAGCCGTGTGCTTTAATAACAGCACCGTTTATCCCCATAAGTGGTGCACCGCCGAATTCTGAGTAATCCATTCGGCGTTTAAAGTCCGTTAGACCGCCTTTAACCATAAGGGCGCTGAGCATGGTTAGCTTGTTCTTTTTAAATATCGCCTTGATATTGTTCATAATAACCCCTGCAACACCCTCATAAACCTTTAAAATGATGTTGCCTGTGAATCCGTCCGCCACGACAACATCTGCATGACCGTACGGAATATCTCTTGCCTCTATGTTGCCCACAAAATTATAATTAGAATCTTTCATTTTTTCAAAAGCTTCAAGGCGAAGGTTGTCGCCCTTAGTTTCCTCCGTGCCTATGTTCGCAAGGGCGACACGAGGGTTCTTGATGTTCAACACCTTGTTCATATAAATATTCCCCATAAATGCAAATTGATTCAAATGCTCAGCGGTACACTCAGCGTTTGCACCCGAGTCAAGCAATATGAACGGGTCTTTTTCTGAAGGCAAAACGCTCCCTATTGCAGGGCGCTTGACGCCTTTGATTCGTTTAACTAAAAACGTTGCACCCATTACGAGTGCGCCCGTTGAGCCTGCACTTACAAAAGCATCGCCCTCGCCGTTTGCAAGTGCCTTTAATCCGACGGCCATTGAAGTGTTGCTTTTTGATTTTAGGATATCTCTTGGTTGGTCTGTCATGAGAATAACCTCGTCGGCATTTAGAATTTCCATCGAGTCTAGCGAAATAGAATTTTCACTTGCGCACTTCTCAATTTTCTCTTTTTTACCTACAAGCACTATTTTTACATTCAGTTTATCGACAGCTGCTCTGCAACCCTTTATTATCTCAAGCGGAGCGTTATCGCCACCAAAAGCATCAACAATTATTTTCATAACAATTCCTCCAGTATATCTAAGCTCCGTTTTGCAAGAGCTTCATATCGTTCCCTTTTATCTTTTATTTTGCAATCAAGAGGGGGGAGAATACCAAAATTTGCCCCCATTGGTTGAAAATTGTGAACACTGTCGTCGCTTATGTATGCACAAAGGGCACCTATCATTGTTTGACTCGGGAGGATTAAAGGTTTTTCGCCCTTGAGTTTTTTAACAAGATTTATGCCTGCCATTATACCCGAAGATGCGGATTCCATATATCCTTCAACACCTGTTATCTGCCCTGCAAAATACAGGTTATCCCTTTTTTTGAAGCTAAAATCGGGGTTAAGATGACGGGGGGAGTCAATAAATGTGTTTCTGTGCATTACACCAAATCGCACAAACTCAGCGTTCTTAAGAGCGGGTATGAGCGAAAAAACACGCTTTTGCTCGCCGAACTTCAAATTTGTCTGAAAGCCCACAAGGTTATACATTGAGCCTTCGGAGTTTTCACGTCTAAGCTGAAGTACCGCCCATGGTCTGTGCCCTGTTTTTGGGTCTGTCAAACCGACAGGCTTTAAAGGCCCAAACCTCATTGTGTCCGCACCTCTTGATGCCATGACTTCAATCGGCATACACCCTTCATAGACGCCTTTGCGCTTATCAAAATGATGCAAAGGTGCAGATTGTGCATTTGAAAGCTCGTTATAAAAAAGCTCATATTCTTCCTTATTCATCGGGCAATTAATATAGTCGTCGGCTCCACCCCTGCCGTAGCGTGACGCTTTAAAGGCATTCTCCATATCAATGCTTTCGGCAGATATAATAGGCGCCGCCGCATCATAAAAGCTCAATGCTCCAGAACAAAGATTTTTGATGTCCTCGGCAAGCTTTTCGCTAGCAAGGGGACCGGCTGCAATGATAGTGTTTGAATTATCAGGTATTTTCTCAATTTCTTTGTGTATTAGGGTTATAAGAGGCTCATCGTTTATTTTTTGTGTAATTAGGGTTGAAAAATTATCCCTGTCAACAGCAAGAGCGCCGCCCGCAGGGACACTGCAAAGCTTTGCGCACTCAACACAAATCGAGTCGAATTTCTCCATCTCTGCCTTTAAAAGCCCTGCCGCAGACGATGTTCTCAATGCCTTGAAAGAGTTTGAGCAAACAAGCTCTGCCAAGTTTTCGTTTTCGTGGGCAGGCGAAAATTTTATTGGTTTCATTTCAGCAAGGGTTACAGGAATTCCAGCCTTTGCAAGTTGCCAAGCGGCCTCAACGCCTGCAAGGCCACCTCCGACAATTAGGTTATTTTCAAGGTTACTCATCGAGTCAATCCTTCTTTGCTTTCTTTTTTCGTTCCACTTTTTTTTCATAGCCACAATTCTCGTCAAGACAAACCAAGGTCCCGACCCTTTTTTTGAAAAGAGATTTGTCGCATTGTGGGCATTTTTCGGCTGTTGGCATATCCCAAGTCATAAATTCGCAGTCCGGCCACGATTTACAACCGAAAAACGTGTGACCCTTTTTGGATTTTTTCTCAATAACCGTTGCTCCGCATTTCGGGCAAACGGCATCAGTTTCGAGAATATAGGGCTTTGCATTTTTACATTCAGGGTACCCGGGGCAGGCAAGAAACTTGCCGTATCTTCCGCTTTTGATAACCATCATTTTACCACATTTTTCGCATGGGATATCTGTAATATCCTCTTCAAGGGTTATTTTGACATCCTTCATTTCCTCTTTGGCTTTTGCTAATGTTTTTTCAAAATCATCATAGAAGGTGTGAAGAATTTCTATATGGTTAGCCTCGCCCTCACCGACCTTGTCAAGAGAGGTCTCCATTTCAGCGGTAAATTTAACGTTCACAATACGGGCAAAGCGTTCTTCCAAAAGCTTTGTGATTGTGATGCCAAGCTCTGTAGGTTCAAGGGCTTTTCCTGAACGCTTAACGTATTCACGCTTTGTGATTGTCGAAATAATTGAAGCATAGGTGCTCGGCCTGCCGATTCCGTTTTCTTCAAGGGACTTAATTAAGGATGCTTCGGTATATCTTGGCGGTGGCTGTGTGAAGTGCTGGTTGCCTTTTAGCTCCTTGAGCTTTAGGCTGTCGCCCTGTTTAAATTCAGGCAGTTCTTTGCCACCCTTTTCGTCTTCATCTTTAGCATCACCGTAAAGTGTGGTGTAGCCGTCAAACTTAATAGAAAAACCTGAGGCTGAAAAAATACAATGCCCATCAGCGTTTTCTTTTTGCCCGATTATTTCAGCCCTTATTGTGTTCTGAATGCAACTTGCCATAAGGCTTGCCATGAATCTTTTCCAAACTATATTATAAATTTTAAACTGGTCGGGGGTAAGGTTTTCCTTAACTTTTTCGGGGCTCAAGCTCGGAATAGTTGGCCTTATAGCTTCATGTCCGTCTTGTGCATTGGCCTTTGATTTAAAATATCTCGGCTTTTCAGGCAAATAATTATCGCCATAAACTGACTTGATGTATTCGTTGCCTTGAGCGCGCGCCTCCTCCGAAACTCTAAGGGAGTCGGTTCTCATATAAGTGATAAGACCGGTTGTGCCGATGTCGCTGACATCAACGCCCTCATAAAGTTGTTGTGCTGCACGCATGGTTCGGTGGGACTGAAAACCCATCAACCTTGACGCTTCCTGCTGAAGAGTTGAGGTTATGAAAGGTGGAGCGGGGTTCTTTTTCCTTGTACCTTTTTTGACCGACTTTACATTGAAATCAGCACCGTCGAGCCTTGCAAGATACTCGTCTGCTTGGGCCTTGCTTGTGATTTTAACCTTGCCCGTTTCGTCGCCGTAAAAAGCGGCGTCAAAAGTGCGTTTTTGAGAGGTTAAGAATTTGGCATCAAGGCTCCAGTACTCCTCAGGGACAAAGGCGTTTATTTCTGCCTCTCTGTCCGAAATAAGCTTTACAGCGACACTTTGAACACGACCGGCTGATAAACCTCTGCGGATTTTTTGAGAAACAAACGGACTTAAACGGTAGCCCACAAGCCTGTCCAAAATACGACGGGCTTGCTGTGCGTTAACTAAATCCATGTCAACCTCACGGGGGTTTGCCATGCCACCTTTAACTCCGGTTTTTGTAACTTCGTTAAATGTGATTCTGTTTTGTGCGTTTAAATCAAGGCCGAGCAAAACAGCAAGATGCCATGAAATTGCCTCTCCTTCTCGGTCGGGGTCAGTTGCGAGAAAAACTTGATCGCTTTGGGCGACGAGGCTTTTAAGCTCCTTAACAAGCTTCTCCTTGCCCTTTATAACCGAATATTTGGGCTCAAAATCATTTTTGACATCCACGCTGAGTCTCGCCGCGGGTAAATCTCTGATGTGCCCCATTGAAGAGGTCACTTCATAGCCCTTGCCCAAATATTTTTTAATGCTTTTTGCTTTTGCCGGCGACTCGACAATTACTAACTTTGACATCTTATTCTCCTAAACTTGAAGTTATTTAAGTGTATACCTGTTCCCAGATTGTAGTTGTATTAAATCGCAAATTTCCAATCTTGTCAATGCCTCAAGCACAGTTTTTGTGTCAAGACCCGATTTTCTGACAATATCATCGGTCTGCATTGGGTTGGCGTCAAAGCAATTGAAAACTTTTTTGACATTTTCATCTTTGCCGTTATATGACTTTTTTACAACTGGTGCTTTGGGCGGTTTATTGTTTCCATTTGCGTTTTTAGCAGATATCGTTTGCTTGATTTTCGGTCTTGTGCTCGATTTAACATTTTGCAAAGGCACAGCCTCAAAATCAAGAGTGTTTTCTATTTTATTTATATCCAAAAGTTCGGGGTATGTTACAGCATAATCGCAAAGAATATCAGATGCTGAAAAAATAGGCCGTGCCCCGTCGGCAATTAGCCTGTTTGCGCCTGTAAAGCAGGAGCTTATTATATCACCGGGTACGGCAAAAACATCACGCCCTTGTTCATTTGCAAGGCGAGCGGTTATCAGGGAGCCACTTCTTTCACCAGCTTCGATAACAACCGTTCCGTAGCTCAAGCCAGAAATAATACGGTTTCTTATGGGGAAGTTTTGACCTAAAGGTTTTGTGTCGGGCAGATATTCGCTGATTACTGCGCCGTTTTCGGAAATGTTTTTCCTCATAGCCTGGTTTTCCATAAGATATTTTGCCGCCAGCCCACAGCCGAGAACAGCAACCGTTTTACCGCCTGCATACAAAGCGCCTGTATGTGCGGCACTGTCGATTCCGAGTGCTCCGCCACTGACAACAAGCGAACCGCTCCTTGTCAAAGAGGCACAAAGTCTGCCAGCAACATTGATGCTGTGCCGTGAAGCTGTTCGAGTGCCGACAACTGCAATAGATATTTTATTTTTAAGACAGGATAAATCGCCCCAGACATAAAGAACAATCGGATAATCGCAAATTTCGAGCAAAAGTGGGGGATATAAAGAGTGGTCGGGGGTTATAATTTTCCAACCGTTTATATCACACAGACGAACAACTTGATTTGCCTTTTCAATGTCTGTTTGAGATAGTTTTCTAATTTGTATGGGCGTTAAAACACCCGAAAGCTTCCATTCGGTTGTTCCGGCGTCATACAGGGTTATCGGTGAGGGGAAAACCGATAAAATCTCATCGACTCTGGCCCTGACGCCGAGCGCCATCTGCATCCATACCCAGTAGGGTCTGATATCCATATCACTTCACCATTTCCCACATTATAATTGCTGCAGCACATGCGGCATTCATTGACTGCACCGTGCCCTGCATGGGGATTGTAACCTTTTGAGTGCAAGCGAGCATAACCTGTGAGGTAATACCGTTGCCCTCGTTTCCTATGACACATATTATACCGCCTGTTGAACTAATGCAACTGATAGAAACAGCGTCGCTTTCAGGGGTTGAGGCAAGTGTCGCCATCCCATTATTTGTGGCGCAATCTAAAAGCTCAGGCAAATTTTCTGTTTTGATAATCGGCATTCTAAGCAGTGTGCCCATTGCCGAACGCTGTGCTTTGGGGTTATATATGTCACAGCCGCCGCTAATAATAATGCCGTCAATGCCTAAAGCGTCTGCAACACGACTTATAGCGCCTATGTTGGAAGGGTCCTGAATGTTTTCAAGAGCAATGTATTTGCCACGAAAATTTAATTCAGCGTCTTTGCGTGGAGTTTCGCATACGCAAAAAACCCCTTGAGGCGTTTGTGTGTCTGAAATACGAGCACTTGATTTTTCGGATATTTCATAGCATTCTTGCGAAGCTTTAATTACGGCGGAAAGCCTTGAGGAATACTTTCGAGCCGCATTAGTTGTTAAAAACAGCCTTTTAATCACAACCCCGTTTTCAGCGGCATCTTCACATAAGCGAGCCCCTTCAAGCAAAAAAAGGTCGTTGTCTTTCCTTGCCTTTGCGGATTTGCAAAGAGCGGAGGCTTGTCTAATTTTTTCATTTGAGTCGCTTGTAATTTTCTCCATAAAAACACCTCAAAACGCTATAGAGTTAATATATGTCAAAAAGGGCAGACAATTTGTCTGCCCCCTCGTTATATCCTCAATTGATAGCACCCTTTGCCGTTTCAACAAGAGCTGTAAATGCTTCTGGGTCAGAAACAGCTATTTCTGAAAGCATTTTGCGGTTAAGGTTAATGTTGGCCTTTTTAAGGCCGTTGATGAAGGTTGAGTAGTTCATGCCGTTCATCTTTGCCGCAGCTGAAATTCTTGTAATCCAAAGGCGACGGAAGTCACGCTTTTTCTGTTTGCGGCCTATATAAGCATACTGCCCTGATTTCATAACAGCCTGCTTTGCGGTTTTAAATAATTTGCTCTTTGAGCCATAATAACCCTTAGCGAGTTTTAAAACTTTTTTTCTTCTCTTGCGAGTCATCATTGCACCTTTAACTCGTGCCATGTCAAATTACCTCCAAATTTTATAAGTTGAGCTTAAAACGGTATTATTTATAAGGAATCAAACGCTTAATTTGCTTGTGGTTAGTTATGTCGGCAACAGTTGTCTTTCGCAAATTCCTTTTACGCTTTGCACTCTTTTTGGTAAGGATATGTGATTTGTAAGCATGTGCACGGATAGGCTTGCCGCTTTTAGACAATTTAAAGCGTTTTTTTGCTCCACTGTGTGTTTTAATCTTAGGCATTATTGGGATCCTCCTTGTTCAGTTAACTATTTGGTTATTTTGGGTGTTAAAAACATCAACATCTGTCTGCCTTCAAGTTTTGCGGGCCTTTCGACATCTCCAAAATCCTCACAAGCTTGCGCAAACTTAGCCATTGAACCCAAGCCAAGTCTCGAGTGGGCCATTTCACGACCACGAAATCGGATCGAAACCTTTACCTTGTCGCCTGCCTCAAGAAACTTTTTAGCATGACCGACTTTTGTATTAAAATCATGAGTATCAATGTTAAGAGAAAGTCTTATCTCTTTTATATCAACGACCTTTTGTTTCTTCCTTGCTTCCTTTTCGCGCTTTGACTGTTCAAAACAGTATTTACCGTAATCCATAATTCTGCACACCGGCGGTTTAGCCTGGGGAGCAATTTTAACTAAGTCAAGGTTTTTAGACTCCGCAAGTTTTAACGCCTGACTCGCAGACATAACCCCTGCCTGCTCGCCGTCCTCGGATATAACCCTAACTTCCCTATCGCGGATACTTTCATTGATTTGCTGCTCTTTAATACTGATGTTCAAGCACCTCCTAAACAAATAATAAAGCGCGGGCAGATACCTACCCACGCTATAAATCAACACACTGACTGTTATTTAATAATAAAAATCTGTATTGACCATACGTCGGACGAAACCTCGTAGGTGAGAACACTTCTGCTCTGCTTTATTTGTAAAACATATTCTAACAGATTGATTGTAATATGTCAACAGTTTTTTCGATTATTTATACTTTATGCCCTTTAATGTGCCTACACCAAAGGAAATTGCCAAGAAGGCAAGGTGGAATGCTATAACTACAAGTGCATCAAGTGTTGGCAGAATTCCAAGCAGCACGAACAATAATACCATTGAAAGACCTACGCCTGAACCGACCGCATAAACAATCGGGATAGCTTTGCCCAAAAAGGCAACTCTTGCGCATGCGGCAATGCTGTGAAGGAAGGATTTTATCCGCCCGTCGTTAAGAGCGGTTGCCTCGTCAAAATCCTTTTGTCTTTCGCTGTTGCGTTTGAATATTCTGCCTGAATTCGGGCTCAATATTCTTACTGTACCCCTTTCAAGAGAGAAACCGTTATTCAACAGATTTTCGGTGATATTGGGGTCGCTGTTTTTGACAAGAATATTTATTCCACTTTTTTCAAGATACTGAAGGTAAGGCCCGATGCTATTGTCAAGTGCATAGCTGACAACAAACATGGCGGCAATTTTGCCTGCAATCGCAAGGTAAAGAATACGTCGCCCGTCGTGGCAATATTTTGCCTCGTTTCTCTCCTGCGGAACATCAACGCCGTGGTTGACAAGCAAGCTTCTGTTGCCGAAAAGAACTTTTTGCTTGTGGATAATACCTGAAAGTCCCATTTTATCCTCATAGCTCAGTGATTTAACTGCGGGCAGCAAATCGCGACTGCTAGTGATTACCTTATCGAAAATATCCGTCAACGGGCCGTTAGAATTTATAACCATTGATGCGGAGTAGAGAATAACATCATCTATTCTGACGTTTTTATAATCCTTCATTCCGTGCAATTCGCATTGACTTTGGTCGAACAAGTCGGCTGAGTCAATAGCCACTGCATTTATTTTACTGCCCTCATCGGCACAAGAAAAGCCCGTTACAATTGCTCCGTTTTTATTCAGACTTTTATTTTCTCGATGAAAGAGAATGCTTGCGACGCCTAACATTCCCACTGGGGTGGCAATGCTCACAGCGGCAGTAAGGGCTGAAAAAGCGGTAACAAAGTTGCCTGATTTTATAAATGAAACCAAACCTATTATAAGTGCGAAACCTGCGCAACAGGGCACGAGGATTTTGCTGATTTCATCGGCAAAGGACCATGAATGGGAATGCATCATAAAATTCACGGGGAAACCAATTTTTTTTGAAAGTCTTACTTCGGGAGTGCCTAAAAGCAGACTTCTTCCGATTTCAAAGGCTTCTGTTTTATCTTCAAAATTGGCCGCACTGTGGAGATTTGCAACATTCGTAACGGCGCAAAGTTTGAAGTTTTCCATAACTCTGGCGTGCTCGCTTGCACGACCGATAGTGTAAAGCATCAAAATGAAAACCGCTGCTGCACTGAAGGTGCCCGAAAAGCCTGCTGAGGGGCCACTAAACAAAACTAAAATGTTTTGGATAAATGCCGCGACAACAGCAAGGGACAATGCGGTTTCAACGGTTGACCTCATTTTAAATAGATTCTTAAAACCTAGGAATACGGCCGGCCAACAGGTGGCGATGCTTATCACAAGCACAACAAATGAAATAATGTCGGGGATAAGAGAAGAAACAAGGGCTTCATTGTCAAGCTCAAGCAAGGAAATAAGCCTTGGGATAAGCATTGTTAAAAGCAAAACCAGTTCCATTGCGCCAAGGAAGAATGCTTTTAAAACGCTGCTTTTTCTTCTGTATCTCAATTCTCCACCGATAACGGTTTTGTCAGACGGGAAAACATATTCAAGGGTTTCGGGGTTTATATATTCTTGCGTTTTATCTTCTTCATCAGAAATCAAAGTATCGTTTTCGTTTGAAGGCAAGGTCTCGTCATAGCTTTTGTGGATATTGCAAAGCTTGAAGTTTTTTGCAACCTGGTTGCGTTTTTTTAAGAGCTCTTTTTCCGCAACCAGTTCGTCAATTGTTTCGGGTTTTTCTTCACCGCTGAAGCCTTGAAGCACAATTTGACCGTCGACAACCTGTTGCTCGTCCTTTTGAAGAATTTTGGCATTGCCCTGGTTGATCCTTGTTTTTTCCTGCTCAAGAATGGCTGTTTTCAAAGCATCTTCGGCAGGCATAACAATGGGAAGAGCGGACAAATCGCCTGTTTTTCTAAAATCGGATTGGCTTAGAATTATGCCTGGCTTTTCTATTGGCTCACTACTGTTGAGAACATCAATTTCGGAGGTCTTTTCGATTTTTAGAACGTTGATAAAACGCTCCCTGTATTTATCTGTTTCCATTTGTGAGCCGGTTGAACGGCCCTTGCGTTCAAATATACTTTCGTCAACAAGGTCTTCGTCAAAAACTAAGCCGTGAGATTCGAGGCTGTTATTATCCTCTACCTCTTGCGAGTCAAATTGCTTGACCTTATCATATTTTTCAGCCATCTCTTTCGGCTCATTATTTTTGGGCTTGTCTTCTTCGGATTCAGTCTCTACATGTAAATCAGTCTCTATATGTAAAATCGGTTGCTTTACTTCCTCTTTTTGTGGTTTATGCGAAATGGAAGATTCGTCTTTGTTTTCGGGTGATTTAAACAATGAGTCAACTCTTCCTTTTGAAAAAACGGGAATGGAAACAATAGGTTCCTCTCGCCTTTCGTCAGGTTCAACATCCTTTTTAACGGGATTGACTTCGGCAAGTAGGGCGTCAATATCGTCAAGAGACCATGTTTTTTCGGGCTCTTCTTCATCAAAATAAATAGCATCATCGTCGATGCCAACCTGTTTGAGCAATTCGTCAATAGAAACCTCGCTTTTAAAAGCGTTTTTCTCTTTTTGCATTTATGAATACCCTCCCAAAAATCAAATATTTCCCTTTCTCTGTCTAACCACTTCAAACATTATTATCCCTGCCGCAACTGATGCGTTAAGGGAGTTTATATTTCCGCTCATAGGCATTGAAACAAGAAAATCACACTTTTCTTTTATGAGTCTGCCAAGGCCTTTGCCCTCCGAGCCGATTACTATAGCGACCGCACCTGTCAGGTCATGCTCACACCACATGCTGCCGCCCATGTCCGCACCGTATATCCAAACACCATTTTTTTTGAGATCGTCAATGGCGGCGGCAAGGTTTGGCACCCTTGCAACGGGCACATATTCAATAGCGCCTGCGGAGGCCTTGCCCACAGCGTAGCTCAACGATGCCGAGCGTCGTTTTGGGACGATCACACCGTGCGCACCTGCGGCATCAGCACTTCGGATTATTGCGCCGAGATTATGAGGGTCTTCAAGCTCGTCGCAAATTATAATTAAAGGTTGTTCACCCTTTTGTTTTGCGCTCTCAAAAATATCCTCAATCTGTGCATATTCTTTAACTGCGGCGAGGGCTATGACGCCCTGATGATTGCCGTGGCCGCACATATAGTCAAGCTTGCGGGAGTCAACATCTTTGACGACAATTCCGCGTTCACGGCACTGCGCCGCAATCTTCAAGAGGGTGCCACTGACACTGCCTTTCGCAACGAGGAGGCTGTCAATCGTTCGCCCACTTTTGAGTGCTTCAGATACAGCATTTCTGCCAATTATCATATCATCTTTTTGATTTTCGTTCTGCATATTAACCCCATTATCCTTTTTATATATACTGATTATAACATAAATCCTGTAAAAACAACACAAGATTTTCAAATGTATAAATTTTTATTATAAACAACTGTATTGCTTCAAGTTTACTGCGAATTTTCACAAAAGCTCTCAAATTATTGCTTTGTTTTTCCAATTTTACAAAATATAACAGCAGACAGCGACATTGTTTTTGGAGAAGAATATATAGAATTTTAAATTAGAACAAGAGGAGAGTGTGCCTGTGCAGAATAAAAAAAGTGTCGAAAGGAATGAAAACAATGGAAAAAGCGGATGTTAAAAACGTTCGAGTAATTTTACAGTCAAAAGAGTTGCCTGAAATAATCAAAATAGCGATATTTCAGGTTGTAAGCCTGATTTTCGGCCTTGCCGCCGCCCGTGCACAGATTTTTGGGGGATTGTCGCCATTTGCCGTTGCGTTTGTAGCGACTGTTCCTTCAAAGTATGCGCTCGCCGCGGTTATTGGTGGTTCTGTCGGCAGTCTTGCTACTGTTTCGGCATCAACCGCTGTTCAAAGCATTGCCGCAATGGCAGCTGCTGCGGCAATCAACACAACGGTTTCTCGTTTTATTTCTCTAAGAGAAAACAGAATCATAGCGCCTTGCGTTGCGTCAATATGTTGCCTTGCGTCGGGCATTACCACAATGCTCGCAGTTGGCTTCACTCTCAACGGCACGATGCTTTTTGTCTGTGAGGCTGTTTTGGCTGGAGGAGCGGCTTATTTTATAAAAAGAACCATGGAGATTAAACCTATGCCAACCGGCGGTTTTTGTTTGAGCAACCAGGAGACCGCCTGTGTTATTATAACCGCTTGTATTTTTGTTATGTCACTTTCGGTGTTCTCTGTAAAGGGATTTGTGCCAGCAAGGTTGCTTTCTGCTTTTGTTATTATATTGTTTGCTTGTTTTTCAAGAGAAACGGGGGGCAGTATAGCTGGAATATGTGCAGGCGTTTGTGTTGGGTTTGCAACAAATAACCCCACCCTTGCTGCAACCTTTGCCCTGGGAGGGCTTTTGGCAGGTATTTTTTCCCCGTTGGGACGGCTCGCTTGTTCAGGTGCATTTGTTGTCGTTTGCGGAGTATCTGCACTGGTGAGCAATGAGGTGCAGGCAGTATCTGTGCTAATAGAGGCCGCCATTGCCTGCGTTATTTTTTGCGCAATACCTCCACAGAAATTAGAAATGCTAAAAAAATATGCTATCAAAACACCGACTCCTGCGCCCGAGGACAGCAACACAAATGCAGTGGTGATGAAGCTTAACAATGCGGCAACGGCAATCAACGGTGTTTCAGATTATATCGAAAAGGTTTCATGCTCACTCAATAGATTGGCAGAGCCCGAAAACGAAGCGGTATTTTTGCGTGTGCGTGAAGAGGTGTGTTCTAACTGTGGTCTGTTGACGCATTGTTGGTCAAACTGCAACAAGGAAACACAGCAGGCTTTTAACGAGCTTGTTGATATAATAAAAAACGATGAATGTTTGAGCACAGATATGCTCAGCGAGCCACTTTCTGGCAGATGCATTAGAGCATATGAGCTGACTTCATCATTCAATAAGCATTATTTGAATATGGTTGCGAAAAGGGGAACGGCGCAAAGAATAAGTCAAATACGTGAGGTCGTTTCAGATCAATTTGAAAGCGTTTCGGATTTGCTCAAAAGTATGGCAAAAAGTGTTGGGCAAACGGTTAGCTTTGAGCCTGAGCTTTCACGCTTGGCTTCGGAGGTTTGCGAATCCTTTGACATACGAGTTTATGCGGTGAGTTGTCTTGTCAATGAGTTGGGGAGAATGAGCCTTAGCATACAGACAGGTGAAATCAAGCCGACGGTCAACAAAACACAGCTCACAAGAGCCATAAGCAAGGCTTGCGACAGGGAGCTTGATTTGCCCTGCATAGTTGAAAACCCTGAATACACACTTATGACATTTTCACAAAGAGCTTCAATAAAGGTGAAACTCGGAGCGGCACAGATTCCTTGCAAAGAGGGGGAGTATTGCGGTGATTATTTTGAGTGCTTTGAGGATGGAAACGGGCACGAGGTTATAATACTTAGTGACGGCATGGGTACAGGTGATAGGGCCGCAGTCGATGCCGCACTTGCAACAGAGATATTTTCATCATTGGTCAAGGCAGGGCTTGGCTTTGACTGTGCGTTAAGGCTGACCAATTCTGCATTGCTTGTCAAGGGAATCGATGAATCGCTTTCAACGCTTGATGTTGTTAGCATTGACTTGTTCAGCGGGAAAGCCGAGTTTTCAAAGGCGGGCGGCGCAATGTCTTTTGTCAGAAAGAAAAACAAAGTTGCCGCTCTTGAGCTATCCGCACTCCCTGCAGGCATCTTGAGGGAAGTAAACTTTGAAAAGGCATATGCAAACCTTGAAACAGGCGATATTGTTGTGATGGTTTCAGACGGGATTATTGGCAACGACCATTCATGGATTATGGAGGAGCTGAAAATCTGGAGAGGGAACAGTGCACAGGAGCTTGCGCAAAGAATATCTGAGATGGCAAGGCGACAAAAGGTAAAAGGCAGACAAGATGATATGACAGTTATCTGCGCCATAATTGATTAGATAATTAAAAAAATCGGTACACGACCGATTTTTAATAGCAGCATTCTAAATCATAGAAAGCAGCTTTATTCAATTGTGCCGCCACCTATAACTACATCATCGTCATAAAGAACAACGGCCTGCCCGCTTGTTATTGCTCTTTGAGGCGAATCGAATTCAACATGAATCCTATCCCCTCCGACCTGTTCAACTGTGGCCCATTGCTCTTTCTGCTTGTACCTAACACGGGCACGAACCTTTAGCGGTCGGTCTATACTATCTTTAGTTATCAAATTAATATCGTTTGCATAAAAGCTTTTTGAAAAGAGTTTATACTCGTCGCTTAGAATGACACGATTATTTTTCATATCCTTTTGATAAACATACATGGGGTTCGGCAGAGCAAGACCGAGCCCTTTTCTTTGCCCTGTGGTGTACCTTATTATTCCCTTATGTTCACCGAGAATTGCCCCTTTAGTGTCAACGAACTGCCCGTTTTGAAAACATTTTCCCGTATGTTTTTCAATGAAATCGGCATACTTTCCGTCGGGAACAAAGCATATATCTTGACTGTCGCTTTTTCTTGCGTTCAAAAACCCATTTTCTTGAGCAATTTTACGAACCTCTGACTTTTCAAGGGAACCTAAGGGGAGCAAGGTTTTTGAAAGCCTATTTTGGTCGAGAGAATAAAGCACATAGCTTTGGTCTTTTGTTAAATCAATAGCTTTTTTTAGTAGATACCTCTGCATGTTTTTGTCGTGTTCGATTATTGCATAATGGCCTGTCGAGATGCAATCGATATTCATTTGCTCGGCACTTTCAAACAGCTTTTTGAATTTGATGTATTTATTGCAGTCAATACAGGGGTTCGGAGTTTTGCCCTCAATATATGAGCTTACAAAACGGTCGATAACATCGGTTTTAAAACTGTTTTGATAATTGAAAACACAATGCTCCATGCTCAGCTGATTTGCAACGCTTTTAGCGTCCTCAACGTCGGAGAGCGAGCCAGTTGCCTTTTCAGGGCAACCTGCATCTTCGCCTTTATAAAGGCTTAGAGTAACGCCAACGGCCTCATAGCCCTCTTTTTTAATTAGATAAGCGGCTACTGAGCTGTCGACCCCTCCGCTCATTGCAACGAGCACGCTTTTTGCCATATCAGCCTAACCTCATCATTTCGTCAATGCACCGTTTTGCCTTGAGCCTTACTTTTTCGTCAATCGTTATCTCGTCGCCGCCTTTGCCAAGCACACAGTTATAAACGTCCATAAGGGTTGTCGCCTTCATGTCCGCGCATATTAGGTCTTTAGACAGCGGATAGAATTTTTTATCAGGGCAGTCAAACTGCAGATGCTCTGCTATGCTAACCTCTGTTCCGATTAAGAACTCTTCATTGTCAGACTTATTTGCAAAATCCATAATCTGTGAAGTGGAGCCGACAAAGTCTGCCATTTCAGAAACCTCCGGCAAGCATTCGGGGTGAACGAGCAATAAAGCATTTGGGTGCGCCTTTTTAGCCTCTTTTGCTTGCTCAACAGATACAGCGGCGTGAACCGGGCAACCGCCTTGTAAAAACTTGAAAGTCTTTTCGGGCACTTGTTTTGCAACATAACGCCCTAAATTTATATCGGGAATAAACAATATTTTATCATTATCCATATTTTTTACAATTTTAACCGCTGACGAGGACGTTACACAAACATCGCAAACGCTTTTGAGGTCGGTTGTGGTGTTTATATATGCAACAACGGAATAGCCTGGGTTTTCTTTTTTAACACCGCTGATGTATTCCTTGCTCATCTGCTCAGCCATAGGGCAACCCGCAACGGAGTTTGCGAGATAGACACTTTTTTCGGGGGACAGCACCTTGACCGTTTCCGCCATGAAACGAACACCGCACATTATAATGTTTTTTTGCTTTGCTTTTTGTGCCATAACGCTTAACTGATAGGAGTCGCCGTTATAGTCGGCAATCTCTATAATATCCCTTGTTTGATAGCTGTGTGCAAGAATACAAACATCCTTTTCTTTTTTTATTCTATTAATTTCATCTTGAATATTTCTTATCATTTTTATCATTCCGTTTCATTTGGTTAATTTCCACCGTAAAGCAAAGGTTGAGCTGTTAATAAATATAATACAATAATATATATTTTTTTCCATAAGTTCAAGCTTATAGCGCAAATTATTTGAAAAGGCTAGATATCATCACTCTCGACATTTTGGCATGCATGGCAGCAACCGCTACAGGTTAGTTTTTCTTTGTCATAGTCTATTGAGTTTTTATCATAATAATCCGCTACGGCTGCTTTCACAGCCCCTTCGGCAAGCACAGAGCAATGAATTTTTGCAGGTGGCAAACCGTTGAGAGCTTTCACAACGTCCTTGTTTGTCAGCTTGAGCGCATCTTCAATAGTTTTGCCCTTTATCATTTCAGTTGCCATTGAGCTGGTCGCTATGGCTGAGGCACAACCGAATGTGTTGAATTTTACATCGCTTATTATTCCGTTGTCAACATTAATGTACACTTTCATAATATCGCCACACTTGGCGTTTCCGACCTCTCCGACTCCATCGGCACTTTCTATTTTACCGACATTCCGAGGGTTCGCAAAATGGTCCATAACCTCTTTACTGTAAAGCATATTTTGCCTCCTCCTTTTGGATTCGTTCCCATACAGGTGACATATCCCTTAATCTTGCAACGATATTAGGCAGGACTTCAATTATATAATCCGCCTCATCAATGGTGTTAAGTTCACTTAATGATATGCGTAGTGAACCATGCGCAATTTCGTGCGGCAACCCGATTGCCAAAAGCACATGGCTAGGGTCGAGTGAACCAGACGTGCACGCAGAGCCCGACGAGGCGCAAATACCCTTGAGGTCCAGCGAGAGCAAAAGTGATTCGCCTTCAATGCCCTCAAAGCAAAAGCTAATATTGCCGGGGAGCCTGTTTTGCCTATCGCCGTTGAGCCTTGAACGTGGGATTGTGTTAAGAATTTTTTCAATTATCCTATCTCTCAAACTGCTCACATATTCAATGTTTCCTTCAAGGTTATCGCACGCATATTTTAATGCTGATGCAGCGCTGACAACAAGGGGGACATTTTCTGTTCCCGGTCTTTTTCCTCTTTCTTGCGCACCGCCGAAAATTATATTGTTGAGAATGATTCCCTTCCTGCAATACAAACCACCGCAGCCCTTAGGTCCGTGAAATTTGTGTGAGGAAAAGGAGAGCATATCAATGTTTTCATCAACAACATTTATTTTAAGATGACCGACTGCCTGCACAGCATCGGTGTGAAATATGACACCCTTTTCTTTACATATACTCCCTATTATAGAAACAGGCTGAATTGTACCGATTTCGTTGTTGGCATACATAATTGTTACAAGTGCCGTGTCGTCTCTAATGGCTTCCTTGACATCGTCGGGGTTGATGATTCCGTTTTCGCCAACATCGAGGTAGGTCACTTCAAAGCCCTCTTTTTCAAGCGCTTGTAATGTGTGCAAAACGGCATGGTGCTCGATTTTTGTCGATATCAAATGCCGCTTGCCTTTTTTCTCACCGTTCTTTGCACAGGAGCGTATTGCCCAGTTGTCAGATTCCGTGCCACCCGAGGTGAAATAAATCTCGTTGCTGCGACAACCGAGAATACTTGCAATCGTTTCCCTTGATTCTTTGACTTTTCTTGCCGATTGTTGCCCAACTGAATGAAGACTTGATGGGTTGCCGTAGTCCTCACGAAGGCTTTTTGACATTGCTTGTGCTGCAGCGTCGCAAATTGCGGTCGTGGCAGCATTGTCTACATAAACTGTTTTCATATTAAACACCATACTTTTTACAAAATCTATTCCTACCAAAGCGGTATGAATTAATTTTATCACAATTTACTGATTTGTCAAGTCTTTAAAAAGACTATTTTGACGTTGAGTTCCATAAATCGCTAAGAGTGTATTTATCAACATAATTGTTAATAACCTCATACAGACCGTTCCAAAAATCCAATGTCAGACATTTTTCCCGTCGCGGGCAGTCATTGACATCGTTTATAAGACAGGAGGTTGGCACAAGCTCTCCCTCTGTTACTCTCAAAATTTCACCTACAGTGTATTCTTCCGGTTTTCTAGCAAGCATATACCCACCTTGAGCGCCACGAACGCTTTTAAGATAACCGACCTTGCAAAGCAGCGATACAATTTGTTCAAGGTATTTTAAAGAAATATCTTGCCTTTTTGCGATATCTTTGAGCGAAACATAATCACCGTTATTATGCTCAGTGAGGTCAAGCATTAATCTGAGCGCATATCTGCCCTTTGTTGAAACTCTCATTTAATCGCCTCCAATTTAATATTTTACCATAGGTTTATCAGGTAATCAATTTTTTTGATTTAATTGTACATACTATTATCAGGCATAAATGACCCTATAACATCGGTGTTTTGGTAAAGATTCGGCAAAAAGCATAGTTTTTTCAAATTTAAAAAAGTTTTTCTAAATAATCAAAAAAATGTGTTGACAAACGCAAATTCTTGCTCTATGATGTAGTAGCATAAATGTAACCCTATGTGAGGTGGCATATGAACAGCACAACTGTTCTGTCAGGCAAAAATGAACTTAGCGATGAAAAGCTTGTTACTCTTGCCTGCAGTGGAGACGATAGTGCGATGGCCACTCTAATTTCCCGCCTTGCACCATTGGTTAAGGTGCGTGCCGCAACAGTTGGTGGCACATTGGTTGAGCCTGAGGATTTGGCTCAAGAGGGAATGATGGGCTTTCTCGACGCAGTGAATAACTTCAAGGTTGACGGCGGTGCAAGTTTTAGAACCTATGCAGTAACATGCATTGACAACCGTATAACTACTGCAATTAGAAGGCAAATAAGGGTTAAGGATATTCCGAAAAACTCACTTATTTCAATTAATCAAGACGGAATGGACATTGAAGCCGTCGGAGCGGACCCTCAGGAGATTGTCTCCAGACAAGAGGAAACAGCCCGACTAAACAGAATATTGGACGAGTTGCTATCTAAAATGGAGCGCAAGGTTATCCATTATTATCTTGCAGGTCGCAGTTATGAACAAATAGCAAATAGTCTTAATATTACGGCAAAGGCTGTTGACAATGCTTTACAGCGGATCAAAAGGAAGCTCCGAGCATTGGGCAGATAGTTTGCATAAATAAAGTTAATATGCCCGCGTAGCTTAATCAAGTAGAGCGTTGTGAACCAAAGGTGTCGGTGCGATTCCGTCCAAGGGCAAATACAATATTTCAAGCGAGGTAACCAAAATGTTCGAAGACAAAACCCTTATCTGTAAGGAATGCGGTAATGAATTTATTTTCACGACCGGAGAGCAAGAATTTTATGCTGAGAAAGGCTTTGAGAATGAGCCTCAGCGTTGCAGAGATTGCCGCAACGCACGCAAGAACGCCACTCGTGGCGAGCGTGTGATGTATGAGGCAGTATGCTGTGATTGCGGTGGAACTGCTAAAGTTCCATTCAAGCCCCGCGAGGACCGTCCGGTTCGTTGTAGCGAGTGCTTTGCAAAGATGAAAGGTGAATAAGTAATTCATTTTGCTCAAAAGAGGAATGCCCCGAGTTATCGGGGCATTTTTTTTATATTTTTTGTATAAAAATTAGTGTTGCATTAAATACGATGTTGTTATATAATTTATAGCATATTGTGTTACAAATAAAGAAAAGTGGGGATGCTTATGAAAACTATGTTGAAGCTTTTGACTCTTATGCTTGCGTTCACTTTAATTCTGACAATGGCAGCGTGCGCGGGGGACGACGACAAGACTACAACTGAAAAATTGCAAACAACTCAAACTACAGATGTTGCGGCAGTTACAACCACCGAAAACCAAATAACAACTGATATCAACGAAAATAATACGATTGATGAGCTGACAACTGAAGATGCGTCAGTGGTGAGGCTTGAGACAAAGGCTGATGTGCTTAATTATTTTAACACCTGTATCAATAAAGTTAAGCCAAACTCCAAAACCATCACTCAAAAATACGAGAGAAACACTTTTGACGGTGAAATCGATTTAGGCAATAAGTTTCTTGAAAAACTGGCTGGACCACTTGTAGATTCAAATATGGGTGATTTGCCGGAGAAAAAGGACAAAGACTTATTGTCCGAAAATGACAAGGTAATGTTTTTTCCCGTTGAGGGCGAAAATTGGTCGAGCAAACTCACTCTAAACAATATCAAAGATGCAAAATACACCTTAAAAGACGGTGTTTATACAATAACAATTACATTAAAAAATGACAAAGCGAGTGCCGATATAGGCGCAGGTGACGCAAATGCGGGCAAGGCATTAACGCCAATAGCTGTTGAAACGATATATGACAATGCAGGACCTGCAAAGTCGATTCTTAAAAATGTTAAAATTGGCTATCGCAATGGCAAGCTTGTTGCACAAATTGACGAAAAAACAGGCAATGTTATAGCATACAATACATACATGGATTGGGAATTGTCCTTAACCGCTTTGGGTCTGAATATAAACATAGAATTCGGACTTGAAAAGGACTATAAAGTTAAATGGTAACCGCAGTTTGCGGTTTTACAGATATGTTTTCTGTTAGCAAAAGAAAGGAAGATTAGATGAGCAAACCAGTTTTAGTTGAAACATCTGCACGTCATGTGCACGTCAGCCGTGAGGATTTAGATATTCTTTACGGAAAGGGATATGAGTTGACTTCAAAAAAGTCTCTTTCACAACCCGGTCAGTTTTTGAGCGAAGAAAAGGTTAAGTTGGTCGGACCAAAAAGTGAAATGGATAGGGTTTCGATACTCGGCCCAATAAGAAATGCAACGCAGGTTGAGATTTCGAAGACCGATGCAAGAAAAATCGGAGTTGCCGCTCCAGTTCGTGAAAGTGGTGACATAGAGAGCAGTGCTGCGTGCAAAATTGTCGGCCCTAAAGGCGAAATAGAGATTACCCAAGGCGTTATAGTTGCAAAAAGGCACATTCATGCAACCCCTGAGGACGCTGAAAAGTACGGTTTGAAGGACAAGCAGGTTGTGAAGGTGAAGATTGATTCAGACGGGCGTTCATTGATTTATGACGATGTTGTAGTCAGAGTCAGCCCCAATTTCGCTCTTGCACTTCATATTGACACTGATGAATCCAACGCGGCTTCTGCAGCCCCTGGAGCTTACGGCGAGATAATTGCAGATTAGTTTAACAATTTAAAATCAAACAACGGCTGTCTTTTACAAACTAGTAAAAGACAGCCGTTAAATATTAATAAAAAACTGTTTAGACTGTGATTTTCTCTTTTTTATTGCTAAGCTTTTTTGCAACAGTGGAACCGATTATTGCAAGCGTGACAATGGGAATCAAAAACAATATGCTTTTCGGGTCCGTGAGGTCGCCGTAAACACCAAGCAGGGTCCACATAATGTTCAGCGGTAAAAGCCCCAAATTAGATGCTATAAAATACGGTTTAAATTTTATGCCCATCGCTCCGAAAATCAAACTGCTCAAATCGCTTCCAAGTATTCCTGAAACTTTAAGAATCAAAACAAGAGAAAAGTCGTTCACTTGTGCAAAATCATCAATCTTTTTGATCTTTACAAATCGTTTTTTAAGGGAGTCGAGCATTGGTTTGCCTGTGAAAACTCCTAAATAATAAGGCAAAATCAGGCTTAAAAATGTTGATACAAAATTTACGCCCAAAGCAATCCAAACATTGCCAAAGAGCAGGCCCGATAAGGCAAAAATTACTGCCGGAGGGAAAACGAGAGCAAAGGATTTTACGATGGAAAAAACAATTATACCCAAAGCAACGGTAACCGCTCCGCCAGTTATCATCGTTTGAAGATTATAAATGTTCTTGATTGAGATATCGTACTTATTAATTAATACGAGACAGGTCATGAGCATTAAAACAATAAGAGCGACCGAAAAAATTTGAAGCATTTTTACTGCTTTTCCGTAGTCTTTTTTGATGTGGCTTTCAGGCTTTGTTTTATGTTTCATTTTTAAGTCCTTTCAATAGCGAGGTTGACACAAATCGACATTTAAATAATATCATAAACGACGGACAATAGAAAGATAAATTTTAAAAGCCGAAACGATAAAAAGAAAGCGAACGACAAATGCCGTTCGCTTTGAATATTTTATAAAGTTTGTGCAAGTGCTTTAATGTATTTTTTAAAATCCTCGCCGATTTCGGGGTGAGATAAAGCAACCTCACAGTTTGCTTGCATAATGCCAAGCTTGTTGCCCATGTCGTAACGGGTGCCCTTGAAATCAACAGCCAAAAGACCGCTTTCTTTGCCCAACTGCACCATAGAATCGGTTAGGTAGAATTCACCCTCAGTGACGTTTCTTAAACCTTCCTCCAAAATCCCGAAAATCTCTGGGGGTAGAATTAAACGGCCGAGAATAGAATAGTTTGAGATAATCTGCTCGGGAGTGGGTTTCTCGATAATGTTGTGGCATTTCATGATATTGTCACGCAAGGTAGTTACATCAAGTGTGCAATATTTGGGGACATCTTTTCTCGGAACCTCCTTGACGCCAACAACGCCACAACCGAACTCTTCATAAACCCTTGACAATTGTGCCGTTACAGGGTCGTCAGAGATGATGACATCGTCGCCGTAGAGAACGGCAAAGGGTTCGTTGCCCACAAAGGATTTTGCGCACAAAACCGCATGCCCAAGCCCTTTTGTGACTTTTTGTCGCAAAAAGTATATGTTTGCTAAGTTTGCAACAGCCCTTAGCTGTTCGAGTATTTCGGCTTTTTCGGGTCTACCCTCAAGGTTTTTTTCAAGCTCAAACGCATGGTCAAAATGGTCCTCAATAACACCTTTGCCACGGTTTGTGATAATCAATATGTCTTCAATGCCTGCAGCAACCGCTTCTTCAACGATGAATTGAATGGCAGGCTTGTCGACAATATTGAGCATTTCTTTTGGAACTGCTTTTGATGCAGGCAGCACTCTTGTGCCAAGGCCTGCCGCTGGAATTATTGCTTTTTTGACTTTCATAATGAACCTCCAAAATTTATAATAACAACGGCAACTCGGAGAGTATCGTTACTATTATTTGGTAGATAAAAATACTCCCTATTGCAGCGAAGGCAGAAACGCCCCCTTTTTTTAATGCCAAAAAGTTAAACATTTCTTGCTCATTTGCAGCATTTTCAAGCAACTTGACATCGCTTACAACCTTTTTCTTGTAAAGGTAATTTGCACTCAGCCCACAGCCGATTCTGACAACAAGGTTAACCAGTGCAAATGGCCACATGGCCTTTGAGAATTTAGAGGCAATCTCATAAAGTTCAAGGTTCAGTTGCTCTGTTTCTTCTTGCGTTAAATCATCAGAGCTGTAGCTGTTTGTGACATCCCTGTAAAGCAAATCAAAGTTATCGTATGCTTGTTGCACAGGTCCAGCCGAAAACAACCATAACGAAACAAAAAGTGCCAGAGCAACAAAACCTATTTTATATATTTTTCTGTAAAAATACCAATACGGGGCGAAAAAGAAGGCCGCCCAATTCCATGAGACTTTTTTATCAGTTAAAAATTTGGAAATATATTTTTTTGAATTGACTTGAACATACGCAGCAGCTTCAGCAGCGGTTATGTCATCAATGGCCGTGTCGGGTGGAACAGGCAAATCATGAAGGTGCATGCTGTTGTTCATCGGAAACACCGGTGCGCCGTCAGAAAAAACGTTTTTATCTTGTGTGGTGTTTTTGCCTTGCTTGGTTTGGGAAGAACGCAACGGTGTACTGCACACGGGACAAAAATTAAAATCAGTTGGGCAGTTTGTGCCACAAACAGCGCAGATAACGCCCAATTTATCTTTTGTATCGGGGTTTTCATCAGGGTTAGCTTTAGGCTCCCATTGAAAGCCCTCATAATGTTTAAAACCATTTGCACATTCGTTGTGCTTATTCCAACAATCCCTGTGGTGTGGCGTTCCGCAATCGGGGCAGACAACTATGTCATCCCCAGGTTTAAATTCACTTAGGCAAACAGGACATTTTTCATTATCGTATTTCATAGGGGGCTCCTTTCTTGCCATATCGCATGGTAATAATTATATCTGAAAACTAATATAATTACAACCTGTCAAAAACGCAGCAATGAATTAATCATATGTTCTTTCGCAGACTTCTTGGATCTTATCCCTAAGCTTCAAAAAATCCTCAAGTGCTGTGGGTTTTCTGTTCGGGTTTCGCAAAAGGGCAGCGGGGTGGAAAGTGCCCATCATTAGAATACCGCCTTTTTTAAAAAACTCACCATGTTGTACAGTAACCTTGAAATCGGGCGAAATAATCCTTAAGGCGGCAACTCTGCCTAAGCATACGATTATTTTCGGGCGAATAATCCGAACCTGATCCCTGAGCCAGTCAATGCAAGCCTCCTGCTCCTCGGTGTTAGGGTTTCTGTTTTCCGGAGGGCGACACTTAACAATATTGGCAATATACATATTTTTATCCCTGTGAAGGTCAATAGCATCAAGATATTTATCCAAAAGCTTGCCACCTCTGCCGATGAAGGGCTTGCCGCTCAAATCCTCTTGTTCACCGGGCCCCTCGCCGATAAAAAACACCTCGGCGTTATCAACACCCTCACCGAAAACCACATTTGTTCTCGATTCACTCAAACTGCATTTTTGACAGCTCTCACACATTGCTTTTAATTCGTTTAAATTGTTGTGCATATTTTACCTCGTTTCAATTCTAAACTACTGAATATTATTAATTATCCCAATTGTCCTCGAGCTATACATAGTTATAACAATATCAGGGTTTAGTTTTTCAATATATTCCCTAATTGAGCCTTTGTAGTATCTCGGGTCGATAGTGTGCAACTCATTGCATGCTGCGAGTGAAAGGAACGGGGTTGTAACACATGCAAAGGAATCACGAAGGAATACAATTCTTTTATTTTTAAGTTTGTTGTTTGTAATAATGTTTAGAGGGAAATCGCCACCCGTATATGCAGAATAGCTGCTTTTTTCAAAATAGTCGACTGGTTCAAGGTGGTCTTTAAAAATCAGAGTTTCTTCAAAACTACCCTTTAAATTCTGCTCTAAGCCGTTTTCTCTCAAAACATAATTAGTCAAATCGGTTTTAAAACTAGGCAAAACCAACGGAAAATCGTCAACGCCTGCATAAAACTTTCCAACCCGTTTGCCTTGGCTGCCCAAAAATATATTTTCATAAACGGTTGTGCTGAAATTTTCGAGGTTTAAAATGTCGGTATCAATCAAAAAACCAAACTCGCTGTTGAGTGTTTTACAAATTTCTTGTGCCGCCCAAAGTCCGGATTGAGGCTTCCAGTGGTGGTCAGTTTTAAAGAACATGGAGTAGTGGTCAAGTCCTTGACGGATTATTTCGTCTGAAAGAGTAATTGTTTTAACCCCGTTTTGGTTGAGACCACTGATGAGTTCGTCTGAAAATTTATTGGTATAGTCCAAAACCCCTGGAGGAAGTTTTTCGTCATTTTTACAGACTTTATTAGGTGCCTGCACATAGAGATAATAAATATCCTTTGAGGTCAAATATTCGTTAAAATCGGTTAAACTCTTTATCGCATAATCAACAATTTCTTGATTGTCGTCCTGTGTAAAAGTGATGTATCCGTTATCAAGTTTAATTACATCGTTGAATCGATCGCTTCCATCTTTTACATATTTATTTCCGATAACTCGCTGTGTCAAGCCGTAAAAGTTAATAAAATCGCCTTTGAATTCTATTTTGAAGTCAAATTCTTTAGCAGTCAGAAATAAAGATTTGACCGTGTTCGATTTGCTGGAATCGCCGTCTAAATATGAAGAATATACATTCT
>DASRNM010000032.1:0-16589 GCA_035647435.1 Clostridia bacterium
ACGCCCCTAATAAAGGGGCGTTTTGTTATTTTATAATTATTATTTAATGTTTAATTTCTGAAAAAGCTGACGAAATAGCTCCAAAAACTTTTTTTCAACATTTTCAAACTGTTCAAAGTTAAACTTCGGCTCACACATGATAGCGGGAGGGTTGTCAAAAACCTTCAGCTCCATAAAGTTCATAAACTCACAGTACAGCATGGCATCGTCAATTTCTTTGACCACTTCAAATTCCTTATCATTCAAGGCAGGAGAAAAGTATTTATTGTAGATCATACCCTGAAGTCTTTCTTCAATCACAAGGTATTCGAGAAGTTCTTTTTTTACCGGCCGTGTGATGTCTGAAATATATGCCTCGCTTGCATCATGTAAAAGGCAGGCAAGCTGTATTCTGTTTGAGCACCCCTTTGCCTTGGCTTCCTTTGCGCAGTTTATTGAATGCTGTGCTACAGAGAAGAAGGAGTGAATATGCCCATTTGCACGGCAGGTGAGTGATAGGGCGTGTGCAATGTCCTCAACATTTATTTTTTCTATTTCAGGCTCTAAAGGGTAAAAAATTTCCCTAGTGTAAGTCGTAATATGGTCGCTCATTATGTTTTCCTTTCTGTTCTTGAGGTAAAAAAATTATAACAGGTACACTCATTTATTTAAACTATTATTAACCGATTATTAAATTATTAACAAAGATTGTCCATTAAAAACAGGCTACCTTGCGGCACAAACCGTAGATAGCCTGTTGTGTTTAATGATGCATAACTATTAGACTGATTGGCTTTTCATTTTCTCAATTAAAGCAAGAAACTCGCCGACAAATATTGATGCGGTATTTCCGCCGTAGGACATTATCCCGTCTAAGTTATATGAGAATTTGCCGTCAAAATACCTGAGTGTTCCTATGCCGTAGTCACAGTCGGGGATAACATATCCTGCAGCGTCGTTCATAACATCAAAAACAATCAAATCTTCGCCGACAATATCTCTAAGTGGTGCATAAATGAATTCTCCGCCTGAAACAGAGCCTTCAGAGGTCATTGTCTTGCCACCGATAACAAGCTCGGGAGCAGTTTCGCCGGGAGAAATCAAAACTTTGATGTTTTTACCTATTTCCATATAACCAATTTCTGTTGGTGTAAAAACATTGTTATTGCTGTCTTTAATGAGCAAATCGTTAGTAAAGCCAAGCTTGCCTATGCCAACAAAAAGTGGATTTGTTATGGGGCAAACCATATCTGTAAATGCTATGTTCAAAATAGGCTCAACGGCTTTTGGTGGGCCTTCAACCGTCCAGTTTTCATACCATGGAGTGTAACCGAGTGAAACGGCCATGTCTGCAGCCTCTCGCTCCTTATTGACAACATAGTCATAGCACTCTTGCTCTGTTTTATAGTCCATGCCTAGAAGTATATAGCCGATTTCCTGCCCGTATCTAACAGCACTGTCGTATCTGTCTTGGTCAGGAATCATATCACCAGAAAGAGTTCTGTTTGTAGAAATAAGGGAACCGATAGCGCCCTGTATGAATATGAAATTAAAACCGCCGTCATTGACAACCTCTTCAATATAAGGCACAAAGTCGGCTGACATTTTATCGCCTGCGAAAGAGTCAGTGGTAAGGCCAACACTTTCGGGGTGGGCACCGAAGTTTGCTATAATTGTGCCCTTGCTGCCGTCATATGGGTCAAATCTTAATCTGTAAAGGTCTTTAATAAAATAATCAGGGTAAGATTTATCATTAAGATAATCAGAAATATCCTTTGTTGCTAAAGTGAGCTCGCCTTGCTTCATGTTATTGCAAGCGTCCTTGACGGATTTAACGGTTAATTTATAAATTTTTTCCATAAGATATGAATCAACCCCTGATTTTGGGGGCTTGTTCAAAAGTGAGTTTAGAATGTTAACAGCTGTTGCTTTTGGTTGTTTTGCCCAAATCCCTTGTGTATCAAGTCCGCTATGTGTGTGGCTCGCGCCGACATTAATACTAACGATGTTGTTTGCAGTAGCAAAAGATGAAAGCCCTGCCCTGATTCCACGAACATCAGCATTTGCAAGCCCAACACAGTCGACAACACTAAAGGTTACCTTTCCTCTTGAAGAGCCGTCGTCCAAACAGATTGTGCGAACCTTTATGTCGTCATATTTTTCATATGCAATTTTACCGAGTGAATAACCGGCCATAGGATACCCTTTGGTCGACAAATCTTCGGGAGTTAGTATTTCTTGCGAATACCCTAAACTCCAAACGGAGCTTTTTGTGGGTTCATCAAGGAAATAATCATGACCTTTAAAAAAGTTCTCGCTTTTGTATTTGTCATAATCAACCCAGTCCTTGCAGTCGGGAACAGCTTTTGCGACGCCGTTAACAACGTCCTCGAGAATGGGGTTGAGAGCTTTCCAAGTAGCGACAATGACATTTCTTAATATTTTTTCTGTGTCAAATAAGCCAAGTGCCGCATTGGATGCGGAATTTGAATAAGCGAATGCAGATGTTGAAATTGGCAACACTAAGCTTAAGCATAAAACAATTGAAATGATTGCTTTTAGTCCTCTTTTCAAATTAAATCCTCCTTAAATTTTAAAAACATAAAAAGATTTTTACTAACTAATATTATAACATACTGACAAATAATAGCAATACAAATAGACATTATTTAAGCCATGAAATGATAAAAACTGTCTTAATCGTTATTAACACGAAAAAGACAGTTATATAAGCCTATTAAAAGTGAAATTATTTTTTGGTTTTCAGAAACATCGAATTGTATTCAGCAAGGGCATCATCTATTTCGCCGTCATAGATTATTTTTCCTTTGTCCATCACTATTCCTCGTTTACAAAACGTTTTTGCGATGTTAGAAGAGTGGGTGACGAATAAAAGAGTAACATTATCGTTGCTGATTATTTCGTCAACCTTTTCGGCGCATTTGTTTTTAAATGCTGCGTCGCCCACGCTCAAGGCCTCGTCAACAATCAGTATTTCAGGGTGTATATTAACATTTATCGAAAAACCGAGCCTTGACTTCATGCCACTTGAATATGTTCTAACAGGTTGGTCGATATACTCATGTATTTCTGCAAAATCAATTATTATTTGCTCCAACGAATCAATTTCGCTTCGTGTTAAGCCGAGAATTGAGCCTTTTAAATATATGTTTTCTCTGCCTGTGAACTCGGGGTCAAAGCCCGATGTTAGCTCAAGCAATGCGCTAACTCTGCCTTTTACAAATATACTACCCGAGTTGGGGTAGGAAACCTTTGTAATCATTTTCAAAACAGTCGATTTACCAGCACCATTTCTGCCGAAAATTGCAACGGATTCGCCTTTTTGAACATCAAAGGTTATGTTATCAACTGCTCTTTTAATTTTGTGCTTGGTGTTTCGAAAGAAAACGCTCTTGAGCCGCTGCCTTCCGTTTTTAAAAAGCTTATATTCCTTGACCACATGGTCAAACCTAATTACTGTATTACTCATATTTTTCTCCTGCACATTATAAAACATCGGGTATTTCTTTTCTAAGCCTATTGTAGCTCCAAATAGATAGCATATACATGATTAAGAGAAAGAAAAGAAAGTACCCAAATCTCTTCGGCTGCTCCCAAAACCATATTTTGTTCACAAACGTATTTCTAAAGCTGTTTACAAGGAAGGTGACGGGGTTTAACATCAAAAATCTTCTTAGCCAAATTATTTCGACTTTTTCTGCATCCCACAAAACACCTGAAAGCCAAAATAAGGCAAAAACAAATGACTTAACGAGGTTTGAAAAATCCTTGCTCATCGCAGCTATAGGTGCTGCAAACAGTGCCCACTGTGTGAAAAACAAATACATCAACAATGTGAAAAAGGGGATCTGCAAATAGTATATATCGGGTGGGTAACCCATTGCCCAATAGATGATAATCACTATGACAATTAGAATTGTATTTACAATCAGCTTTGAAATGCTCACAAAGGTTGGAATTGTTGAAACAGGGAACTTCATTTTTGTTATAAGATAACTGTATTTGCGCATGCAATCTGTGCCCTGTGTAATCATGTCGTTCATATAAAACCACGGCACAACACCAGCGATAAGCCACAAGAAAAATGGGTAGTTTGAAACGTCTTTACTAATTCTTAAACCAATAGAGAAAGCGAACCAATAAACAAAAATTGTAACAACAGGTCTGATAATTGCCCACAACCAGCCAAGTGCCGCGCCTCTGTAAGTTTTAACAAGGTCGGATCGAGCCATTTTAATTAGTTGTGTTCTGAAATGAAAATGGTCTTTTATAATCTCAATAGCGGTTTTCAATTATTCCACACCTATTCTTTCGTGTTTTTCGCCAGGTATTTGTTCAACTCCGCTAATGGGGTTTTGCAAACCAAGTGTTTCTTTTATCATCGAGGTTGAAACACCTTGAGTTCTGTCAAGATATATAAGCTCGCAATATTCTTTTAAATAGTCGAATTTGTCGCTGCCGCTCCAATCACTGCCCATAACAACAACATCAACCTTATAATTTAAAACATCTTCAATCTTTTGTTCCCATGTGTTTTCTGGAACAACAAGGTCAACATATCTAATTGCCTCAAGCATTATTTTTCTTGTGCCATAGCTGTGATAAGAGCTTTTGTTTTTAATTTCATTAAATTCATCTGTAGAAAGTGCGACAATAAGATAATCTCCAAGCTCCTTTGCTCTTTTCAACAATCTTATATGGCCATAGTGGAGCAAATCGAACGTGCCGTATGTAAGAATCCTTTTCATAATTGACTCTCCTTATTTTATATCCTTGAATATTTTGTGCACAACTCTTTTTGTTGCATTGCCATCGTCAAGATAGTTATATTTATCGCAAAATATTTGATACCTTTCGTCAATTTTAAAGCTGGTTTTTGATTTAAATATTTCCTCAATAAGGTCATTATCCGTTTTAACAATTTCACCAGGTAGTGTATCAATATCAAAATAAAAGCCTCGAAGCTCGTCCTTATAAAACTCATAATCATACATGTAAAAAATAATAGGTTTCTTTAGATTTGCAAAGTCGAAAAACACGCTTGAATAATCGGTAACAAGCAAATCAGATGCAATGTAAAGCTCATTTATGTCGTCATAGTTTGATACATTATAAATAAATCCTTCATACTTATCGAAATCAAATGAGTTTGAAACAAGATAATGAGCCCTGAAAAGAATAATATAGTCGTCACCAAGTTTTTCTCGAAGCTTGTCAAAATCAACCTCAGTTTTATAAGTAAACCCGACCGTTGCAACGTGTTGATTGTCACGCCATGTTGGAGCATATAATATTACTTTTTTTTCGGTGTCATCAATTTTAAGCTTCTTTTTTATTTTTTCGACATCATCTTGTGTGTAGTTAAATAAAAAGTCGTTTCTCGGGTAACCCTCTTCAACCACACAATCCTCTTTGCCGATTGCTTTGAGATTCCAAGCTGAAATAAATTTCTCGCTTGCAAAGGAGGAGGGGGATATCATATGCGTGAATTTTTTGGCGTCAATCCTATATTTTCTGCAAATTTCTTTTTGAGTGTTTGTAGCGTTTTTTGTATATTCAAGGTCATAACCGAGCTTTTTTAAAGGTGTTCCGTGCCAACACTGAACATAAACCTGGTCTTTTTTTGGATAGATATGGTCAAGGATTCGATAATTATATATCCAAAAACCTGCCTTTGCAAGGGTTTTCTCAAACTTTTTTCCTCTTGATTTAATAACCGTTGTGTTATTATTATTTTTCAAAAACTTGTATTTTTTAGGGTTTCTAAATGCCCATACAAAATTGTAATTTTTAAATTCATCACTGTTAACCATATATTGATAAATGGCCTTTGGAGAACATGAAAACTTTCTGCCATCAAAGGAGCTGAACAGGATTGTTTTTTCATCTGTTTTAACACCCATACTTCTGAGTTTATAAGTGATGATTCTTTTTACATGTAATAACCTTCTCAAAAACAACCTAAATGTGTGGTGTTTTTTTGCAAACCTAAATGCTGACTTTTTGATTCTCTTCAATACTTTTCTTGTCTTTTTCTTCAAATTCAAAAACATCCATCTCCAAAAAATCATATATACTGTCAACAATACGCTTGGTATTGTGAACATCATTGGTTTGAACATACTTATTTCTGAAAGTTTTTAATTGTTCAAAATCATATTTGTCTGCATCAATGTGAGCCATGATTTCACCAAAGTTTTCAAAGGTGCAATTGCTCATTTCATTGTAAAGGTCAATGTTTAAGCCTCTTTTTTCGTTATATTCATTAAGGTCATAAACATAAAAAAAGACGGGTTTTTCAAGCAGACTGGCCTCGAACGAAACCGCCGAATAATCAGTAATTATGTAATCAGCAATGTGCAACAATTCAAAGGTGCGAGAGTGAAAAATGCTTGCAAAACTGCTTTTTTCTTTGAGTTGTTCAAGCGGGTGTAGCTTGACAAGCAAATTGTATTTGCTTTTATCAACAAAAGATTCTATATGTTTTATATCTCGATTGTTGTCTTTTCTGAAAGTTGGTACATATAGAATGTTTTGCTTTTGCTTGAGCTTTGGGTGCTTTTTTAAAAGAGCGTTTGTTCTTGTTTTCAAAACCTTATCGTCACCCAAAATATAATCAATTCTTGGCATACCGTTGACAAAAATTTTTTCTTCAGGCACATTAAAAGCCTCGGCATAGAAGTGTTTTGTTGAATCTGACGCACAAAAAACACAACTGTAATTTTTATGCATATTCATTGTTTTTGCAATTACACTGCTTCTGCCCTCTTGCTTGTCCAACGATTGAAAGCCGAACTTTTTCACAGCGCCGAGCGCATGCCAGATTTGAATTACTACCAAATCCTTTTTGTGCCTCAAAAAGCTGATAGGGATACAATATGTGTCAACAATGCATAGCCTTGAGGTGGCAATATGATACATGCTTCTCAATATATGAAAAGCATAAGCAATTCGGTTTGAAAAACCAGGTTCTATTTTTTTGCATAATATTACGATGTTAAACCCATCATCTCTTGCACATAACTCATTTTCAATCAAACGAAAATCCAAGGTTCTTTTGTTTGATTGACGGCTTAGCATAGTGATTTTGTTTTTAACGGGTAATAACTTTAAGAAACTGTATATAAAACCAAGAAAGGCTTTAGCTGTGATTAGTAAAATTTTGCATATTGTTATTTTCAAAGTTTCAGCTCCCGCCCCATTAATTGAAAATCATTTCTGTAAAATAAAACTAACAATTATCATTATTTTATCATAAATTGTTTGTGTTTGCAATATAGAATCAGGACATGACTATTAGAGTACGGTTTTTGACCCTTCACATTACTGCTTGACACATTTTTGGGTATAGTGTATTATTCAATTAAATTTAAAAAATCAAATGAAGTGGGTTATTATGAACGAAAAACAACTGATAAAAGCTGCCATAAAAGCTCGCGCATTGGCATATGCCCCATACTCACATTTCAAGGTTGGGGCGGCACTTTGCACAGCTGATGGTGAGATTTACCAAGGCTGCAATATTGAGAATTCATCGTATTCCCTAACAATATGTGCAGAGAGGACGGCTTTTTTTAAAGCTGTATACGATGGCAAAAAGCAGTTTGAGGCAATAGCGATTGTCGGCGGACATGAAGACAACGTCGAGCTTGAAATTTGTCCTGCTTGCGGTGCGTGCAGGCAGGTTTTCGCAGAATTTTGTGAAGGGGATTTTAAAATTATCCTTGCAAAAAACGAGAATGAATATATCGTAAAAACTCTCAGTCAGTTGCTTCCAATGAGCTTTGAGCTGAAGTAACTTTTGAACTGGAAAGGAATATTGATGGATATCAGAATGACAGAATTAATAAGAAAAAAGCGCGACGGTGCGGCACTTATGACCGACGAGATCAAGTTTTTTATTGACGGTTGTGTTAATGGCACTGTTCCCGATTATCAAGCAGTGGCAATGCTTATGGCTATATTTTTTAGAGGTATGAACAGCAGAGAAACAGTTGACTTAACACTTGCAATGGCGAACTCGGGGGAGACTGTGAACCTTTCCAAAATCGAGGGCATAAAAGTGGACAAGCATTCAACAGGCGGTGTTGGGGACAAAACAACTTTGATTGTTGCGCCCATAGTTGCGGCTTGTGGATTGAAAATTGCAAAAATGTCGGGCAGAGGCCTTGGGCATACAGGCGGGACAATAGACAAGCTTGAGTCAATTCCAAACTTTCAAACATCAATTCCAAAAGATTTATTTATAGATATAGTAAACAGAAACGGTTTGAGCATTATCTGTCAATCAGGTAACCTTGCGCCTGCCGATAAAAAGCTTTACGCTTTGAGAGATGTTACCGCCACGGTTGACAGTATTCCGCTGATTGCGTCGAGCATTATGAGCAAAAAAATAGCCGCTGGTGCTGATGTTATATTGCTTGATGTCAAGGTTGGCAGCGGTGCATTCATGAAAAATGTTGAAGATGCGAAAAAACTAGCAAAAGCGATGGTGTCAATTGGCAACAATGCCGGCAGAAAAACAGTTGCAATGATAACAAATATGGACGAACCGCTCGGCAATGCAATCGGTAACTCCCTTGAGGTCATTGAAGTTGTTAATGCTCTGAAGGGGGCAGGCCCTGAGGATTTAACAACGCTGTGCATAGCGCTTTCGGCAAACATGCTTTTCCTTGGGGGGAAAGGGACTTTAAGAGAGTGCGAAAAAATGGCTGCTCATGTTTTATATAACGGCGATGCCCTTTCAAAGTTTATTGAAATGGTCAAAGCGCAGGGTGGAGATGAGCAGGTTGTAACTGATACGAATAAATTTAAAAAATCAAAACACTTCAGAACAATTACCGCACGTGGGGAAGGATATATATCAAAGATAGACACCGAAAAATGCGGAAATGCCGCAGTTTTGCTTGGCGCAGGTAGGGCGAAAAAGGACGATGACATTGATTTTGCCGCAGGTATTGTGTTGGAGCAGAAGGTTGGTGACTATGTTAGGCTCGGCGACACAGTTGCAACAATGTATTCCGACAACAACGGCTTGTTTGAGAACGCCGAAACACTGTTTCGTTGCGCTATTACAATAAGCGATGTGTGCCCCGAAAAAAACAGTATAGTGTTGGGTAGAGTCGAATAATACGAATACACAAAGGCGGGGGCAAAAGCCCCCGCCTTAATTATTTTCATATAGACAGCTTAAATCTCTGAAATGAAACGTTTTAGGTTTTCAAGCCCTGTTTCGAGTGCCATAATAGGCTCTTCTAAGCCCTCAAACTCGATGCTGATATAGCCGTCATAACCGCTCTTTTTGAGGATTGAAAGGCATTGCCGTACAGGCACATTTCCGTGGCCGATGATTGAACCTCTTAAATAGTTGCCACCTCTTGAAGTGAAAAAGCCATTGCCGGGGTTGTCTTCGTTCCCGCTCTTTACATGGAAGTCCTTAACATGAACATGTTTTGCAAAGGGTGCAAGTCTGCCGACCGCAACGCAGGGTGATTCATCAACACAAAGAAAGTTGCCAACATCAACTAAAACGCCGAAATTTTCTTTGCCGACATTGGTAACCAGCTTTTCAACTCGCTCACTATCCTGACAAAAAAATCCGTGGTTTTCAACCATTGTTTTTATGCCTTTATCAACCGCATAATCTGTTATCCTTCTGCAGCCTTCAACAAGAACATGAAGTGCTTGATCAAAGCCTTTAAAACTCTTATCAGCACCTTTGTAACCGCCTGTTGCATCGTGGCGCATGCCCTTGACACCTAAAAGGGCGGCAACATCTATTTCATCACAAAGCCTTTCAACCTCTTTATCAAGGTTTTCAGCATTTAAAATTTCTGCACCAATGGTGTAGTTTACAATTTCAAGCTTGTTCTTTGCACATTCCTCTTTGAGCATAAGAGCATATTCCATCGGAGTTATTCCCTTTGGTGGTGCAAGTTGTGTGAACTCAATGCCGTCAAACCCAATTTCTTTTGCGAGCTTGATAATTGATAACTGGTCATACTCACCAGAATTTGTAAGCTTTGAAAAACTGTAACTGCTAACACAGGTTTTCATATCAATACTCCTTATTTTATAAGATTCTCAAGAAACATAACTGCGTTTCTTATATCTTTTTCGGGGTTATCACCGACTTCACGTTCAATTGTTAGAAAACCGGTATAGCCTATGTCTTCAAGCGCCGCAAGATACTTAACCCAATTAACATCGCCTTCGCCTAAAGGCAACTCAATAAAGGATTGACCTGCGTTTTCAGTGTCCTTAACAATTCCATATATGATTTCGGGGTCTTTATAAAAAAGCTGTTTTCCGTCTTTTGCGTGCGTATGTACAATGTAATCTTTAAGATTGTAAACTGCATCAACAGGGTCTTCATTGCAGACCATAATAAGATTTGCAGGGTCCAAGTTGACAGCAACGCCCCTTGAGTTGAGCGAGTCAAGAAATTCTTTTAAAATCTTTGATGTTTCAGGGCCTGTTTCGATTGCAAAATGTGAATCTATTTCATCAGCATAGCGTGAAAGCTCAAAGCAGGCGTCCTGCATGATTTTGTATCTCTCATGGTTAGTATCAGAAGGAACAACGCCAATGTGAGTTGTTACAACATTCGTTTCCAAATCCTTTGCAAGGTCGAGAATAAGCTTTGAACGCCTTATCATTTCATCGTTTTCTTCTTTGTTTCCAAAGCCTTTGCCCAAATCGCCGCAAAGAGCTGAAATAGTCAAGCCATTGCTCTTTACAAGGTCAAGAAATTCTTTGCGCTTTTTGGGGGTAAGGTTTTCGGGAGACATTTCACCACTTGTGACATAAACTTGAATGCCTTGTGCACCAACCTGTGCAGCTTTTTTTACTGCTGTTTTAATATCGGTTCTGAAACTATCAACTATGACACCAATCGGAAAACTCGGCATATTACTTCCTCCATTCATTTAATCAAATTTATGGTATCAAACAACACAACAAAAATCAAGGGAAAATTTAACATTGTGTGTTTACATTTTTTAATATTATGGTATTATATTAGCATAATGCAAAATATGGATATACTTTTAGAGGAGGGAAATTATGAAAAAAATCAATGTTGCTATTATTGGTTGCGGAACTATTGCGAATGCAGCGCATATTCCAAATTATCTCAACAACCCTAAAGCTCAAATCAAATATTTTTGCGATATTATCCCTGAAAGAGCTGAAAAATGCGTTAAAAAATATGGGTGTGGTAAGGTTGTAATCGACTACAAAGAAATACTCAACGACCCTGAGCTTGATTGTGTTTCGGTTTGCACTCACAATGACACACATTCAACTATATCTATTGATTTTATGAAGGCAGGAAAGGACGTTTTGTGTGAAAAACCTGCCGCAAGAGTGTTGAGCGAGGCTCTTGAAATGCAAAGAGTCGCAAAAGAAACTGACAGAATTTTGAGCATAGGTGTTGTTAACCGTTTCGGTACTGCCGTTAACCATATCAAAAAGCTTATTGAAGACGGAGAGCTCGGTGAGGTTTACCATGCATATGCAAGCTTTCGCGCACACCGCTCAATACCGGGTATCGGTGGGGACTTCACGACAAAAGCAGTTTCGGGTGGCGGTGCTTTGATAGACTGGGGCGTGCACTACATTGACTTAATAATGTATTGTTGTGGGGAGCCTAAGCCCATTAATGCATCAGGCGAGGTTTTTTGTAAGCTCGGTGTGGATATGAAAAACTATGTAACACACAGAAATATGTGGGCACGGGAAACAAGCAATTTAGATGGCGTTTATGATGTTGATGATTCAGTAACGGGCATTGTCAGAACAGAAGGCCCCGTGATTTCAATGAACGGAGCGTGGGCGCAGAACATTGGTGTCAGTGAAACATATATTGACTTTATCGGCACAAAGAGCGGAATAAGGCTTGCATACGGTGGCAATTTTGTCTTATATACAATCAAAAATGGCATGCTCATGGAGTGCGAACCGTCATTCAAAACGGATGATTTCCAACTGAAAGAGCTTCACTCTTTTATTGATAGTGTTATTAGTCGCAAGCCGAATCAGGCGTCTATTGATAATTGTATACTTACTTCAAAAATAATGCAGGCCATTTATGATTCATCGGCTGCACACAAAGAAATAGAAATAGAATAGAAGAAAAAACGGAGGATGCTATATGAATATATTAATTTATGAAAATGCTGAAAAAATCGGTGAAAGCGTAAGTAAAACATTATGTGATTTTGTAAACGAGAAACCAAATGCAGTTTTGGGCTTTGCAACAGGGATGACACCTTTGCCAACCTATAACTATATAGCTAGCGAATACTCAAAAGGGAATGTTAGTTTTAAGGATATTACAACCTTCAATCTTGACGAATACTGCGATTTGCCTAAAGATCACAAAAACAGCTTCTACTCGTTCATGGTTGACAATCTATTTTCAAAAATAGATGTAAAGCCTGAAAATATAAATTTTCTTGATGGAAATACCTCTGACCCTCAAAAGGAGAGCGAGCGTTTTGCAAAAGTAATTAAAGATGCCGGAGGGATAGATATTCAATTGTTAGGCATAGGCCGAAACGGGCACATAGGCTTTAACGAGCCGGCTGACGAATTCACAAACGAGGCGTTTAAAGTCAAATTGACCGAAAGCACAATTGAGGCAAATTCAATATATTTTGATGATATAAAGATGCCGCACTACGCAATGACTATGGGTATAGGCTCAATAGTACGCTCCAAAAAAATCATACTAATCGCAACGGGCGAGAGTAAGGCTCAGGCTGTTAAGGATATGATTGAAGGCAAGTTTACCGCTCAAATGCCAGCGTCTGTTTTGCAATTCCACCCTGACGCAACAATTTTTCTTGACAAGGAAGCTGCCTCACTTTTAACAATAAAAGAAAATAAATAATATAAAAACACATTCTAAATTTAAAACCGTTTTAAATGGCTTGCCTAATTGGGCGAGCCATTTTTTTGAAAAAACAGTGAAAATCTATATAAAAAACATACAAACTTTTTCCACCTACTTTTACATAATTCTAATTAATAAGTTTAAACTTTATATTTCAGGCACAATAGTTGTGCAAAACTACCAATAAAACATTACTGCATTTGTCAAATATATACATATGGATTGTCCGACCTAAGAAATGTTGTTCGTCATATTGCACAAAGGGGAAACGGTTTCGTTGTGCAACATTACTTGACAAATGCCTTGAAACTGCTATACTGTTATCACAGGGCAACGAAAGGAAGGATTAATATGAAACCTAATGAAATGTATGCTTTGGAAATGAAGCTTCTCGATGAAGTTGCACGCGAAAAATTTTCTTGGAACAAACTTGTCAAGATGATAACCCTAAGCGCGATTGCAAACAGAAACTGAAGTTTCCGCGGTGAAAAATTTTAGTTCACAAAACTTAATAACCGCGACAAACCATTAAAACTGCGCACCTGCTTAATTGCAGGTGCTTTTTTTCTTGATATTTGTAGAATAATAATGTATCATTTAGCTATTCTATTCTTTATCAAAATAAGTTTGGTGATTAAATGAAAAAAAGCAAGCTGTTTCTAGGCGTTGACGGTGGCGGAACAAGAACTACCGCCGTTGTTGTCGACGAAAATGGGAACATTCTAACAAGATGCTGTGGTGACAGTATAAATTATTACGCTGTTGGACTAGACAAAGCAAGGGTTAGCATGAAAAAGATTATGGCGAAAATTTCAGAAGATTATGGAATTGATTCATTTTCCTCTGCGTTTATAGGCATGTCCGCTTTAAATGGCCGTGCAAATGAAAAGGAGCTCAAAGGATTTGTTGAAGGCGTTATAAAATCTGAGAAAATTCAGATGGATAGCGATCTTTTCATAGCGCTCGAATCACTTGCTGTTGAGGGGGAGTGCGCGGTTGCAATAAGTGGCACGGGGTCAATGGCAATTTCAAGGGCAAAAGATGGCACAACGGAATGCATCGGCGGTTGGGGGCATATTTTGGGTGACGAGGGCAGTGGCTACAAAATTGCGCTTGATGCAATAAAGGCAGCAATTCATTCATATGAAGGAACTTTGCCCGAAACCGAGCTTGTTGAGGCTGTTCTAAATTTCTATGAGATAGAAAAGATGGAAGATTTAATTGATTTATTTTATAACCCTTTGATTGAAAAAAAAAGGGTTGCTGCTTTTGCAATAAAGGTTAAAGAGCTTGCGCAAAGTGGCGATAAGACAGCGCAGGAAATAATTCTAAAGAATGCCGATGATTTTTCAAAAACTGTACTTTCCCTGTTGAAAAACTATTCTAAAACCATAAAAATAGGTTTATGGGGCGGAATATTCACACATCTATCCTTATATTCAGAAAGGTTTAAAAACAATCTAGAAAAAAACGGGTATGCAAATATCGGGGTTTTGGAGTATCCGCCCGAAATAGGCGCTGTTTTTTCAGCAATGAAACTTTACGGATTAGATGTAAACGATAAGGCCATGGAAAACATGGGTGATAATACGGAGGAAAAGGCATGAACAAATCATTTGAATACATAAATGTAATAAAAACACTAATAGAAAAAGTGGAGCAAACGCAAATTTCTAAAATTGAGCGTGCGGCACGGATAATAGCTGATGCGCTTGAAAACGGCAATCGCATTCATGCGTTTGGAACAGGTCATTCGCACATACTCTCTGAAGAGATTTTTTATCGTGCGGGTGGGCTTGTAAACATTAACCCAATTTTTGAATCATCTCTTATGCTACACGAGTCGGCATCGAAAAGCACAAAGATAGAACGGCTTTCGGGCTACGGTGATATCATTTTTGACCATTATGGTTTAAAAAAAGATGATGTTTTATTCGTGTTTTCAAATTCTGGCAGAAACGGTGTGAGCATCGACCTTGCAAAGCTTGCAACGGAGAAAGGCCTGCACGTTATTGTGCTTACAAACATGAATCATACAATGTCGGGTGCGTCAAGACACGAGAGTGGCAAAAGATTATATGAATTTGCGGAGATTTACATTGACAATTGCGGATGTGCAGGAGATGCGTGCGTTGAAATTGAAGGCCTGCAACGCCGTGTTTCCCCGACCTCAACAGTTATAGGGGCAATGATATTGAATGCCATATCAGCGCGAGCGGTCGAAATGGTCACAAATGATGGCTTTGAAGCAGAGGTTTTTTCAAGCAGCAATGTTGATGGCGGAGATGCCATTAATGATAGATATATAGATAAATATAAAAAGGAGATAAAGAGCTTATGATTTTTTCCAATCCACAGAAGGTTAAAAGAGAATCAGAGGACTTTCTGTTTGCAAGAACACCAAGCCTGGAAATCAGTGGATATGAAGAAAAATTTATAACCGATTTTTTTACAGAGAAAGGCTTAATTTGCAATAATAATGGCGAGGTTATTATAAAATGTTCTTTTGATCATAGCGAAAAAATGACCTATATTGAGCAGACACGAAGGCTCACCGATGAAAAGTATGTTATTAACACAAATGTGTCTGTCAAGGGGTTGACAATAAACATTATTGCAAGCGGGAAAAGGGCCGTTAGAGCCGCCATAAATACTATATATAGGCAAATTGAATCAGGTAGCTTGTTCATAGGGCTAATTGAGGACTACCCACTGTTTCACATGCGAGGATATATTGAAGGTTTTTACGGCAGCCCGTGGAGCTTCAAGCAACGCATGGATATGATGAAGTTGATGTGCGAACATGGAATGAATTCATATTTTTATGCGCCAAAAGATGACCCTTATCACAGAGAAAAATGGTTCGAGCCATATCCAAAAAACGAACTGAAAGAATTAAAGGCACTCATCGATTTTTCTGAAAAATGCTGTATGGATTTCTATTTCTGTATAGCGCCGGGTTTGAGTTTGAGATACACGAGTGAGAGTGATTATTCAATGCTTCTTGAGAAAGTCAAACAGCTTTACAAATGCAATGTAAAAGGTTTCGGTCTGTTGCTCGATGACATACCTTCAAAGCTTCAATACCCTGAGGACATTGAGCGTTTCGGCGGTGAAACGGTTAATGCTCACATTGAACTTGCAAACAGGTTTTTTGATGATTTGAAGTTTATTGACAAGTCAATAAAGCTTGTGTTGTGTCCGCTTCAATACCATGGCAAAGGCAATGAGTATTTTATTTCAAAGCTTGGCTCATCAATAGAACCTCAGATAGATATTTTTTGGACAGGGCGAAACATCTGTTCTCAAGAGTTGACTGTTCCCGAAGCGTTTCGATTTATCGAGTCAACGAATCACAGACCTCTCTATTGGGACAATTTCCCCGTTAACGATGCAGAAATGTTCAATGAAATGCATTTAGGCTATATAACAGGGCGGCAGAAGGAGCTTTTCAAATATTCACAAGGCTTGATTTCAAATTGTATGGAATATTGTGAAAGCTCAAAAATACCATTGCTTACAGTTGCGGATTATCTTTGGAATCCCTTGCAGTATAACCCTGAGAAATCGTGGGATTATGCGGTCAAAAAAGTTCTTGGCGAGTTAAGCGAAGATTTCAAACTTTTTGCAGAGAATCTACTTGACTCCTGCTTAAAAGTTTCTAATTCCCCCAAAATGTGCGGTGCAATGG
>DASRNM010000033.1:0-8473 GCA_035647435.1 Clostridia bacterium
GAATAATATCAAAAGACCACACCAGAGAATTTAGTCTCCAATGTGGTCTTAATCTTGCTAACCTTTAAAGCTGTTCACTTAAGTTTTTATCCAATCCCTATGTGAAAGCTTCTAAGGTGTAGCCGTTATGAAAAAGAAAAATGCAAAGCTTATTAAAAATATAACGGCCATACTGATCGCTGCCGGAATATATGCCCTGATTGCCTATGGAATGAGTACCAACGTCCTTCCCCGTGCCACCCAAAGTCTGCTTATAAAGGCTTGCTACAATGTTATATTGGCACTTTCTTTGAATTTGGTGGTGGGCTTTTTAGGGGAGCTTTCTTTGGGCCACGCAGGGTTTTATGCTTTGGGCGCCTATGCGGGCTGTATTGTTTCCATTAATGTGAACCTGCCGGTGGAACTGCGGTTTTTACTGGGCGTGTTGGTGGGTGGGGCGGTTGCTGCTCTGGGCGGCTTTTTAATCAGCTCCTCTATCCTGCGGCTTCGGGGTGACTATCTGGCCATTGTTACCCTGGCCTTTGGCGAAACCATTCGTTCCTTCTTTAAAATATTGCCCATCACAGGGGGCACCTCTGGGCTGACCAGTATTCCCTCCCTTGGCAGCAGGCTGCACTCTTTTCATACTTCTCCACTCCTTTGGCGACATACCGTTTTTGCGAAAAAACAGCCTGTAAAAATGAGAATAATGGTTAAACCCACTTTGGTAGGCAATCCATTCTGTTGAGTTTGAGGTTACCACCAGCAAGTACTCCGCTTTTTCAATCTTTAAATGATTCCTGTATTCAATAGGAGTCATTTTATACTGCTCTTTGAAAATGCTGATAATATAGTTTTTGCTAAACGAAAACTCTTTGCATAGCATTTCAAGAGAGCAATCTTTTTGGCCCTGATCGGCTATATAATGGGCAATTTTGTCGGCCAAAGTATCCTTGGACTGGTTGGTATATAGTGCATATAATAGTTGGTAAAAATGCATTGTTTTCTCGGTCAGCGAACACTCACTGTGGCCAACTCTATCAAGCTGGGCAATCATGGGCTTGTATGCCGGATAGTCAAATGTTCCGCGAAAGGGAAGAGCCGCGCTAGAGTCTGACCACTGGGAAAGGAAATGCACATACAAATATTGAGGGGATTGGCTGGGCACATCGCCTCTTTGCATGGAATTTTTCCTTTGAATAAAGTACTCACCGGGGTTAATTTGGTAAGGAATGCCGTTTTCCGAAAACCGTAAGCACCCTGCAAACACCAGCAGCAAAACATCCTCTTTGCAAAAGCGTGTGATGTGGTGCTCGTTTTCTTTGAAAAACCTTAGGGAAGAGCCCCTGTATTCCATTGGCTTGTTCAGATCAATTCCAATCATAAAATCACCCTTTTCATCATAGCGGCATTCTGTGATATTGTCAATGTTTTATGTGCTTTACGCAATTCCTATAGTTGCAAGTCAATGGTATACTTTATAAAAAAGAGAGGTGTGCCTATGAAAAAGTGGAGCTTTTATAGTACCAAAGAAATTGCCCCCGCAGGCTGGCTGAAAAGGCAACTAGAGCTGCAAGCAGAGGGCTTAAGCGGAAACCTAGATAAAATTTGGCCCGATATCAAAGACAGTGGGTGGATAGGGGGAGCGCGCGAGGGGTGGGAAAGAGTGCCCTACTGGCTGGACGGCTTTATTCCTTTGGCCTACCTGCTTGAAAATAAAGATATGATGCAAAGGGCAGAAAAGTATATACGGGCAATCATTACCCACCAGCAGCCCGACGGCTGGATTTGTCCATGCAGCCAGGAGGAGAGAAAAACATACGACACATGGGCGGTTCTGCTCATGACCAAGGTGCTTACCGTTTATTATGAATGCACCGGGGATGAAAGTGTTTTAACAGTGGTGTATGCCACCCTAAAAAACTTTTATCAGTTGCTCAAAGACAATGCAATACAGCTTATACGGTGGGGGAAATACCGCTGGTTTGAAGGGTTTGTTGCAATCAATCTTTTGCACCGGAAATACAGTGAGCCATGGATTGTTGACCTGGCAAAAATCCTGAAAAAGCAGGGCTTTGACTATCATCAGGCAATGCCTCTATGGAAAACACCCTTGAACCATTGGAAGTTGGAAACCCATGTTGTAAACATTGCCATGATGCTAAAAAGTCAGGCACTATCAAATGATATTCTAAAGGAAGAGGATACCCAAAGCGCAGAGCAATGGTACCAGGCACTGTACCAATATAACGGCACGCCTGTGGGGCTGTTTACGGGGGATGAATGCCTTTCTGGGCAAAGCCCCATACAGGGAACCGAGCTTTGTGCCGTGGTGGAGCAAATGTATTCCTACGAGCATCTATATGCGTATACCGGCCAAGATAAATGGATGGAACGGCTGGAATTGGCCGCATTCAATGCCTTGCCCGCCACACTGAGCGACGATATGTGGGCGCACCAGTATGTTCAAATGACCAATCAAATGGCCTGTCAGGAGTTTCCCGGGAAGGCCGTTTTTAGAACCAACGGAAAAGACGCGCATTTGTTTGGGCTGGAGCCTCACTATGGTTGCTGCACTGCAAACTTCAGCCAGGGGTGGCCCAAGTTTGCCCTCAGCACCTTTATGCATAGGGACGACACCATAGTGAATGCTATTCCCGTTCCCAGCGTGCTGGAAACAGAGGATATTTACATTTCTTTGGAAACAAACTATCCTTTCCAAACCAGCTTTCAATACACCATTGCATCAAAAAAGGACTTTCATTTTGAAGTGCGCATTCCCTCTTTTGCCCAAAACCTTACGGTCAATGGGGAAAAGCAAGCTGCCAAGCATCAGAAATTTACCATTAAAGCAAATACCAAAACGCAAATATCCATAAACTATACTGTAACCCCGGCCCTTGAAAAAAGGCCCCATGACTTAAATGTAGTGAAATACGGCTCCCTTATCTTTGCTGTTCCCATCGCCTATGAAAAGCAAATGCATGAATATGTAAAGGACGGGGTAACCAGAAAATTCCCCTACTGCGATTACCAGTATATTCCCAAATCCCATTGGAGCTACGCCTATTGCCAGGGGGAGTTGGCAGTGGAAAACCACCCCATCGGCGAAACGCCCTTTTCCTCTCAAAACCCGCCCATCACAATAGCTGCAAAAGTAAAGAAAATCCAATGGGGGCTGGAGGATGGCTATGAAACCGTTTGCGCCAAAACGCCCTTATCCAGAGAACCCATTGGCCAAATGGAAGAGATACAGCTTTACCCTTACGGATGTGCAAAGCTGCGCATGACCGAGCTGCCATTGCTTGAATGAATTAGGGCCAATTTTGCCTGGTAAAAAGAATAGCGCATAGGGGAGTGGGGCGGATTGCGTGAAAAAGCATCGGCTTTTACAGGGTGTGCTCTTGGGCAAAGTGCCTTTAGATTTAACTTTTCCATGAGAAAATCGTAAAAATTGCTTTTTAAATAAGGAACCAACCGCAAAAGAAGAAAAGGCTGCATGCAGCATACACAGCAGTGCAGTACGCACAAGAAGCGGAACGGCTCAAGTTACTTTTAGTTGCAAAAGGTGCTAAAGATATTGATGAATTCATTAAATATCTAGAAAAGCTGATGAAGGAAAAAAAGAGTAACCGGTCAGACGGAACCGATTACTTTGGGAATTTACTTGTAGTAAAAGACCTGTAAATTCCCAAAGTAAATGCAACCATAGTGGAATTTAGTCTGGGGATTTCCCTCCGAGGGGCAGTGTGAGATTTTTTCTGTAAATTCAAATCTTCTGTGATAACAACAATAATTGTTGGGGCGGGAACAGCCATGATTTGGCTTTCTCGCCTTAGTCATAATATAACACGGGTTTTCAGGCATGTCAAGGGCGGCTCGATTTTGAGCCGTTTATTTACCCTTGTACAGGGCTGAAAATTTGTGTTTTACAGCCTTCCATCATACATAATAGATAGCTCGCCATACACCTTTCCCCAGTTACGAAGCGGCATAGTCCATTTTTTTGTCAGTTCAAATGTTGCTAAATACAATGCTTTTAAAAGGGCGGTATCACTGGGGAAGACGCTTCTTTGACTATTGAGCCGTCTTAGACCGCTGTTTAAGCTTTCAATTGCATTGGTAGTGTAAATCACTTTTCTGACATCATTTGAAAATTTAAACATAGGCGAGATTACATCCCAGTTTTCATCCCATCTTTTCATGGCATTGGGATATTTATCTTGCCATTTCTCTGTAACTTGCAGCATTTGCTCATAGCCGGCTTCTTCATTGGAAGCATGGTAAATACTCTTCAAATCATTTGCAAATGCCTTTTTATCCTTGTGTGATACATATTTCAAAGTATTACGAACCTGATGTACAATACAGCGTTGATATTCTGTTTGCGGAAAGGCTACCGAAATGGATTCTTTTATGCCGGTAAGCCCATCTGCACAAAGGATTAGTATATCGTGGACACCCCTATTTTTAAGATCGTTTAATACACTTAGCCAATATTTTGCACTTTCATTTTCCCCAACAGTAATGCTCAAAACCTCTTTTTTTCCCTCGTCGTTTATGCCCAAAATGATATATGCAGCAATCTTTTTAACGATGTTTTCAGTTCGGACGGAAAAGTGTATGGCATCAATAAACAAGATTGGATACACCGCCGATAGTGGTCTTTGCTGCCATTCCTCTATCTGGGGGAGGATTTTGTTTGTGATGCCCGTGACCATGCTTTCGCTCACCTCAAAGCCGTAGATATCCTCCACCATAGAAGAAAGTTGGCGTGTGGTCAAGCCTTTTGATGACATTGCAATTATTTTTTGTTCAATTTCAGAAATATCTTTTTTGCGTTTTTGTACAATTTGCGGCTCAAATTCGCTGTTACGGTCTTGCGGAACATCAATGGGGATTTCTCCGTAAGAGCTTACTAAACGCTTACTTTTAACGCCATTGCGTGCATTAGGATTATCACTTCGCTCATAACTTTCGTAGCCTAAATGCTCATCAAGCTCGACTTCAAGCATTTCTTGGATGGTTCCCCCAAGTAGATCCTTTAGTGCATCCTGGATATCAGCTGCCGACTGAATGTTGTATTCTTCTATCAGCCCGGCTATGATATTTTTCTTTCCCTCGCTCATTTTTCTTCTTCTTGCCATATAAAACAGCCTCCTATGATTTTTATTTTATCACAGAAGGCTTATAATTTACAGACTTTTTTTCACAGGCTCGCAAAATCCGCCGGCATTGCCGACGGATAATTTTTTACATGAAATAAGGCAGGAAACGCCTGCCTTCAAATTCAATTACTTGAACACTTACGCTTCTTTGATAAGCTTTGCAAGTGCTGATTTTTTGCGAGCGGCGTTGTTCTTATGGATAAAACCCTTTGTGCAAGCCTGGTCAACCTTCTTCATAGCTGTCTGAACAAGCTCAACTTTATTATCGTCGTTATTTACGATCGCTGCTCTCGCATTCTTAATTGCTGTTTTAAGATTTGTATTTTGTGACTTGTTTCGTGCGGCATTTGCTTGGCTCACACGTACACGTTTTTTTGCGGATTTAATATTTGGCATATAAGACACCTCCTTCATCTGTTACACAAGTGATAATGATATCACAAAGAAATAGAATTTGCAATAAAATTTAAAATTTTTGCCGGATTTTTGAATGGTAAGGTTATAATACTATATATGTAGATAAAATTGCAACAGAAAAATTTAAAAAAGGTGAAAAAAATGAATTTTCGTACTGACCTTGCGCTAGAACGCAAAGAAATAATCAAAGAGGCGCAACCTGAAGGAATAAGATGCCAATCTTTCGAGAAGGACAGGGCAAGGGTTACAAAAATTGAGGTTGTAAATCAAAAAGGGGAGCAGGTGCTGGGTAAACCGATTGGAAAATATATAACAGTTGAAGTGCCCCCTTTTTCAAGGGAGGCACAGTTTCAAGATGGGCAACTTGATGCCGTCGCTAGAGAATTAACAGAACTTTTGCCAAAGAGCGGAACCGTGCTAGTTGTGGGGTTGGGCAATACGGATATAACACCAGACGCATTGGGCCCCAAAAGCATAGAGCTTGTACTTGCAACACGCCATATAAGCAGCGAAATTGCAAAATCAGCGGGACTCGGCGACCTTCGACCGGTTGCGTGTTTTGTTCCAGGCGTGTTGGGGAGAACAGGCGTCGAAACGGGTGATTCGATTTCGGGTGTTGTGAAAATGATAAATCCTTCTGCTGTAATAACAATAGACGCACTTGCCGCACGCAGAATGTCCCGTTTGGGCACAACAGTGCAAATGGCTGATACGGGAGTTACACCCGGCTCGGGTGTCGGTAACGCAAGAACGCAAATTAATAGAAACACACTTGGAGTGCCTGTGATAGCTATTGGGGTGCCAACAGTTGTTGATGCAGGTACGCTTGCATATGATTTATTGAGCAAAAATGGAGAAAACATTGAAGAAATTGATGAACAAACCGTTCGTCAAAGTTTTGAGCCGGAGGGCTCGCAAATGATGATAACACCCAGGGAAATTGACCTTGTCGTCGAGCGCGCTGCAAGACTGATAGCAATGGCAATCAATCGTGCGTTGCAACCGCATATTTCTGTTGAGGATATACTAACTCTCGTATCATAACGAATATACAAAAGTAGTAAAGCATATAGATTTTAGTGATTGGTATTTTGTTTTTAGGGTGCGAATCAGACTTCTAAATGCTTTATTGAACACTGTTTTGCAGGATAGCCCTGTTTATACAGGGGTATTGTTCATTAGGCAATTGTATAAATTATTTTGAATAATGATATTGCTTGGAGGACAAACCTTTGAAACAGAGAATCGAAAAAGGCAGAGTAACTGCATTTTTTGCATTAGCCGTGCCCATACTGATTATAGTTATGACTACGGTTTTTGTTTCACCGAACAATGCAATAAAAAAACTGGCTCTTGTTAGCTGTGCAATAGCTATGCCCGAAAGCAGTCTGCGTGAGGTCAGTGAATGGCTGACACAAGGGGATGCCTCGCCGAGCGTTTTTTATGGAGCGAATCTAAAAGGTGCCGCTTCGCCGATAAATCAAAGCGAAAATGCGATGAAAGCCGAAAAACCCGTTGATTTAAAAAAAGTTCCCGATGATATAGCTGCTCTTATGGCTAAACATGCAAATGATTCTAAAAATGATGTTAAAAATGGAAGTATTAATGAGTACACTTACGGCAAGTCAAGCGCCACTTCAATTTATAAAAACATTCTAGTAAAGAATACTACCGCAACAAAATCAATCAACATCGAAAAGGTACTAAAGAGTGACATTAATCTACAAATCTCAGATAAATCCAAGCCGGCAGTGCTTATTTTTCATACACATACAACAGAAGGCTTTGAAATTTTAGACAGAGGCTGGTACGCACAAAACTATAACGGCAGAACTCAGGACGAAACAAAAAACGTTGTCAGAGTAGGTGAAGAAATAGCACAGCAGCTTATAAAGGCTGGTTATGTTGTTATTCACGACAAAACTATACATGATCTAAAATACAGCGGTGCGTATGCTCGCTCAAGAGAAACCGTGCAAAAATATCTTGACAAATACCCCAACCTTCAGGTTGTTCTTGATGTTCACAGAGATGCAATACATCAGGGAAACGGAGTCAAAGTCAAGCCGGTAACGGTAATAAACGAAAAGAAAGCCGCACAGGTAATGATTATTTCTGGCGCACAGGAGAGAAGCATAAAGAATTTTCCGAATTGGGAAGAAAATTTAAGCTTTGCCGTTAAATTGCAAAAGACAGCCGAAGATATGTATTCGGGCTTAATGAGGCCGCTCCTTTTTTGCACTAGAAGATATAATATGGATATGACAAACTGTTCGTTATTGCTTGAAATGGGCAGTGATGTCAACACTTTAGACGAAGCTGCATATTCAGGCAGGCTTATAGGCAATGTGCTTGTGAAGGTTTTGGAGAGCTACTCAAAATAAAGCTATATGAAAAGTGATGATGTAAAATGAAAAAAAGAAGTGAGTTTTTTAGGATTCTGCGCTCGTATATTTTAACAATTACTGCAAGCCTATGCATTCTCGGCCTGTGCTGCGGAGTAATAATTGCAGGGAACAATACAAAAGCCCTGAGCGAGGGTGAGCGGGCGGCAACAGTTAGCGTTCAAACAGACGAAAAGGTTTCCTTGATTATTGACAAAAGCGAAAGAAGCTTTGAAGTTCCTCCGATTGATAAGCTTTATAATCTGGCTGCCTGTGCACCCGCCCCCTATGGAAATCTGGTTTTTGTTGTAAAAAGCATTTATTTTCTTGCAGATAGTTTAATGTAGCAACAAATAGTTTGAAACCTGTGTAAAGTTATTTAGCTTTACGCAGGTTTTTATAATCTGCAAGTAGTTTTTGGTGAGCTATCAAATCACTATATCTTGTTTGAACGGGCAATTATAGAACAATATTAAGCATTTTTTTTGTAAAGCTCTTAGGTTTACAAAGTTTTACATATAAAAC
>DASRNM010000034.1:0-18540 GCA_035647435.1 Clostridia bacterium
TAGTAATACTTAGGTTGCACGGTAAAAGTGAATGTGATAGAATAAACCACAAATAAATTTAAGAGGGTTTGGGCTATGATAGCAATAATAGATTATTCTACGGGTAATTTGCAAAGTGTCAAAAATGCGCTTAATCATATAGGCGCACCTTCCGAGATTTCAACGGATAAGGATTTCATACGCTCAGCGAGCGGCATCATTTTGCCCGGAGTCGGTTCTTTTGGCGATGCAATGCTTTCAATGCAAAAGAACGGTTTGACAGAGGTTGTCAAACAGGTGGCAATTGAAGGAAAACCCTTTTTAGGCATATGCTTAGGGCTCCAACTTTTATATGGGTTTTCAGAAGAAAGCCCTGGAGTTGAGGGATTGGGGTTGCTAAAAGGCGAGATTAAAAAAGTTCCATCAAACGGTGTTAAAGTGCCTCATATGGGCTGGAATTCTATTGATATACAAAACCCCGACGGAATATTCAAAGGCATTGAGCAGGAGTCCTATGTGTATTATGTTCACTCCTATTATCTAGAGGCTCAAGCTTTTGAGAATGTATCGGCAACAACTCAATACGGAGTGCCCATTACTGCGGCAATTTCAAGGGGTAATCTTTTCGCTTGTCAGTTTCACCCTGAAAAAAGCGGAAATGTTGGGCTTGAAATATTAAGAAATTTTGCAAATATTTGTGTGGAGGAAAAAAATGTACGCTAAAAGAATTATTCCATGCCTTGATGTTAAACAGGGCAGAGTTGTAAAAGGTGTCAGTTTTGTCAATCTTCGTGATGCTGGCGACCCACTCGAATGTGCAATAGCATATGATAAAAAAGGAGCAGATGAGCTTGTGCTCCTCGACATAACCGCAACTCATGAGGGCAGAGGCACAATGGTAGACATTGTAACGAAGGTTGCAAGTGTTATTTTTATACCTCTAACCGTCGGTGGCGGAATATCTGATGTTTCGGATTTTGCACAGCTTTTAAGAGCTGGAGCGGATAAAGTGTCTGTAAATTCTGCGGCGATTAGAAACCCTTCACTAATCAATGAAGCGTCACAAAAATTTGGCAGTCAGTGCGTTGTTTGCGCCATTGATGCTAAAAAACATGGGGATTCGTGGAAAGTGTATCTCAACGGTGGCAGAATACCAACTGAACTTGATGCAGTTGAGTGGGCGGTTGAGGCGTATGAAAGGGGAGCGGGCGAGATTCTTTTGACAAGCATGGATTGCGACGGGCAAAAGAATGGCTATGACCTTGATTTGACAAGAATGGTGTCGGAAAGTGTCGAAGTTCCTGTTATAGCCTCCGGAGGAGCGGGTAACCTGCAACACTTTTATGATGCTTTTACAAAAGGTAAGGCAGACGCAGTTTTGGCGGCGTCGCTGTTTCATTTTAATGAAATATCAATAGGAGATCTCAAAAAATATTTAAAAGACAAGGATATACCTGTAAGGATATAGCACTAAAAGACGTAAAGTAAAAGCGGTTTGGCTAAAAAGTCAAACCGCTTTAATATATGAAAGTTATTAATTTTAAAATAGGTTAAACAATCTTCGGTTTCCGTCGCCGTTGCCGTCGCTGTTGGCATTAACCTCTGCAGTCTCTCCCCAAGCCTGTATATAAATTTTCGTCCCCCTAGGGTATTCTTTTCCAACCTCAAGGTTTACCGAAATGATAATTGAGGGCTCGTGTGTTCCGTCGTTTTCAATGTTTTTAACTACGCAAACAAAACCTAAATTGTTCAGTTTTTCTTCGGCTGTTTCATATTTCATGCCAACAACATCAATCATGGTTATCTGCTCTATACCTTTGCTGACAACAAGGTCAATTCGTGTGCCTTTCTTAACTGAAGTGTCAGCATTTACACTTTGAGAAATTATAATGCCGTTTTCGACTTTGTCACTGAACTCATAGGTTGCGATAAGCTCAAACCTTTCAGCCCAGACATCTTGACCAGAAAATCGACTATACGGTTGACCTACGAAAGCGGGAACGGTGAAGAAGTCCGCCTGAGTTGTTTCGGGCGAAGTCGTTGAAGCGCTTGTTGTCTCGTCAGGAGTGGAGCCCCAAATAGTGTCTTTAAAAACAGTCAAAGAAAGCACAAGAAACAATATAAGACCTGCTAACAATGAAATCAAGCAGGTTTTAATAATAACAGAATTTCTCTTTTTCTTTTCTAAGGCGAGCCTTTCGGCCTCGGCCTTTCTTTTCGCGGCTTGAGCTTCAATGCCCGTCTGAGCGGGCTGTCTTGTCGGCAACTTTCCTGTTGCTTCAAACACATCCCCTGAAATTGCCGCCACGGGTGAAGCTGAAAGCTCCGCACGAAGCTGCTCGACAGTATGAGTTCTTTCTTCCGGGTGAATTTGCAAGGCATTAATTAAACCGTTTATAACATAAGCAGGTAGCTGTTCGGCAAACTTGCCGGGAACCATCAACCTGTCGTTACTTGCCCTTGATTTTGCATCAATCGGGTCGCTGCCTATTAAAGCCCTGTATAAAACAGCGGCAAAGGCATAAATATCTGTCCATGCACCTTGCTGCCCCTTAAATCCGTATTGTTCTATGGCAGAGTAACCGGGGAATAGTTGAGCGGTTAGATCACCGCTTGCTGTTCGTGCTTGCCAAATGCTAAAGCCTGAGATTCGGATTTTGCCGTCAACGCCGACAATCAGGGTGGTCGGCGAAATTCCCCTGTGAATAATACCCGAGGAGTGCAGGGAGCCAAGGGTTGAAAGCACGGGCATAAAAAGCTGCCGAGCTTTATCCCAAGGAATATATCCGGTTTTTGTTTTGAGAAGGTATTCTCTAAGCGTGATACCCTCAATGTGTTCGCCTATTGCATAGACTGTAGAATAGTCCTCAATTACATCGACAACATTTATCAAAGCCGAAAGGCCGTTTAGCCTCAAAAGTTTTCTCCATAATTCAAGAAAGCTCTGATAACAGTCCCTAAAGGTGATTTCGCACCCTGGCATTATATTGATTTTTAGATCACTTTCACTGCGTGTTGTAATCGCATCGGGCAAAAATTCTCTAATAACGACGGTTTTCTTCGTGGTAATATCCCAACCCATATAGGTTGCGCCGTCACCGTTATAATCAATCAGTTTGCCGACCAAGTAACGGTTGCCGATAACCGCTCTTATCGGAAGATAAGGCGCTATCTGCGGTGAATCGGTATGAAAACCACAGTACTGACATTGCTTATTGTCACCGATATCTTTCATGCAACTCATGCATAAATTATCAGAATTAATCACCATTTTCACTCCATTCGCTCATAAAGAATGCGGGGGGAAAACACTACCAATTATAATACCAAACTGTTCAGCATTTTGTCAAGCTGAGCGCAACGCAGGCAATCACAAAATAAAGCGTATTATTATATTTTATTATGTGGTGTTTAAAACAATTCCAAACGCTCATATTAAATAAAATAATGCGGCAAGCGTTTAACTCTTGACGCATTATCAATATTAACAGATTGAACTGTAAAGCATTAGACATTGAACCTAAACAAAACAACATCTCCGTCACGCACAACATAATCTTTACCTTCGCTGCGGACAAGACCTTTTTCTTTTGCTGCCACCATTGAACCGAGTGCCATTAAATTGTCATAAGAAATGACTTCTGCACGGATAAACCCACGCTCAAAGTCGCTGTGTATTTTGCCTGCTGCTTGTGGAGCCTTTGTGTTCTTTTTAATTGTCCATGCCCTGACCTCAGGTGCGCCGGCTGTCAAATAAGATATAAGCCCCAAAAGGTCATAGCTTCTTTGAATAAGTAAATCAAGGCCGCCCATTTCTACACCGAGGTCGGCCAGAAACATTTCTTTTTCATCTTTTTCAAGAGATGAAATTTCTGCCTCAAGCTCTGCACATATAGGCAAAACTTCAGAATTTTCTGCAGCTGCAATATTACATACTGCATTGTACCTCTCATTACTGTCAACATTATTTGCGAAGTCATCTTCACTCATATTGCACGCATAAATGACGGGCTTTGAAGTTAATAAGGCTATAGAATCGATTATGGATTTTTCATCATCATCACATTCAACGGTTCTTGCAAGTGTACCGTTTTCAAGCTCACTTTTGAGCCTTTTTAGGAAAGCAACCTCTTTCGCAAGCGATTTGTCTCCCTTGAGAGCTTTTGTATTTCGCTCAATTCTTCGCTCAATTAGCTCGAGGTCCGAAAAAATTAACTCAAGATTGATTGTTTCAATGTCACGCTTAGGGTCTATATTTCCATCAACGTGTATAATATCGTCGCTTTCAAAACAACGAACCACATGAATAACAGCGTCAACTTCACGAATATGTGAGAGAAACTTGTTGCCTAACCCTTCGCCTTTTGAAGCACCCTTGACAAGCCCTGCAATATCCACAAATTCAATAACCGCAGGTGTGGTCTTAGCCGGGTTATACATTTGTGTCAGTTTATCCAATCGATCGTCAGGCACGGAAACTACGCCTATATTCGGTTCAATTGTACAAAAAGCATAATTTGCCGATTGTGCACCAGCGTTCGTGATTGCGTTGAACAAAGTGCTCTTACCTACATTCGGCAAGCCTACAATTCCTAATTTCATACATTACATCCTTTTTCGCTTTAATTCGTATCATTATAACGCTCAAGAGAAAAAATTTCAATCTTTATAAACTGTTAATTGCAAAAACACAGCGCATAGTGTAAAATAATTAAAATAACACAATTAAAATCTGTTTGGGGATGAGTGTATTTATGAAAACAGCTCAAAGAATAACGGCGCTTGCGCTTATAATAACGCTTGCTCTGTTGTCGTTGTTCGGTTGTGATTTAGATTCAACGCAGGACACAACAACCACAAAAGAGGACGTTTCAAATGTTGTTGACAGTCCACAAGAATTGAAGCTACCCTTTTCTAAAAATGATACTCTTGACCCTTATAGGGCAAAAAGCATATTAAATCAACAGATATCGTCATTGATGTTTGACAGCCTGTTTACCGTTGATTCAAACTATAATGCCAAAGGAGTTATAGCGGAAAAATACGGTTATAATGAGCTTGATATAACTGTTACAATAAAAAAAGGTATTGCTTTCAGAGACATGACCGAAATAACCGCACAGGACATTGTCTACTCATTTAAACAGGCTAAGGGGTCGCCAAATTACTCTGCTAGATTGCAGGAGTTTAGCAATGCTGAAGCTGTGGGCAATTATGATGTAAGCTTCACGCTTTCAAATGCAAACCCGTTTGCGGTGTCAAATTTGATATTCCCGATTGTAAAGCTCGGAACTGTATCAGGCGAGATTGACGGTGCAGATATACAGCAAGTGCCGATAGGCAGTGGCAGATACATTCTAAAGCACGACAACGAAGGGTTTTTCATGAAAGCTAATCCCTCAAGGCTCGACAGTTATTATACCAAAACAGAAACACTCCGCCTTGTGAACATTACAGACAATGAAGCGATGCCGTACAGCCTTGAAATAGGCACAATAAATTTTATGTTTGATGATTTAAGTGAAGGCATATATAGGCGCATGAATGCCTCAACAGTTGAGGTTACTCTCAACAATTTAGTTTATATAGTTTTTAATAAAGCGAATTATACCCTCTCAGACCAAAATGTAAGAAAAGCGATTAATAAGCTCATTGATAGGGAAGAAATAGCCTTAAGTGCTTTTCAAGGTCATGCGGTGAGCACGCAAACTCCGTTCAACCCGAACTGGAGCGTGGTTGAAGGGCAGAGCTTTGATGAACAGGGCGCAAATGAAGAAAAAAGTGCAATTGAAGTTCTTGAAGATGCAGGTTATAAAAGCATAAACAGCACAAGAATAAGATACGGGGGCAATGGGAGCCTTAGCTTTAATCTCATAGTCAATAAAGAAAATGAGTTCAAGTGTGTTGCGGCTGAATCAATAGCGCAACAGCTCGGCAATGCAAACATCAGCATTACAGTTGAAAAGCTTGCACGGGAAGACTATGAGAAAGCAGTTAAATCCGGCAAATATGACATTTATCTTGGGGAAATAAGGTTGACGCCGAGCATGAATTTAAGACCGATGCTTGCCTTAAATGGTGCGGTATCTTTTGGCATTGATACAATGAGCTTAGTTAGCGACGCCTATACGCAGTTTTTGTCGGGTTCAATAAATATTAATGAATTTATGAAGGTTTTTAACGAAAACCTACCGTTTGTTCCTCTTTGTTTTAGAAACGGAATTGCGGCATGCTCTCGTTCTATTATCACTCCGCTTGAGAGCAGTGCAACAGATGTATATTTTTCCATAGATACATGGTCATTTTAACTTGCTATATTCACAATTTATGTTATAATTACAATAATATCCAGCATGCTATGGGAGGTTATTAAAATGATTAGATTAGAAAACTATTTAGGCATAATTGAAATATCTCATGAATATTTTTCAAAGCTCATAGGCAATGCTGTTTCCTCATGCTTCGGAGTTGCAGGCATGGCAAACAGTAATGCAAGGCAGGGCTTGCGTTCTGTTTTCAGAAAAAAAAGAAGCTTTGTTGATAAAGGCGTGAATGTTTATAAGGATGGAAACGGTCTTTCGGTAGACCTCCATATAGTCGTGACCTTTGGCCTAAATATAACCGCTATTGTTAAAAGCATTGTTAACAAAGTGAGATATGTTATTGAGGAGGCAACGGGGCTTGAAGTGCGAAAAGTCAATGTCTATGTTGACGGTATGATTCACGATTAATTTATTTAGAGGTGGACAAATTGATAACAGGGAAATTAATGCGTGACGGTATTTTATCCGCCGCGAACAATATAAATAACCATCGAAAAGAAGTTGATGCTTTGAATGTGTTCCCCGTGCCTGACGGTGATACGGGAACAAACATGTCAATGACAATGGGTGCGGCAGCAAGAGAAGTGACTCTTTTGCATGACGATGCAGACTTTTCGACTGTTATAAACACTGCTGCTTCGGCTCTGCTTAGGGGAGCAAGAGGTAATTCAGGTGTAATACTTTCGCTCATTTTCAGAGGTATTGCCAGGGGAGTTAAAGACAGCAAAACGATTGATTCAAATGAATTAGCTGTAGCATTGCAGTCGGGGTCAAAAACGGCCTACAAGGCAGTCATGAAGCCGACGGAGGGCACTATTCTCACAGTGGTAAGAATTGCCTCAGAAAAGGCTAAAGCAAGCGCAGCAAAAGGCGACGATGTGTTGACTCTATGGGGTGTAGTTTGCGAAAGTGCCGAAGAAGCACTTGCCGATACACCGAACATTCTACCTGTACTCAAAAAAGCAGGCGTCGTTGACGCTGGCGGTCAGGGGTTGGTATATATTTTTGATGGAATAAAAAGTGTTTTGGAGACAGGCACAATAATTCAAAGCTCCGATGGCGAAAACGATGCAAAGCAAGAAAGATCGGCAATTATTTCAATGTCTAATGAGGACATTAAATTTGCTTATTGTACAGAGTTTTTAATCAACAAAAACGCTAAATCAAATAAAGATTCGCTCAAGCTTAGGGCATACTTTGAGTCTATTGGTGACAGCGTTGTTGTTGTCGATGATGATAGCCTGATAAAGGTTCATATTCATACAAACGAGCCGGGCAATGCACTTCAGGCCGCATTGAAATATGGTTCGCTTGTCAATATTAAAATTGAAAACATGCACCAACAGCACGAAAATGCGGATTGGGGAGTTGGCAGCGAGGTACAAGGGCAAGAAGATGCAATGATGCCCGTCAAACCTGAAAAGCCATACGGCATGGTTGCTGTTGCATATGGCGAAGGTTTAGAGACGCTTTTCATGGAACTGGGTGTAGACAGACTTGTTGCCGGTGGTCAAACAATGAACCCGAGCACAGAGGACATCCTCAGAGCGGTCAACGCAACACCAGCGGAGCGTGTTTTTGTGTTCCCAAACAATAAAAATATAATTATGGCTGCGGAGCAAGTGATTCCGCTTACAGAGAAGAAAGTCAGTGTCTTACAAACAAGAACTATACCGCAGGGGATAACCGCTGCGCTGAATTTTGACGAAAGTCTTTCTCCCGAAGAAAACCATCTTAACATGATGAAGGCTGCTGAAAAAGTCAACACGGGTCTTGTCACATTTGCCGCGAGAGATAGTGTGGTGAACGGTCAAAGTGTTAAAAAAGGTCAAGTCATAGGCATGGAGAACGGCAAAATTACTCTTTCGGAGTCGACAACGATTCAAGCGGCTTTCAGAATTACAAAGCATATGTTCAAGCGAGGCTCTTCTTCCCTTATCACCGTTATTTACGGTGCGGATAAAAGCGAAAAACATGCTGAAGAACTTCACTCAATGCTTAAAGCAAAGTATGGCAACGATGCGGATATTTCTGTCATCAACGGTGGTCAGCCTGTATATTATTTTATAATTTCGGTTGAATAATTGACTCATGATACTTAATACAGATATAAAATTTTTAAAAGGCGTCGGTCAGTGGCGCGCCGAGCGATTAAAAAAGCTTGGTGTTGCGACTGTCGGCGATCTTTTGCGTTTATACCCACGACATTACGAGGACTGGAGCCGCGTTTATTCAATTAAGGATGCACCTATAGGTGAGGATTGTTGCATAAAAGCAATTGTTGACCAAAAGCCCGTTGCTCAAATGATAAGAAAGGGCATGACAGTATATAAAACCGATGTTACAGATGGCGAAAGTCTTATGCAAATAACAATTTTTAACAGTAAATATCAAGCCGAAAAACTCGTTGAGGGTGAGGAGTTTTTGTTCTACGGTAAATTCGGAGGCGGTTTTTTATACAGAGAAATGACCTCCCCATCCATTGAGCGTGCAGAAGGTGGAGATATAATACGTCCTATCTATCCGCAAACGCACGGCATCAATTCAAAGCTTTTGGCAACGCTTGTCGCGAGGGCTTATGAGCAGTGCTATGATGAACTTGTTGAGAGTTTGCCACAAAGTCTTATTGAAAAGCATGATTTAATGGGTTTCAGAAAGGCGATTAAGAATATACACTTCCCGTCAAGTTTTATGCACTGCGAAGAAGCTAAAAGACGGTTGATTTTTCAAGAGTTGCTTGTCCTGCAGCTTGGTTTGTTTAAGCTTAGGGGGCGCAACCGTGAAAAAACTGATTTTATAATTAAAAAAGATTACCATAAAGAGTTTTTTAAACTGTTACCGTTTGAGCCCACAGATGCCCAGTCAAGAGTAATCGACGAGATTATGCACGACATGGCAAAGGGAATGCCGATGAGCAGGCTTTTGCAGGGTGATGTTGGGAGCGGAAAAACCGCTGTTGCCGCTGCGGCGATTTACAGCTCGGCACTCAACGGTTATCAAAGTGTTTTAATGGTGCCAACAGAGATTTTAGCACAACAGCATTTTAAAACACTTTCCTCAATTCTTGAGACGTCAGGCATAAGCATCGCATTGTTGACGGGCTCGGTAAAAGCAAAAGAAAAAAAAGAGATAAAACAAAAGCTTGCCAACGGTGAAATAAAGCTGATAATCGGCACTCATGCACTTTTACAGGGTGATGTGGAATTTAAGGCTTTAGGCTTGGTTGTAACTGATGAACAGCATAGGTTTGGTGTGGGTCAGCGTGCCGTATTGGGGCAAAAAAGTAAAAACCCGCACACGCTTGTTATGTCTGCAACACCGATACCGAGAACACTTGCGCTTATAATTTATGGCGATTTGGATATATCCGTTATTGATGAATTGCCTCCGGGCAGAATCATGGTTGAAACATATTGTGTCAATAGCCATATGCGAAAAAGAGCATACACCTATGTCAAAAAGCATATTCAAAAAGGTCTGCAAGGGTATATTGTTTGCCCGCTTGTAGAAAAAGGTGAAACAGAGCTTGCCTCTGCCGAGGAATATAAAGAAAAGCTTGCGAACGGTTTCTTCAAAGGATATAAAGTTGGTCTTATGCATGGTAAAATGAAATCAACTCAAAAAGAAAATGTTATGACGGATTTTGTTTCGGGCGATATTGATATTTTAGTTTCCACAACTGTGATTGAGGTGGGCGTCGATGTGCCCAATGCGGTTATTATGGTGATAGAAAACGCAGAAAGATTCGGCCTCTCACAGCTCCACCAGCTCAGAGGCAGAATTGGCAGAGGGCAGGAGCGTTCAACCTGTATTCTTATTTCGGATGCACAAAATGAAGAAGCGGTTAGAAGGCTCAAAACTATGACTCAAACAACAGACGGTTTTAAAATTGCAGATGAGGACCTTAAACTTAGAGGGCCAGGTGACTTTTTCGGTGCACGCCAACACGGATTGCCCGAGTTGAAAATAGCGGATATGCTCAATGACTCCGACATTTTAAGGCAAACAAACGCTGCTGCGAGTGGTATTATTTCAGATGACCCTGAGTTGATATCTGCTAAAAATGAAGGCTTGAGCAATGAGGTATCAATGCTCTTTAAGAACATTACAAAGGCCGGGTTTAATTGATTTACGTTGCGGCTTGCCTTTTTTAAAGTATTGGTATATAATAAAATAAATTTGTAACCTTTTGTAACCTTTTGAGGTGCGTTAAATGGCAAATAAAAACAAAAACAAGTCAAATGACTATGTAAATAATAGAATAAATAAGCCGAAATCTCAAGAGAACGAACCATATTCTTTAGGAATAAAGAACTATTTATGTATGGGCTCTGTTGAGGATTTTAGTGACGATATTTTCGGAGATATATCTTTCAATACACTTTATTCTGGCTTGAAAGAGAAGGAAGTAGAGCTCGAGAAAAAGTCGGTTGATATTTTGAATGAAACCATGTCTGAAACATCTAAAGAGATTTCGGACGAGCTTGTTTACGACACAATTGAAAAGACCGACAGGGAATTAGATGAAAAACAAGAAGTAATTCAATACAGTGAAAATGAAGAAGAAAGCAAATCGAATGCAAAAAAGGTTAAAGAGAGTTTTTCTTTTGATGATATATTATTCACCCTAATTGCGACATGTGTAGGTTTTTTTTCAACCCTTTACAAAATAACCTATGTGTTGGGGCTTCAAACATATCGCTATTCTCGGCGGATTTTTAAATCGCTGTTGAAGCTTGCGTTAAAACCAATCAAGTTTTTTGTTGCATTGCTTAGAATGTTATGCATAGCAATAGACCATTTCGCGTTCAGGTCATTGCACTCTTTTCTTGACGAGCTTGCGTATTTTCGTCGTGAGGTGCGTTGCGCAATAAGTTATATTAGCAAAGCAATAAAACAAAGCCCCTTGTCCATATTTCATGTTATCCTTTACTATATTAAGCTGGCGTTTAAACGGCATAGGGTAATGTTCCGTTCGGTCGCGAATGTTTTTTTACCCGTTATAGCTATTGTCGTTTTATCCGTAACAGTCAGCTATTGGAACAGTGTAACGTTTGCTCTGAAAGTAACATATAACAACAACGAGCTGGGTTATATCGAAAAAGAGTCTGTTTATCTCGAAGCGAAAAATATGGTTAAAGACAAGCTTAACTCCTTTGACAGTTCTCTTATAGATGCAGAAGAATTTACAAAAACACCGAAGTATGAGCTTTCTCTCGTTTCTCTTAATGAAATTAAGGATTCGTCCGATATAAGCGACAAATTGATAGAGTTTTCCGACACGGCGATAACAAATGCCTGCGGAGTTTATATTGACGGCGAATTTTTGTGTGCTGTCAAGAATGAAACCGATGCCAAAAGCGTTTTCAGCAATGTTTTAGCAGAGTACGAAAAGGGCTTAGACAGCAATGATGCCATGGTAAACTTTGTTGAGGATATTGAGTATTTTCAAGGCTTATATCCCGAAAACGAAGATGTGGTTTGGGACGCATCACGGCTTGCAAAAAAACTTGAAACAAACAAGGAAGAGGCTGTTTATTACACTGTCGCTGAAGGTGACAACCCTTATGATATTGCACTTTCTTATGGGATGACGGAGAAACAACTGCGTAATATAAACCCTCAAATTGGTAAATACATTAAAGCGGGAGATAAGGTTCTTGTTTCCACTCAGGTTAAATATGTGAGGGTTAAGGTTATCAAGACTGAACAGTTGGCAGAGCCAGTCCCATATGAAACCGTTAAAACGGATAATCCAAACCGTTTTAAGGGAGATGACAGGGTTGTTCGTGCTGGTGTCAAGGGTGAAGACAGTGTAACATACCTTGTAACCTATATAAATAACACTCGCATTTCCGCCGAGGAGGTTTCAAGAACACGAACCAAAGAGCCTATTGCAAAGAAGGTTCAAGTCGGCACAAAGTCAACAAGAGTGTCGTCCTCATCTGGTTCTTATAATGTATCCATTTCAAAGGGTGGATTTGTGTGGCCGACACCAGGGTTGAGAACAATCACCTCATATTATGGACCTCGTTCGAGTGGTTATCACTATGGAATTGATATTTCAGGCTCTAATGCAAGAGGTAAGTTGATAGTGGCGTCAAGGGCAGGTATCGTTGAATCAGCAGGACCTGATGGTTCATATGGTTATCAAGTTTTGATTAACCACGGTAACGGAATAAAGACAAGATATGCACACTGCATGAAAGGTTCCATATCTGTTAGCAGGGGTCAATATGTAAACGCAGGGCAGGCAATTGCTCGTGTCGGTTCAACAGGCAGGGCATCTGGTTCACACCTTCACTTTGAGATAATATTAAATGGCAGGCGAGTAAATCCACTGAACTATTTGCGGTAATTTAAATAACAATCAAATAACACTAAAAGCCCACAGTGAAAAACTGTGGGCATAATTGTTTTTACAAGCAATTATGCCGTTGGAGTAAACTTAACTGTTAAGCCTCCGCTGACACTGATGGTATCAGCGGTTTTAAAAACAGCATTGTTGAACTGGGGAATATATAATTCACTTTCATCCTCAACGCCAAACATTTCATTAAGCGCATTGTCGTACATGCTTGAGTTATATATATTTCCCGATCCAGAAATAACTGTTATTTTATATGTGCCTTCCTTAAAATCAGAGCCGACATAATAATTGCCGTCGCTAAGTGTTACGGCCTTTTTTTCATTGTAAGTGCGGCCAATAAAGCCTCCGTCTAAAGTAGAGTAAATAAGCTTGATTTCAACATTGCCTGAAACAGTCAAAACCGTATCTTTCGGGAGGCTCAAGCCTGTGAAAGAGTCGGTATATGATTGTGTTTCATCATCAACGCCAAACAATGCGTTTATTCCGCCCTCATACATATTTGAGCTAAAAACATTGCCAGTGCCCATAACGGCTTTTAAGTCGCATTTTCCAATAGGTATATCAATACCAGCAGTGTAGTTGCCTGCCGTAAGAGTATATTCTGTGTCGATAGCAGACAAATCTTCGGTTTTATCATAACTAAAGTTTGAAGGCTCTTGCGCTTTAGTTGTTGTAGGCTTGTCGTCGGTATCTTTGATTTCTTCAGAGTCGTTATCACTGCCGTAACTGCCCCAAACCGTTATCAAAACAAGAATTATGATAGCCCAAACCCACCATCTTTTATATAACGGGCGCCTGACCTTTTTTGGTGGCCTGATAGGTGGTAGGTTGCCGTTCACAGGTGTGTTGCAGTTGGGGCAGGCATTGCCTTCAAACTTGGTTGAGCAATTTCTGCATTTCATGTTTTTCTTCCCTTTATAAATTAATTATTAATGAATGTTTAAATGTATTATTACCTAACTGTAGTGTTTTAATAATTTAGATAGAAAAAAGGCAAAAAAACACCCGTTAAGGTGTTTTTTGACATTTAACTTATAAAATTTTATGCCAGACATTCATGCTTTCGATTGAACCCGCTATATTAGTATTGTTTACCAATGTTCCGCTGTAAATATACCCGTGCTTTGCAAATGTGATATTCATACCGTATGACACCGCTCTTGCAATAGAATAGGAAGTTTTAATGCCTCTTTTTTTCATTTCAGCTTCCATCTCATACAATAGATATGAAGCAAGTCCTTTTGAGCAGTGCTCGGGTAGAGTCGCAAAATCAGTCATTTCAACATTTAGTGACTCAATATCCATATCACATGAAGAAACAGCAATAAGCTTGTCGTTTTTTCTTATTCCGAAATATACGAGGTTCTTGTCCATAGTTTTTTTAATATATTGCTGTTCATGTATTGGAAAAGGATATGTCTCAAAAACCTTTTTATAAACATTTGCCATTTCGCTTGCATGCTCATGTGATAAAACACTAAAGCTGTAACAGCCTTGAAGCCGAGGAGTTGATACCAACGTCTTTCTGATTGCAAATTCAATAATACTATCAATTTTTTCTTTATTTATAGATTCGCTTCGTGCTTTGTCCAAATAACGTGCCATAAAACATGTGCCACTTTTGCCATTATAAAAGCCCGGGATATATGCCTCTTGTTTGTAGCACTCTTTTTCAAAGCCGTCCTTTGCCCATTCGGGTACTTTAGCAAAAATCTTTGTGTACTCATTTTTGTTTGCCAACTCATAGATTTGATTGATTATTTTGGGAAAATCAGCCCTTGACAGTTTCATCAGGTAAACCCTGTTGTTGCTTTTGCCATGTTGCAATAAAGATTCTCCCGCTTTTTGTGTTAGATCATTCATTTTTCTCTCCTGTGAGATGTTTATTACTATTCGTTGCCCGTGCGTCTCGTAAATCTTTCGTTATCTTCAGGTACGAGAGAAATCGAATCATTATAATCAGATAAAAGGCTGCTTATACCTGCCGACTTTGTTTCGTCGTCTTTCTCAACAAAATTGTATTGAAGGTCGCAATCCGCACATGATTTTTTGCAAGATATTGTTTTGTAATTATCTGGCTCACGATAGGTTGTAATAACCCCCTCATAGTTTCTAAGCACAACCTTATTATCTGACCATGAAATCAAATAGTTGGGCATTACAGGAATCTTTCCGCCACCGCCCGGTGCATCAATTACATAGGTAGGTACAGCGAATCCGCTTGTGTGACCTATAAGGTTTTCCATTATTTCAATGCCTTTACCAACTGAGGTTCTGAAATGATTAAGACCCTCTGACAAATCGCATTGATATAAATAATATGGACGAACTCTATTTTTAACAAGTAAATGCAAAAGTTTTTTCATGATTATCGGGCAGTCGTTGACTCCTGCAAGCAACACTGACTGGTTGCCCAAAGGAAAACCTGCATCAGCGAGTTTTCTCAATGCCTTTTTTGATGAGGTAGTTATTTCACTTGGATGGTTAAAATGTGTATTCAACCAAATTGGTTGGTGCTTTTTGAGCATGTTCACTAAATCATCAGTAACCCTGTAAGGTAAAACGACGGGCATACGGCTACCGATTCTTATAACCTCTACATGTTCAATTTTACGCAATTCCGTTAGAATCCAATCTAAAAAATCGTCGGGGACCATAAATGGGTCGCCGCCTGAAAGCAACACATCTCTGACGTAAGGGGTATTTTTTATATATTCAATGTCTTTCATTATCGTTTCTTTATCCGGAATATTTTTGCAATCTCCAACTTTTCTTTTTCTTGTGCAATGTCTGCAATACATTGAGCACACATTGCTCACGTGCAGTAAAACTCTGTCGGGATACCTATGTGTAAGGCCGGGCACGGGGCTGTCCTCATCTTCTGCAAGAGGGTCGGACATCTCATGCTCTTGAATTGTAAGCTCACTCGGGCAAGGGAAAGCTTGCTTGTATATTGGATCATTTTTATAATCATCTGCATCAATTAATGAAAGATAATAAGGTGTAATCGAAAGGGGGAACTTTTCAAGAGTTTTTTCAAGTTCTTTTCTCTCCTCAGGCTCAAAGGTTATACCCAGCAACTTTTCAAAGGTATCAATGTCTTTGATACTGTGCTTTAGTTGCCATTTCCAGTCCCTCCATTTTGAGTCGAGCACTCCCATGTTTGATTTTTCTGTAAATTCTTCATTCGGCATAGTCATCACTCTCCCTTACTTTCAAAAACCAACTCAGTGACCATAATCAGTTTTCCATTATATTACACACAATATACAAAGAATTCGAGTTAATGATAACTCAAATTCTTTTGTTTAGTATAGTGTTTTTTAAAATCTTGAATTTTAGAATAATACAAGCATGATAAAAAAAATAGGGGAAAATGACAAATCATCACAATAAAGTGGAATATTTAACCTTTAGTATCCGCCCTGTTTGGCAGGATTGTTGCCCATTGTGAATACAAGCGTTGCGCCGTTAGAAAACTGTGAATGTGTAAGGTAAGGGGAATCAAGTTTTTCACCGTTTAAAGTCACACTTTGAACATACATATTTTCGAGGGATTGATTGTTTGCGATTATTGTTAAGGTTTTGCCTTGACCGAGATTAACCTCTGCTCTGTCAATAATCGGTGCGCCTATCCAATATCTATCTGTGCCTGCAACGGGATATATCCCCATTGCAGAAAGAACATACCATGCGCTTAGTGTTCCGCCGTCGTCGTTGCCGTCAAGACCGTCGACATCTGTGCTGTGCCGCTGAGTGAGTGCCCAACGAACCCATTTTTGTGTAAGCTCGGGGTGACCTGCGTCGTTGAAAAGGTAGGGAGCGTGAATATCATGCTGATTGCCTTGCCAGTACCCCGACCCAGGGTCAATGGCGGCACGGTTTTTGCTCGCATCGCTCATAAAATCTTCAAGCTCACTGATAAAATAATCTTTGCCGAAAAGCTCGACAAGCCCTTGAGGATCATGCGGTGCAGTCCATCTCCAATGTCGTGCACCGCCCTCGCAGTAAGCATTTGCAAACAGCTTAAATAAGACCTCATCATAATAACTTGTGATATGGGGGCTAAAAAGAATTTCCCACGAGCCGTCCGCTTTGCGAGGGTGAAAGTATTTTGTTTTGGGGTTAAAAACGTTTTTATAAGCCATTGATTTTTCAGTGAAAAACTCTGCTTCATCCCTTTTGCCAAGTGCATTAGCCAAAAGGGCAATGCTACCGTCTGCCCACGAATATTCAAGCGTGCGACTCACGGACTTATTTGTCAAATCCGACGGACAATAGCCATATTCGAGGTACTCCTCATTAAATGAGCGGCAATCCGCTTCGCCTGTTATTACTTCAAGGGAGGTTTTTTTCATATAATTGTATGCTTCTTCAACCTCAAAATCCGTAATGCCTTTCAAATAGCTTTCGGCAATAACCATGTCGGCGGGCGTGCCAAACATTGAGCCTGTGTAGCCTGCACCCGACGGCCAACGAGGCAAGGTGCTACCAATGCGTGCCATTCTGACAAGGCTTTTCAGGCAATCTCTCTGAATTTCAGGTGCAATAATATTTAGCAGGGGGTGCACTGTTCTGAAAGTGTCCCAAATTGACATATCGGTGCGGTATGTAAAACCATCCGCTGTACCGACTTGATTTTTAAAGCCAAGGTATTGCCCATTGACGTCCGTAAAATCGGTTGGCATTATCATTGAATGATATAAAGCAGTATAAAAAATTGTCTTGATTTCTTCGTTGTCTGTTTCAATTTTTATACGTGAAAGCCAACTGTCCCAATCATTGCGGGATTTGTCTTTTACGCCGTCAAAATCAAGGCCTTGTGTTTCAGCATCAAGGTTTTGTCTTGCGTTTTCAAGGCTTACAAAACTGATTCCGAGTTTAAGCTCAATTGGTTGATTTTTTATATTGCCAAAGTTTATATCAGCTCCTGCATCATCTCCGAAAGATTCGGCTTGCCCTTCAACAGAAATGCCGTCGCTCCAGGTCGAAAACGATTCAAAAGGCTTGTTGAAACGTGCAACGAAGTAGCCCTTTAAACCACCGTATCTGCCCGTAAAGCTTGTTTTGACAAGCCCTTCGCCCTCGACCTCCATAGCGTCGGGGAGGATTTTTATTTTACCGTTGTAAGCACTACCACCGGCGAGAAAACTTGTAGCATCAATAAAAACATGTGCATCCTTTTGAGTGTTAAAAGTGTAACGGTGAACGCCCGTGTGCGTTGTTGAGGTAAGCTCCGCTAGGCAGTTAATACTTGGCAGATTGACTGCATAATAGCCTGTTGTAGCCTCCTCATTATCATGTGAGAATATAAGAGGTTTGTTTAATCTTTTTGTCGGGTCGGCATTTCCAACAGCGGGAGTAACTCTGAAATGTCCCATGTCAGTAGCACCGGTACCTGAAAGCCTTGTGTGGCTGAATCCCCAAATGTGTTTGAGAGGATAATAATAGCCTGCCGTTCCGAATTTAAACAGATCTAATCCTCCGGGGAATGTCGTGTCAGGGCTTAGCCTAACCATACCGTAAGGTGTTGTCGCTCCGGGGAAAAGCATAGCACAAGCCCACGGAATACCACCTGTGCCGATAAAAGGGTCAACCCATTGCCCAAACTCACCGCATTCTTTTTCGGGCATTTCAGTGTGCCTTGGAAGCTCGCCGGAAGTGAACAACGAAGCAATGATAATTGCAACAACCATAACTATGCCTTGCAAGCGTTTTGCTATTGCTAACATTTCTAAACCCTCCCTCATTTTTGGGGTTGCGCAGATTAATAAAACATGCAATTTAATATTACCACATTTAATTATTGGCGGTCAATATGTTTTATGCCATAAATTGACAGCTCATTAAGTCTTTAATGTTAAAAGA
>DASRNM010000035.1:0-2564 GCA_035647435.1 Clostridia bacterium
TTCAAGTACAATACTTTAACTATGAATAATATTATGTTATAATTATCGACATAAAATCAGAAGGGAAGGTAACAAATGCCGACGTATAAGTCTTCATGTGTTGAGCAAACGGAGAAAATCGGTGCTGAATTTGCGGCGGCTCTTTCGGGCGGAGATGTTGTTGCCTTTTTTGGCGGTTTAGGCATGGGCAAAACTGCCTTTGTTCGTGGCATAGCAATAGGCATGGGAATTAATGCACATGTAAGTAGCCCAACCTTTGCTTTGGTGCATGATTACGGCGGCAGTCCTACCTTTTATCATTTTGATATGTATAGAGTTAATTCGTGGGATAGTCTTTATTCAACAGGTTTTTTTGACTATCTAAACAATAAAAATATTTTGGCAGTTGAGTGGAGCGAAAACATTGAAAACGCTTTGCCTGATAAGCATTATAGAGTCGAAATCAAACGTGGCGAAAGTGAAGATGACAGGATAATAAAAATCACAAAAGAGGGGGCAAACAATGAGAATTCTTGCGGTTGAATCCTCGGCAAAAACAGCGAGTGTTGCTATTGTTGAGAATAACAATCTTATATCTGAATTCTTTTTAAATACAGGGCTAACGCACAGTGAAACGCTAATGCCCATGATAACCTCGGCTTTGGATTGTGTCGGGTTTTCGTGCGAAGATATTGACCTTTATGCTGTAACAAATGGCCCTGGTTCTTTTACGGGTGTGCGAATAGGCGTCTCTGCAGTGAAGGGTATGGCGTTGTCGTCAAACAAAAAATGTGTTGGGGTTTCAACTCTTGAGGCTATGGCATACAATCTTTTCGGCAACGATTGCACGGCTTGTTGCGTTATGGACGCAAGACGTGAGCAAGTCTATACTGCGATGTTTTCAATCAAAAATGACAAGGTTATAAGACTCACAGAGGATTCGGCAATGAAAATTTCGCAGCTCGGTAATCTTTTGGCGAATTATAGCAATACGGTGTTCTTTATTGGTGACGGTGCGCAATTGTGTTATAATAAACTTAAACTGACTAACCCCAAGATAAGGTTAGCAGCCGAAAACATAAGGTATCAGCGTGCATACGGTGCGGCTGTTGCTGCGATTGATAAAGATTATATTAATTCTAACGATTTGGGGATAAACTATTTAAGACTCCCGCAAGCAGAAAGGGAGCTTAAAAAGGCGGAGCACGATAAAAATTATTTGGGAGAGTAAAAACAATGATTGTATTAGGTTCCGACCATGCAGGTTATGAACTCAAGGAGAAAATTAAAAAGCACCTTGAGCAGCATGGTTATAATTGCAAGGATGTCGGCACAAACAGCACCGATTCTGTTGATTATGCGCCGATTGCCGTCGAGCTGTCAAAAGAGGTTTTGGCAAACGAGGGGGCTTTAGGGATTCTTTGCTGTGGCACAGGTATAGGTATTTCAATTGCAGCGAATAAGGTTAAGGGTATAAGAGCGGCTTGTTGTTCGAATGAATACAGCGCTGAAATGACAAGGCTGCACAACAACGCAAATGTTCTTGCAATGGGTGGCAGAGTAATAGATGAAAAAACAGCAAAAAAAATAGCTGATACCTTCATCAATACTCCTTTTAACGGCGCTGAAAGGCATCAAAGAAGAATAGATCAGATTTCAGCTATTGAAAATTGTGAGATGTAGGTTTATTATTAGCATGTAAACTTTTAACATATAAAATGGGAGTTGAAAAGATGGCAAATGTAACAATTACAAATCACCCTCTTATCCAACATAAGCTTACGCTTTTAAGGGACAAGAATACGGGCTCAAAGGAGTTCAGAAGTCTTGTAGGTGAAATCGCAATGCTCATGTGCTATGAAGCAACGAGAGACCTTACACTTCAAGAGGTCGAAATTGAAACACCTATGTCTGTTGTGAAAACAAAGGTCATTTCAGGCAAAAAGCTTGCGTTTATTCCGATTTTACGAGCAGGTCTCGGTATGGTTGAAGGTGTTCTTGAGCTTGTCCCGTCGGCAAGAGTTGGGCATATAGGCATTTATCGTGACCCTGAAACGCTTCAACCCGTTGAATACTATTGTAAACTGCCGCACGACATAACCGAAAGAGAAGTTATCGTTCTTGACCCGATGCTTGCAACCGGCGGTTCTGCCATTGACGCAATTACACAAATAAAAAAGCGTAACCCGAAATCAATAAAATTTATGGGAATAATTGCAGCTCCTGAAGGAATGAATGCCCTCACGCAGGCTCACCCCGATGTTGACGTTTTTTGTGCAGCCCTTGATGAAAAGCTTAACGAGCATGGTTATATTGTTCCCGGTCTTGGTGATGCAGGTGATAGAATTTTTGGCACAAAATAATCTAAAATTTAATACATATTTTTACAGTCGCATTTATTAATGCGGCTGTGTTTTTTATATCAAGTGTTACGGATAATTGTAAAAATTTGATAAATAATAAATATTAGTCATCATCTCATTTTTTGCTTATTAAAAGCATATTTACCGCAAATAAAATCGTTGAAAAAAGCCAAATTATTAGTGTTTCGTAGCGATTGAATTCAAAACGAAACGGCATACAAA
>DASRNM010000036.1:0-2502 GCA_035647435.1 Clostridia bacterium
GAACAAGGTAAATACTCTAATCCATATAAATATGTTATTGTTGATGAATATCAAGATATATCAAAATCCCGCTTTGCTTTGCTCAATGTCATGAGAAAATCCAACGATTATGATTTGTTTTGCGTCGGCGATGATTGGCAAAGCATTTATCGTTTTGCTGGTAGCGATATAGCGCATATCCTTTATTTTGAAAATTATTGGGGTCCAACAGAAATTAGCAGGATTGAAACAACATATCGCTTTACACAAAAACTTATTAAAATCAGCAGTAATTTCATAATGCAAAACCCAATGCAAATTAAAAAATTCATAAAAGGCAAATCTGATGCTGGCAGATTTGTGTTGGGAGAAATAAATGGGTGTACAGACAAGTATTCAATTGAATTTATGGTGAATAAGCTTAACGATTTACCAAGGAATAGCACCGTGTTCTTTATTGGTCGATACTCTTTGGATTCAAAATTGTTAAGTAGTAGCGGTTTATTGGACTGCAAATATAACAATATCCGTGGATTAGTTGATGTGAAGTATAATAAACGATCAGATTTAAAAATGAATTTCATTACTGCACATAAATCCAAAGGCTTACAAGCAGATTATGTCTTCATAATTAACAACAAAAAAACAAAAATGGGATTTCCAAGTAAAATACAAGATGCTCCTATTTTATATCTGCTACTTGACAGCTGTGAGTCCTATCCGTTTTCTGAAGAAAGACGGCTTTTCTATGTTGCATTGACAAGAGCCAAGAAAAAAGCGTTTATTGTTACAGTTAAAGGACAAGAATCTGTTTTTGCTATGGAATTAAAATCACGATATGGCATAGAGCTGAAAAAAGAGCAGTTTGAATGCCCTTGGTGTGGTGGCAGACTTTTGCGCAAAAAAGGACCGTACGGCGAGTTCTTTGGTTGCTCTAATTATAAGAGCAGCATAAGTTGCAAATATAAAATAAATATAAAATGATGATTTGCCCCCTCTCCCACCAGAAAAGCCTGAATACTTTTGTATTCAGGCTTTTACTTATCCCTATTCACAAAAACGAAATCGATATTCTCACAATGACCTTTTCATTCCCACATTATTGTGTTCAATAACAATTTCGTGTTGCGGTATTAAAATCAATCCACCAAAAAATAAAACTCCCCACAAAAGTTCAAACCCCTCCGCTAGTGCATCTATTTTGTCCAACAGTTACACAAACGGCAACCTCAATGATATGAGGTTGCCGTTCTTATGATTTGTATTCAATTCTTCATAAGGTATTAGCCCGCTCAGCTGACTACCTTATACATGCATTTAAGCAAAAAGTATGCAATAGCCGAGCCGACCTTTACAAAAAAGTCTATTTCATTTGCAAAGGTATTGAAACGCAAACTTGCAACAAGGTCATCGCCGTAAAAATCAAAGTAGGTTATAACCTCTGTATCATAATTGTAAATGTCTTTTTCATTAAGAGTGATGAGCCTAACTCCTCTATTGTCGCCACCGTAAGAGGCAAAACCAACGCCCGGTGTTGAAACAAGGTCAATCCCTTGATGGGTAACCTCAAAAGTGTTTACATGGTCATGCCCGAAGAACATTGCGACAACATCGCCCTGCTCTTTCATTGCTTGAAATTCACCGCTGTTAGTGTCGCTCGGGCAAGGGCCTTCCCTCATCTCACCGGCCTTTGTGTTGCTCTCGTCGAGCACCCAGTACTTGTCATATTTATAGACCGCACCCGGAGTGCCCTCGGGCACTTCTTTGAGCGCATCAAAAATTTCACGAACTATAATATGTTGAAATGCCATTGAAGGCACAGGCACTCCGCCGTTTGCCGCCTTTAATTCATTGCTCTTTTGAACATACCAATCAATTTGGTCCTGGCGGATATAATCATAACCGCCGTTGACCTCGTCATATGAGCCCGAATCAATCATCCAAAGGTTATAGACAATTTTCTCCCCATTTGACGAATAAATCGGCACATTGTAATTGCCACAACCGTTAATTTCTTCTCCCTCGTCATAGCCAATAAAGCAGTCATATTTCATATACATTTCCATCTGCTCTTCTTTGGTCACGTTTGAGTATTGGCTGTCGTGATTACCAAAAACCATTGCAACAGGTACACCTGCCCGCTCAAAAATTTTCATGTATTCATCAATTGCCTTTTCTACAAGAATCTTGTTAAGAGGCCTGATGTAAGCGTTGCATGCGCTGTCACCAATGTTGTCGCCTGTTAGCACTATCAAATCGGGATTTGTTGCGTTGATTGAATCTTTAATCATGTCGGCAGTGATTTTATGTAGCAAAAATCCGTCTTGTATATCTGTAATTTGTAAAATCTTAAATCTGCCACCAATGCCGAATTTCAGCTGTGCATCTTCCGCAGGGTTTGCGCTTGCAATGGGTGACATGACCGCAAACAACATTGTAAAAACTAATACTATTGAAACGAGCTTTTTCATGCCTTTCATATTAACCTCCAAAATGTTTTATAATAATTATATTTTATAGGAA
>DASRNM010000037.1:0-23320 GCA_035647435.1 Clostridia bacterium
ATTATATTTTATAGGAAATTTATTTTAATGTCAATATTTTTCGTCGACTTTGGTAGATAAGACCTATAATTTGTCTTAACGCAATGATCTGGGCCTCATTCTTGCCTTGCCTTGCAAAAATTCGTTGCAACTATATCAACTCCCGTTCCGAATACATCCGCCAAAACAACATCGCCTATGTCCACTGGCGCTTCAACCTCAACATCTCTGAGTGCCTTTGCACTATCTAAAAGAAACTTTTTAGGTATGTTTCCGTTAGATTTCACAGAAACAACAGGGCCCACACCGCCCTTTACCCTTACTGTGGTTGTGAGTGAACGGGTTGGGTTTGTCAATTCGTTTATTGCGTATGCTTCGCCTCTTTTACAGGTGTTACCCGTGATAGATTTAATATCACCGTCTTCTACTGTAACGGTGATGTTGCAACCCAAAGGGCAGGCAACACATACCATATCTTTTTTCATTTATTCCGCCTCCACCTGTATGATTATTTCACTGCCGGATTCGAGCGACTTCAAAACATCGTTTTTTACTATTATGCTTTCCATCTCTCCCGGGGCAAGCTTTGGCTTTTTCCTGTCGGAAATTATTGTGTCGCCACAAGTCGCCTTTATTCTTGCGTTTTTATAAACCTTATCAACACGGAAATAAAGCTTAACATCCTTGTCCGTGTTTATGTTAACTCTTTGCGGAACGATATAGCTTACACCGTTTATTCCTCTTGTCTGTATAACCCCCTCGGAGGTTATTTTTTCACCCTTTATAATCCTCGCCGCACCTTCACCCGCAAGCTGACTTTCAATCGTAACATAGTCAACAAGGTCATGCACATGCAACACATTCCCGCAGGCAAAAATGCCTGGGTATTTCGTTTCTCTGAACTCGTCTACAACGGGCCCGCTCGTTATTCTGTCAATGTCTAAGTCTATATCTCTCGAAAGCTCATTTTCGGGAATTAAACCAACTGACAAAAGCAGAGTATCACACTCAACATATTCCTCTGTCCCTTTTATCGGTTTTAGGTTTTCATCAACATTTGCAATTGTAACACCCTCGAGCCTATCTTTACCGTGAATATCAATAACCGTACAGCTAAGGCGCAGGGGGATATCAAAATCGTCCAAACACTGCACAATGTTACGAGTTAAGCCACTCGAATAGGGCATCAATTCGCAAACCATCTTGACCTGAGCGCCCTCAAAAGTCATTCGTCTTGCCATAATGAGCCCAATATCTCCTGAGCCGAGAATAACAACCTTTCGGCCCGGCATATATCCATCAATATTAACATATTTTTGTGCCGTACCGGCTGTCATAACCCCTGCTGGGCGAGTGCCTGCAATTTTTAGCGCTCCCCTCGCGCGTTCACGGCAACCCATTGCAAGAATAACAGCCTTTGCCTGAATTTCAAGCAGACCGTCCTCGTTGTTGACTGCCGTTACTATATTCGCACCCTCGTTTGCACATAAGTTTATAACCATTGTTTCAGTTTTCACTTCAACGCCATGTTTATCAACAAGCTCAATAAATCGTGCCGCATATTCGGGGCCCGAAAGCTCCTCTTTGAAATAATGCAACCCAAAACCCGTGTGAATACATTGCTCCAAAATACCGCCTAATGTTTCGGCTCTTTCAAGAATAACAACGCTCTCAACTCCGCACTCTTTTGCTTGCACTGCCGCCGCCATGCCTGCGGGGCCACCACCAATTACCACCAAATCATATTTTTGCATCATTTCTACCTCACTTCGTTTTTCCAATCACATAATTGGAATCTCCACCGAACTTTGTTATTTCATCAAGTGAGGTGTTAAGCTCCCTCGCAAGAATTTCAACAACCTTTGAACCACAAAACCCGCCTTGGCATCTGCCCATGCCGGCACGGGTGCGGCGCTTCACACCGTCAACATCCCTCGCCCCGGCAGGCGCATGAATAGCGTCTATAATTTCGCCCTCAGTCACCGTTTCACAACGGCAAACGATACGACCATATGCCTTGTCTTTTTCAATAATCGCCTTTCGCTGTGCACGTGTCATCTCGTTAAACCTTACGGGATTTTCCCGGAGCGGATTGTAATCTTCTTTCTTTTTAAGCTCACCCATTTCAGACAAAAGAATGTTTTCGACATATTTCGCAATTGCCGGCGCCGCCGACAATCCGGGTGAATCAATGCCTGCAACATTTATAAACTTATTGTTTTTTATGCTCTTTTGGATAATAAAATCCTCCGAATCGGCACGTGCCCTTAACCCTGCAAATGTTGTAATAACATCCCTTACCGCAAAATCGGGCAAGGTTTTTGCAACCTGGCTTTGAACATAGTTTGTCCCCCAACTTGTTGTGGACAAATCCTCTTTATCTTCAATGTCAACGGCCGACGGGCCAATTAAAAGATTTTCGTGGACTGTAGGTGTAATCAAAACACCTTTGCCCATTTCTGTCGGGCACTGGAATATGATATGGCTTACAACTGTACCCACGCACTTGTCAAATAAGAAATATTCGCCTTTTCTTGGCGTAATCTCCATTGAGTCGTCGCCAATCATCTGCGCAATTTTGTCTGCAAAAACTCCTGCTGCATTTATAACATATTTTGCGGTCACTCTAGAGGAATCAGATTTTAAAACAAAATCGCCGTTTTCATCTGTTTCAATTTCAGCAACCTCAAAGTTTCTTATATAATCCACACCGTTTGTAAAAGCATTTTCAACAGCCGCTGTACACAATTCAAACGGGCTAATTATAGCGGCAGTAGGAGCATAAAGTGCCCCAACCGCATCTCTATTGATATTTGGTTCAAGCTCGAAAAGCCTTTCAGCTCCAATAATTTCGACCTGGGGGATATGGTTTTTCCGCCCTCGTTCGTATAACTCTTCAAGAGTTTTTATTTCTTCATCTGAAAAAGCTACAACCAACGAGCCAATGTTTTTGTACGGAACACTCAGGTCTATACAAAGTGAACACATCACTCTCGAACCCTCAGCATTTAACTCCGCTTTTAATGTGCCGGGGATAGCATCGTAACCTGCGTGAACAATTGCACTGTTCGCCTTTGTCGTCCCCTGCGCAACATCGTTGCATTTCTCAAGCAAAACAGTATTTATTTCGTATTTGCTCAACTCTTTAGCTATCAACGCTCCAACGACTCCGCCTCCGACTATTGCCACATCATAGACCACAGCAAAGCCTCCTAATAATTTAGTGGTTTTATTGTATCACCGTAACACATTTTTTTCAAGGTTTTTATTGTCATAATTGTTGTAATTAACAATTGATTATGATATAGTACACAGTGAGAAAGTTTCAAAAAACAACAAGAAGGATTATGCAAAATGAAGATCGAAATTAAGAATATTCAGTGTGTTTTTTATAAAAACAAATCGTTTTTTGTGGAAAAAACAAATGTATGCATAACAGACGATAAAATTAGTTTTGTCGGCAAAACCCCTGAGGGGTTCATTGCTGATAAAGTTATCGACGGGGAAGGCAAGCTACTTATCCCCGGTTTAATTAACGCCCACACTCACGCCTATATGACTGTTTTCAGAAACAGTGCTGATGATTTAATGTTCAACGACTGGCTTTTTGGTAAAATTATGCCTATGGAGGATAAGCTTGAAAAGAACGACTCCTATTGGGGCGCTATGCTCGGCATTAGTGAAATGATAAAGTCGGGAACAACTTGCTACCTTGACATGTACATCGCAAGTGATGAGAACGCACAAGCCGCTTATGACAGCGGAATACGAGCAGTGCTTTCAAGAGGTCTTGCCGGTTTTGGCAATGACGAGGGCGGTGAAAGGCGTTTGAATGAATCAATCGACGAAATCACACGCTGGAGAGAGAAAGGCAACGGCAGGCTTGAATTTATGCTCGCCCCCCATGCGCCTTACACCTGCGGGCAGGAATATCTCAAAACAATTGCAAAAACTGCAAAAGAGCTTGGAGTAGGGATTCACACCCACATTTCTGAGGGAAGAAAAGAAATTCACGACATTAAAGAAAAATACGGTTGTTCACCCGTTGAATATATGGAAAACACAGGCCTTTTTGAGCTTAACACCGTTGCGGCACATTGCGTTCATTTGTCTGAAAATGATATTGAAATACTTTCAAAAAACAATGTTAGCGTTGCAACAAACCCCGTTAGCAACCTTAAACTCGCAAACGGATTTGCTCCTGTGCCTAAACTACTTGGAGCAAATGTAAATGTTTGCATAGGCACTGACGGTGCGGCAAGCAACAACAGCCTTAATCTTTTTAAGGATTTAGGGTTTCTTGCATTGATTCATAAGGGCGTCAATGAGGACGCTTTGGCTGTGAGTGCAAACGATGCTCTAAAAATTGCCACACTCAACGGCGCAAAAGCTCTCGGGCTAGAAGGGGTTACAGGCGAAATAAAAGTTGGCATGAAAGCTGACCTTTCAATAATTAACCTTAATGCGGTTAACTTATCACCCTCAAACAATTTAATTGCGGCTTTGTCTTATTCCACAAACGGTTCAGAGGTTGAGACTGTAATTGTCGACGGCAAAGTCCTCTTGGAAAACCGCGAACTTTTAAGCATTGATGAGGAAAAAGTGCGTTATGAAGTCGGGAAAACGGCAAAAAGAATCGGGACATGGAAAGGAACTGTACAATAATGAATGAAATTCGAGATATATCTTTGGCAAAAGGAGGAAAAGAAAAGCTCCAATGGGCAGAGCAGAACATGCCCCTTTTGCAGAGTTTGCGAGAGGATTTTCTCAAAACCAAGCCTTTTAAAGGGATAAGAATTGCTCTTTCAATTCATCTTGAGGCAAAAACCGCCACTTTATGCAATGTCTTGTCCGATGGCGGAGCAGAAATGTATATTACGGGCAGCAATCCCCTTTCAACTCAAGACGATGTCGCCGCAGCTCTTGTTGAGCAAGGGCAAAATGTTTTTGCATGGCATGGCGCTACACCGTCAGAATATGAAAGTCATATACAAAAAGTTGTCGAATCTGCACCGCACATTATCATTGACGACGGCGGCGACCTTGTCAATATGATTCACAACAACTACCCTGAGCTTATAAAGAATATAATTGGAGGTTGTGAAGAAACAACAACGGGAATTATCCGCCTTGTTTCAATGGAAAAAGCAGGCAAACTCATGTTCCCTATGGTTGCAGTCAATAATGCAAGGTGCAAATATTTGTTTGACAACAGGTACGGCACAGGTCAATCTGTTTTTGATGGCATAAACAGAACAACCAACCTTATCGTCGCGGGCAAAAATGTTGTTGTCGCAGGCTATGGTTGGTGCGGTAAGGGTGTTGCAATGCGGGCAAATGGGCTCGGCGCTCATGTTATTGTAACCGAAATCGACCCTATAAAAGCTCTTGAGGCTGTTATGGACGGTTTCAAGGTCATGCCGATGAGCGAAGCCGCAAAAATCGGTGATTTGTTTATAACCGTTACAGGTTGCAACGATGTAGTTTCAGTCGAGCACTTTAAGGAAATGAAAAACGGTGCGGTGCTTTGCAACGCAGGGCACTTCAATGTTGAAATAGATGTTAACGGGCTTGAAGAATCCGCCGTTGAAAAGCGCAGACAAAGAACGAATATCATGGGATACAAAATGAAAAACGGTAATTGGGTAAACCTCCTTGCGCAAGGCAGGCTTGTAAACCTTGCTGCAGGCGACGGGCATCCTGTTGAAATAATGGATATGAGTTTTGCTATTCAGGCGTTGAGCGCCGTTTATCTCGTTGAAAATAAAGATAAGCAGCTTAAAAACACCGTCATCAATGTTCCTGAAGAAATAGACAATGAGGTTGCAAGGCGCAAACTCAAGTTTTGGGGCCTAAATATTGACAAGCTCACCAATGAGCAAGAAAAATATATCGGTAGCTATAATTTATAAGCAAAGGTGCTGTTTGAGAATGAAAACTGTGAAAATATCACCATCAATTTTATCAAGCGATTTTGCCAACCTTGGCAATGAAGTAAAAAAAATGGAGCTATGTCAAGCAGACATGCTCCATTTAGATGTTATGGACGGCGCTTTTGTTCCGAACATCACTTTCGGCCCACCTATTATAAAGGCAATAAGAAAATGCACTGACCTTGAGTTTGATGTTCATTTAATGATAAATAACCCACTGCAATATATTGAGGATTTTGCAAAAGCTGGGGCTGATATTATTACCTTTCACACAGAGGCAGGCTCACCCATTGAAGAAACGATTGAGTGCATCCGTTTAAACGGTTGCAAACCCGCATTGTGCGTTAAGCCAAAAACAGACATAACTCAGGTTTTCCCTTTTATTGATAAAATATCCATGGTTCTCATAATGACGGTTGAGCCAGGCTTCGGGGGTCAATCCTTTATGCCAAAAATGCTCGACAAAATAAAGGCTCTTGATGCCGAATGTAAACGCAGAAATCTTTTCATTGACATTCAGGTTGACGGAGGCATAAACGAAGAAACCATCACCCTCGCAGCTGGTGCAGGTGCAAATGTTTTTGTTGCCGGCAGTGCAATTTTTGGTGCAAAAAACCCAAAGACTGTTATTGAAAACATGCGAAATCTTGCAATAACCGCTTCTATTCAATTATGAAACCGATTTACTTTTCATAAATATATAAATAGCCAGTGCTATAAAGCGAGCTTTTCAAGTGAATAATCTTCACAAACCAGTGTCCAATGCTCCTTTGTGTATTCGGCATTTAGGCTACCCTCTCCGCACATTTGAGCAAATTCTGAGAAAAAGTTTTTCACAACCTTTGTCTCGCTACCGGGGCAAATAAGCAAACGATATCGCCCGTTGTTTGAATAAAGCTCACTGCATGGCAAATGACGCCCAGAAGAAACAAAGCTTTTCGCGCATGACATGAGGGTATCTATCGAGTTGAACTCGTAAGTTATGTATGCACTGTCTCTCTTTATGTGAAGCTTGTTCGTGTGGGCGGTGAGTGTTGTTTCGTTTGGCAATACTGTAAAGTTGATTGTGCAACCGCCACCAGATTTTGGAACGGCTTCAATTAACATTTTGCCACACGGGTCTATGTCACGGTTCAGTGTTTCACGTGCACGGTCCAAAAGCGTCCAAATCACACGACGGGTTTCTATGTTTGAGTAGTCCATATCCTCGTATGTGATGTCAAGGTCGGTCATATCCTCTTCGGTCAATTCGACAGCGATTTTGCTGTCGCTTAAGGCTTCAATCTTCAAAGCGAATCCCCCTTTGATGTTTTTTGTACAAAAGCAACTACTAACATTATATTTTAGAGGCAATTTATATTCAAGAAGTAATATATGGAAGAAACGGCGGGTGAACTATTTGTCGGTTAACATTTTAACAAATAAAACTGATAATAAAAAGGATGAAAAAAGAACGCAACGGTACTATGCAGACCTTTTGCTAATGCTCATTGCTCCCATCGTAATGGCTTGGTACTATTACGGTCAGGCGGTTTTCAGAACTCTCGCCTTGAGTGTTTTAACTGCTGTGGCTTGTGAGCTTATTTTCAGTTTTTTAATTAAGAAACCGAATGCTTTAAAAGATTTGAATGCGGTTTTTGTAGGCATTGTAATACCGCTCATGTTGCCTGCAAATGTATCGCCTTGGTTTGCCGCAATGGGTAGCGCTTTTGCAATCATTGTTGCAAAAATGCCTTTCGGCGGCACAAAATCTGCCCCTTTCATGCCCGCGGCGGCAGGCTTTGCTTTCTTATGCCTTTGCAATCCCGAAAAAGTGTTTTTCTATCCCCCTGTTGGCATTGTAACTGAAAGTACAGTTTCGAGCGGAGCGTCTCTCGCTTCAATGCTCAACCTTAATCACACTGTCGGCTTGAACGCCATTAGCCTGTTCAATGTTTTTATCGGAAACATACCTGGCCCTATGGGCGCAACATGTGCATTGGTGCTTGTGGGCGCTATAATCCTTATACTTATCAGGCAACCCGTTTATTTCATAAACACCATTGGTTTTATTGTCGGCTGCGCCGTGCCCGCACTATTGTTCCCGAGAGTCCTCAACGGTGTGTTATCCTCTCTGATTTTCGAACTGTGCTCAGGTATGCTTCTTTTCACGGCAATATTTCTAATAACCGACCCGGCAACATCACCAAAAAAAATTCATAATAGGTTCTTTTACGGTATAACCGCAGGTATTATTTGCATGGCAATACGACACTACGGAGTTTTTGAAGAAAGTGCTTGCTTTGCCGTTTTAATTGCATCAGCCATCTGGCCTCTTGTTAATAACATCGCAGAAAATATTTTAAAATTCTTTGTCTTTGCCAAAAAACAAGCAGCATCAAGGAGGACAAGATAAATGAGCAATAAGGTAAATCAAAGTAACCTCTCTGCATCGTCAATGCTTTTTCGGGGTGCATTCGTTTTCAATCCCGTTCTTGTTCAGGTTATAGGCATTTGTCCCATAGTCGCCGCAACAGTTTCTCTTTCAGCTTCGGCACTCATGGCAGCAATAACCGTCTTACTTTTAATAATATGCGAAACGCTTGCCAGCGTTGCACTAAAAGGCTTGCCCGCATGGGTAAGAGTTGCGATTTATTTTATAATCGGCCTTATTGTCGCCTGCCCCGTTATGTATTATGCTGATTTGAAAAATTATGCGATACATGTTAGCATCGGAATATACTTCCCGCTCCTTGCAGTCAGTTCATTGGCCGCTTTGAGGTGTGAAAAGTTTGCGGTTAAAAACACTGTGAGGGCAAGCTTTATTGATGCCGTTGGCGCAGGCATAGGTTACAGCGCCGTTTTCTTAATTGTCGGTATGTTAAGAGAGCTTTTGGGAAGCGGAACAATCGGCGGAAAAACTATTACGGAAAAGGGAATTATGCCTGGGATGTTAATGACCTTTGGCGGATTTATAGTTTTGGGTATGTTGGCCGCAATTCACAAAGCAATCGTATTAAAATTTTTTCCTGCCTTTGAAAATGACATGGCTTTTAAAATAAAAATGACAACGGCACAACCTCTTGCAACCCCTGTTAATAAACCAATGCGCACAAAAAAGAGCTCGGTGCTAAAAAACGTTTCGCAACCAATGCCCGAAAAAGAAGAAAACTCGACCAAAAACAGTGATGAATCAAATGATTCTCTTGATGAGTGTGTTGTATATACCCCTGATTTACCCAAAGAAAAAAACAAGCTTGATGAGCCTGTTTTACCACCTTCTGATAATTCAGAAATATCTGGGGAGCTTTCTGACGTCTTGAATACACAAGCTGGGACGGATGGGACGGACCAGTTTGAAAATGAAACAAATCAAAACAAGACAAAAACGGTAACGGATTATGACGAGGACACAAATGACACTGACAAAACAGAAAACAGTGCTTTGCGTGATTTGATCTCAGCAACGCTCAACAATGACAATTCACAAAATAACAGCGATGAAGTCGACGCCATTCCAAACGTCGCCAATGATAGGGAAGACGATATGGCCAGCAATCTTGAAGAAGATTTTGAACGAAACATGACAGAGCTTTTTGAGCAATTTAAAAAGCGAAACAATTTGGATGATTAAGGAGGTGCGGCATAAATGAATTGGTTCTTAAGCCTTATGAATGCGGCACTGTATATTGTGCTCATTCAAAACTTGGTTTTCAGCGGCGGCTACGGTGCAAGTGAGGTTATTCGCATGGCGGCAAAGCCACGCCGTTTGGCGGATTTCTCTTTGATGATAGCCTATTTTGCCACAATTACCGCAGTGATAAGCCGAATATTGGATTTTAATGTTAGAATAAATGAATTGAACTTTGCATTGCATAGTGCACTGTTCGGTGCGGTTTTGGTAACAATATATCTTCTTTCTGTTATTGTTCTAAAGCTTTTTCTCAAGCCAAGCAGAAAATTTTTGAGCATGATGGGTATGGCTGCCCTCAACACTCTTGTTTTTGCAATACCTCTATTGAACCGCAGAATAGGCAACACCTTTGTTGAAAGCATCGGTTTCGGTATTGGCTCTGCAGTAGCGTTTATTTTTGCTATTTCGTTGATAAGCATAGGGTTAAAAAGACTTGAGGCAAACCAAAATATACCAAGATCGTTCAAGGGTGCACCCGCAATGTTCCTTTATGTTGCGTTGCTTTCAATGGCGTTTACGGGCATTTCGGGCACATCAATGTTTTCATAATAAAAATAGATAACAGTTTTGCGAATCGGAGGCTTTGAAATTGAAAAAAAGAAAAGGCTCAAAATATAATCATAACCCCAGCAGGCAAAGTAGCTACACCGGCTTTTCAAGCTCATATCCCGGGAGCAGTTTTGGCAGGCGTGTGAGCTACAGTGAAAAGGTTAGGCGCAGAAAAATCTTAAAGGTAATCTCTTCCGCCGTCGGGCTGATAGCGGTCTTGACCTTCGGTTTTTTTATTGTGGATTTCATGCTCAATGTTTCTGAGCTCCCCGTTAAAACAACAGGGCAAGAAACAACCCTTTCCTCAAAAACACCTGTAACAACACAAACGCAACCACAAACACAGCCTGTCTTTATCAGCAGTGACACTAAAGCTTTTCTTATCGACAAAGCTTCGCTTGCGAGCACAAGCAATATGTTGACCGCCATTCAAGAAGTTAAGGGTAACGGTGGTGGAGCGGTTATTATTGACTTTAAAGACAGCAAGGGTTATCTTTCCTATGACTCAACTCTTGAAGAAATGCAAACGGTGAACGCTGACGAAAATCATTTTGATACAGTTAGCGAATGCATTAGCCTTTGTAAAAAGGAAGGCATTAAGGTAATCGCAAGAATATTCTGCTTCAAAGACCCTCTTGCTGCAGGCGCTTTCAAGGGTGAATATGCAATAAACTACATGGGCGATGTCGGCATGCTTTGGCTCGATAATAGCCGTGAAAACGGCGGCAAACCTTGGCTCAACCCATTCTCCGAAAACGCTCAAAAATATCTGCTTGGGATTATTCGAGAAGTGTGCGCCTTGAATGTTGACGCTGTTCTGCTTGACACTGTGCAGTATCCGCCCGTGAGCTTATCAAAAGCGTCTTTTTCCGGCGAAGATACCGCAGGCGCTCCGTCAAGAAACGAGGCACTGCTAAACTTCATCGACAAGGCGGTAAACGCCACAAAAGATACCACGCTTATCTGTATGGCTGATGCACAAACCGTTGTAAATGGGTACAGCAAAAATTATGAGGGCACAATCGAAAATTGCGCCTCAAAAGTGCTTGCTGTTGATTTGAGAAACACAACACTCGAAAGCGAAATTGCTGTTAGAGGTAAAACAATTGTGCCTGTTCTTACAACCCCGAGCGACAGCTCCCCGTATTTTGTTATGCCTTAACTTTATTATATCGACCATTTTGCATGGAGGAAAAAATGCATTTTATTCCGTTCAACTCGAGATTAGAATATCACAAAACGCCTTTCGGTGCTGTTGTGCAAGGCACTTCAGTACATTTTCGCGTCATTATGCCCCGAAATATAAATTGCTCAGCACTTAGACTAATTTACCGTTCTGATAATAACGATACTGTCGCAATACCGATGAATTGGGAGCGAATGGAGGGCGACCACGAGGAGTGGTGGTCCGTTAGCTTTTCCCCCGAAAACATTGATATTTATTGGTACTTTTTTGAATACGATGCAAACTCAGGCAGGGGTACAATAAAAAATATCGGCAACGGAGTTGGCAAAATGGGCTGCGAGGGCGAAGAATGGCAACTAACCGTTTACAGTAAAGATTATAAAACGCCTGATTGGATAAAGGGCGGTATAATGTATCAAATCTTCCCCGACAGATTTTGCAGCTCGGGCGAAAAAAAAGAAAATATTCCTACTGAAAGACAGCTCAGAAATGACTGGAGCGGTCAACCGAATTGGAATCCGGATAAAGACGGAAGAATTACAGCCTATGACTATTTCGGTGGCGACCTCAAGGGAATTGAAAGCAAGCTCGGTTATCTTGAGCGTTTAGGCGTTAACTGCTTATATTTGAACCCCATTTTTGAGGCGCATTCAAATCATCGTTACGACACCGCTGATTACATGAAAATTGACCCATTGCTCGGAGTGCAAGAGGACTTTGAATCCCTTTGTCACAATGCAGAAAAAAAGGGCATAAAAATTATCCTTGACGGTGTGTTCAGTCATACAGGAAATGACAGCATATATTTCAATGCTTTGGGTAGATACAATTCCGTCGGTGCATATCAATCACAACTTTCTTCATATTACAATTGGTATAAATGGAACAGTTGGCCAAATGATTATGCCAGTTGGTGGGGTGTTGATATTCTCCCCGAAATTAATGAGGACGAGCAGAGCTTTGTTGACTATATAACAGGCAAAAACGGCGTTGTTCGAAAATGGTTACGGGACGGTGCCAGCGGTTGGCGGCTTGACGTTGCCGACGAGTTGCCTGACACCTTTATTGACCGCCTACGAAGTGCCGCCAAAGAAGAAAACAGCGACAACTACATCTTAGGTGAAGTCTGGGAGGACGCCTCAAACAAAACGAGCTACGGTGTCAGAAGGCGATACCTTTTGGGTGACCAGCTCGACTCTGTTATGAACTACCCTTTTGCTGATATTATTATTAATTTTCTAAAAACAGGCAAAACAGACGGGTTTATGGAAACCGTTATGAATATTATTGAAAATTACCCACCTCCTGCAATAGATACATTGATGAACCATATTGGCACTCATGACACAGCAAGGGCTATCACAAAGCTTGCGGGCACGGATTACAATTTTAAAGATAGACGAAAATATGCAAAAAAATTCTTGAGTAACGAGCAGCGTTTGTTTGGCATACAGCTTATGAAAATGGCAAGTGCAATTCAGTTCACTTTGCCCGGTGTTCCCTGTGTTTATTATGGGGACGAGGCAGGTCTTGAGGGCTATGGTGACCCTTTCAACAGAGGTTGCTACCCTTGGGGCAGCGAAAACAAGGAGTTGCTCGACTGGTATGAAAAGCTCGGCGAAATCAGAAAAAACTGTTTCGCACTCAAGCATGGGCATTTTGTCCCTATATCCTCGTCAATGGGATGTATTTGTTATGCGAGAATCTGTGAGGAATCTGGAATCATAATCATTTCAAACAGAAACGCTCATAGTATTACTTACAAATTACCAGACGATTGGGAAAAATCAAAATGTGTTTTGGGTGCAGAAGTTAACGATAATGGGAATGTGCCCGTTGAGGCATGCTCTGTTGCTGTTTTGTGTAAATAATATCTATAATTAAAAATTATAAGGCGGTGAAAATGTTGGCGAAAAAGCACAAGTTAAAATTTCAAACAGAAAAAAGCCGAAAAGCATCACAGACTAAAAGGTTCTTCTTGGGCTTTCTTTTGATTGTTGTTGTTTTCGGAAGTATCTCCGCATTATATTTTCTAAAAAGCATTAATTTTGATGTTTCCACTTTTTTCGGCAATGCAAATGATGACACAACCACTCAAGACGAACAAGAAACAACACCGTTTAAGCTATACGAAACAAAGTATTTTCTTGTTTATTGCACTGATTCTACTGCAGATGACCTTTATTTCACTGCAATTGTCAAGGCCGACCTTAATAAGCACAGCTTTACTGTTTGTACACTTTCACAAAACGAGAGGGTGACTGTTGCGCAAACAAATGCCTCACTCATTGAGCACTACAAGAGCGCAGGGGCAATAAGGCTTGTTCAAGCGATTGAAGAACTGGCCGGTATTGAAATAGACAGATATATAGGCTCAACTGAATCTAACTTCAAAAAAGCAATAAACGAAATGGGCAGCCTTGCTGTTACAATTGATAAAAGAATAGATTTTAAAAACGAGGATTTCATGCTTTCACTTATTGAAGGCGAACAGGGTTTAAAAGGCGACACTCTTTTGAAATACTTGCGGTACTTCTCCTTGAGTGGCGACAATGGGCTAGACGGGCAAGCAAATATCTTTTGTTTGATGCTCGAACAATACATTAGCCCTAAAAATGTCAAAAATGGTGAGAGTTTGTTCGGCAAGCTTATAAATTATGTTGACAGTAATATTTCTATTTTGGATTACACCAATAGCACCGAATATCTTGAGATCATTTCTGATGGACCAATTAATCTTTCATGCTTTGCGGTAGGGCATTTAAATGAACTGAACAGTAATGACTGATGGCTTTCACAGCCAAAATATTGGGGGGAAACGAATGAAAAGGCTTGTCTCACTTTTGTTAATTTTTGTATTTGTCGTTTCTTTTGCTGGGTGTCAAACAGTTGAAAGCATTTCATTGTACGCAACTCAAATCCTCAACCTTTTTTCATCAAGTACTGATTGGGACAATGAGATTGCCGTTGAGTTAACCGACATTGGCTCAAACACAAAATATTATTTCAATAGACTTTCAAACAGAGAAAAGCATGCATACAACAACATCCTCGAACAAGTCAATTATTTGCCTGAGAAAATAGAAATCCCTATGCTCGACTCTGAAAGCCTGACCACTGTTTACGAATCACTTTTATTTGACAACCCGATGCTCATTCAGCTCGATAGGAGTTGCAACATCGTATCAATAGGGAAAGAATCATTTTTCACCACTGAATATGTTCTTTCGCAAGAGGAATACATCAGCAAAACGAGCGAAATTCAAGAGGCTGTTGATTCAATTCTCTCAACTATGCCCGAAAACCTCAGTGATTACGAAAAAGAGCTTTATATTCACAATGAAATAATTAAACGATGCAGCTACAAAAACGATAATAATCCTGACGAAAGCACAGTTTACGGCGCGCTTGTGAACGGATATGCCGCGTGCGAGGGTTACTCAAAATCCGCAAAGCTTCTGCTTGATATGTGTGGCATTGAAGCGTTTGTTCTTGCAGGCAAATCAATAAACTCAAAGGGCGACGTTGAGGGGCATATGTGGAATGTTGTCAACATCAATGGTGATTATTATCATCTTGATTTAACATGGGATGACCCTGTTACTCAAGAAAAGTCTGAAAGGCCAAGGCATACATTTTTTAACCTCACAGATGAAGAGATTTCAAAAACTCATAGCGACTTTGAAATGATTTATGAATGCAATGCAACCGAAGAAAATTACTTTAAAAAAGAGGGGTTGCATTTTGATAAATATAGCGACGAGGTGCGTAGCAAAATTTCACAGCTTATAGCCGAAAACATCAATGCAAATAAAAAGAATATTGAAATTCGTTTTTCATCAAAAAAAGTATATGAGTCTGCAATATCGGGCCTGTTTGATAAAGGTGAAGTTTACAGAATTCTTTCTGTTGCCGATATTTCAACTGAGGCTAATATGAATACGACTGAAACTTCTTATATTAAGAACGATGATTTCTATGTTATTGATATATTTTTAATATACAAATAAAAAGCAAGCCATGAGGAGTGCAAAAAAATGGACACAAAAAGAATTGAAGCCGCAGTACGTGAAATTCTGCTGGCAATCGGGGAGGACGCCGACAGGGAAGGTCTCGTTGAAACGCCCAATAGAGTTGCCCGAATGTATGAAGAAATTTTTTCGGGGCTTGAAGATAACCCGAAAAGGTATTTGAAATTCTTCACAGAAGCAAACAATGACGAAATGGTTATTGTCAGAGATATTCCGCTGTATTCAATGTGCGAGCATCATCTAATTCCGTTTATGGGTAAAGCACACATTGCATATATCCCGACAGACGGGCGAGTCATCGGGCTGTCAAAGCTTGCGAGAATTGTGAACAGCTTTTCAAAACGCCCTCAACTTCAAGAAAGACTAACCGCACAGGTTGCCGACTTTATATATAAAGAGCTTGCGCCTATGGGTGTTGCTGTTGTAATCGAGGCGGAGCACCTTTGCATGACAATGAGAGGTGCTCGAGCTGCAGGTGCGAAAACGCATACCTCCGCACTTAGAGGTATTATGAAAAAAGACGCTAGAACAAGGGCCGAGGTTATGGCTCTGTTGAAAGGATAAGTATGAACTTTTTTAAAGGCGCTGGTTTTTCATTTGAACTCCATAAAAAAGCCTATGTTATGGGAATTTTAAACATAACCCCTGATTCATTTTCAGACAATGGCAAGTATTTTGAAACTGATACGGCTGTTAGCCATGCTCTTTTAATGCAAAAACAAGGTGCCGACATTATTGACATCGGCGCACAGTCAACCCGCCCCGGTGCAAAGGCAGTTTCGGGAAAACAAGAGATTGAGAGACTTCTGCCTGTTCTAAACGCATTGAAAGGCAAGCTTAATATCCCCATTTCGGTGGATACTTTTTACCCTGAAGTAGCAAATTTCGCACTTGAAAACGGTGCAGTAATAATCAACGATGTCAGCGGTGTTTTGAGCGAAGAAATGGCAAATATCATAAAAAAACACAATGCAGGTTGGGTTATCATGCACAATACGGGTGGTGCTGCAACTGTTGCCAAATTTAAAAACGGTGTTTTAGCAGATGTAAAAAGTTTCTTTGAAAGCGCTTTGAGTTTTGCTCAAAATTGTTCAATTCCAAAAGAAACCCTTTGCTTCGATGTCGGAATCGGTTTTGGCAAAAGTTATGAGGACAACCTGAAACTTATCAGGGATATGAAAAATATTAAAATAAAGGGAAATGCTATGCTTGTAGGCGCATCTAAAAAAAGGGTTGTCGGCATTGCCGCAAATGAACCTAATGCCGAAAAACGCACAGCCGGCACTGTTGCTGCTCACACCCTTGCAATAGCGGGCGGTGCGGATATAATAAGGGTGCACGATGTGCGCGAAGCGGTACAGGCCGCAAAAGTTGCGGAGGCGATAATTTATGGATAAAATTATAATTAAAGACTTGAGGGTTTTTGCTTATCACGGTGTAAACCCTGAAGAAAAAACGCAAGGGCAAAATTTTGAAATAGATTTAACGGCACAAATCGATTTGTCAAAGCCGTGCATAACTGACTTCCTTGACGACACAGTCAGTTACGCCAAAATTATCAAAACAATTCGCAGGGTAATGATTGAGGAGAAAAATGATTTAATTGAGCGGGCAGCGCAAAGGGTGGCTGGCTCTATTCTCAATGAGTTTAGTGCAATACAAAGCGTTGAGGTTACGCTAAAAAAGCCCGAAGCCCCCATAAAAGCTGACTTTAATTATGTAGCGGTTAACATTATAAGAAACAGAGGAGAACAACAAAAATGACAAATGCTGTTATCGGCATAGGCACCAATATGGGTAATAGATATGAAAATATAAACAAAGCGGTTAAGGCAGTGTCTCTTTTACCTAACACAAAAGTTTCACAAGCGTCGCATATATATGAAACAAATCCTGTTGACTACAAAAACCAAGAGAAATTTTTAAATGCAAACATTATTGTCCAAACAACTATGTCGCCAATGGCATTGCTCGGCGCCTGCTTAGGCATTGAATCTGCATTTGGTCGTGTCCGCACGATAAAAGACGGCCCAAGAATTTTGGACCTTGATTTGTTGCTTTATGAGGGCGTGAAAAGCGACAGTTTTGAGATGACCTTGCCACACCCTAAGATTATGACAAGAGCCTTCGTAATGGTACCTTTGATGGATTTATTTCCACAGGGCAGAGCAACCGGGCTATACTTCGGCCCACATCTCAAAGAAATCGGTAGTGACGGTGTTGACCGCTACGATAAGGAGATCATATTGCCCTAATAAGTTGACAATATTATTAAACATTGTTAAAATGATATAGTTAGTTGTAATTATTTTAAAACTATTGTGCATTTTGCTATTAGAATGGAGGTATGCACTTTGACAGATTCAAAAACCATGGCATACATAAACATGTACGCTGTACTGGGCACGCTTGAAAATCTTTGTGAACTTGACCCTGCCGCAAGCGCTCTGTTGACAAACAAAAAAGCTATTTCGATAGGGTTTGATGTCAAGGATGGGCCGAGCGCAACAATAACCTTTAAAAACGGCCGTTGCAGAATGGAACAGGGTATCGAAAACTGCACAATCAAAATCCCGTTTTCCTCTTGCGAAAAATTTAACGGCATGGTTGACGGAACGGTTAAGCCTATCCCCACAAAAGGGTTCACGCATATCAACTTTTTGCTTAAAGATTTTACGGAACTGACGAACCTACTCGCAAAATATCTCAAGGCAAGCACAGAGGATTTGAAAGACAGTGAGTTTTTTGAAAAGAGCACAACGCTGATGCTTTACACAATCTCCGTTGCCATTTCTCAAATTGGAAACTATGATGAAATAGGCAAATTTAGCGCAAGTCATATTATTGACGGCGAAGTTATGCTCTCTATAAAAGACGGACCTGCAACAACAATAAGAGCAAAGAATCATCGCCTTGTAACCTTAAAATGTAGGCCGGAAAACCCGAGTGCTGTTATGGAGTTTAATTCCATTGAACTTGCAAGGGATTTATTTGACGGCAAAGTTAATGCAATCGCCTGCATAGGTGAGGGCAAAATCGCCATGCGTGGCATGATAAACATGCTTGACAATGTAAACAGAATACTCGACAGAGTAGCTGTTTATTTAAGCTGATAGGGGGATATATATGAGCTTTAAAATCAATAAATATGAAAAAAGCCGTGAGCTTTTTGAAAGAGCCACAAAGGTGATTCCTTCGGGTGTTTACGGCCACTTAGGTCCTGCTGAGGGTAATTTTATCCCTGTTGAAGCTTGGCCTTTTTTCAGCGAAAAGGCTAAGGGAACTTATTTTTGGGACGTTGACGGCAACAAGTTTATTGACTACATGTGTGCCTACGGCCCAAATATTTTGGGTTATTGCGACAAAGATGTCGACAGTGCAGCTATCGCACAGGCGAAAAAGGGCAACTGCGTCACCTCGCCTTCAAGCATTATGGTAGAATTGGCTGAAACCATGGTTGAAACCGTCAGCTCCGCAGATTGGGCGTTTTTTGCAAAAAACGGCAATGACGTAACTACACTTGCGGTTATGGCTGCTCGTGCTGCAACAAGACGCAAGAAAATTATTTTTGTCAGCGGATATTATCACGGTGTTGCACCATGGACACAAAAGATTGACTATCCTGGGGTTACCCCCGAGGATGTTTCAAACAATCTGTATATTAAGTGGAACGATATTGAAGACCTTGAAAAAGCCATTGCCGAAAACAAGGATGAAATTGCTGCTTTTATAGCAACTCCCTATATGCACGGCAATTATTTTGATAACCAACTCCCTGCACAAGGGTATTGGCAAAAGGTTCGTGAAATTTGCACAGAAAATAATATTGTTCTCATTATTGACGATGTTCGCACCGGTTTTAGACTGGACCTAAAGGGCTCAGACCATTTTTATGGCTTTGAGGCAGATTTAATTTGCTTTTGTAAGGCAATTGCAAACGGTTGGAATGTTTCATGCCTTTGCGGTAAAGATTTCTTAAAGGACGCTGTAAGCAGCCTTTCATACACAGGCAGCTACTGGATGAGTTCCGTTCCTTTTGCCGCAGCACTTGCGACAATAAAAAAACTCAAAGAAATTGATGCCCCTGTTTTACTTCGCGAAAAAGGTATAAAACTATGCGATGCGTTGCAACAGACTGCAAAAAATAACGGCTTTGATCTTGTTGTTTCTGGCGAGCCTCAGCTTTTCTATTTAAGAATCGCAAACGACAACAACATGATGCTTCATCAGGAATGGGTTGCTGAATGTGTCAAAAGAGGTGTTTTCTTCTCTGGTCACCACAATCATTTCATAAACGCCGCTATTACAGACGAGGATATAAATTTAACTGCAGAAATTGCAGACGAGGCCTTTAAAGTTGTAAAGGCAAATCATCCTGAAATATTTGGATAAGATTATTATATAAAAGACAAAGGGAGGAAAATCTATGCCATTGACAAAAAATGAATGGTTGGCTCTCGAAAAGAAAGCACACGAGTTGCGTAAACTCTGCCTTGACACAACCTATTGGGCAGGCAGTGCCCACATCGGAGGTGGGCTGAGTGTCATGGATATATTAACAATCCTCTACCACAAATATCTGAACATTAAGGTTGACGACCCCTGCTGGGAAGATAGAGACCGTTGCATCGTCAGCAAAGGGCATGCAGGAGTTGCCTACGCTTCTGTGCTCGTCGACAAGGGGTTCAACGACCACGAACAGCTCAAAACTTTCAACCACTCTAACTCTAAAATGGGTATCCACCTTGATGCAAATAAGGTTGTGGGAGTCGACGCCTCAACAGGCTCGCTCGGGCACGGCATGCCCATAGCACTTGGCACAGCGCTTGCTGCAAGGGTAAGGGATAAGGATTACAAAACATATGTCATTCTCGGCGACGGCGAATGTAACGAGGGCTCAAATTGGGAGTCCGCAATGGCCGCCACTCATTATAAAGCTACAAACCTCATTTCTTTTGTTGACCGTAATTATTGCATGATTGACGGCAAAACAGAGGATGTTATGGGGCTTGAACCTTTTGCCGACAAATGGCGCTCATTCGGTTTTCTCGTCAAGGAAGTTGATGGCCAGAATTTCAATGAACTTGCACAAGCAATTGAATTCGCACTCGAAAACAAAACCGATTCACCCGTTATGATTATCGCAAACACAATAAAGGGTGCAGGCATTGATTTTATTGAGGGTGATTATCGTTGGCATTACGGTGCGTTTGATGAAGATAAATACAATAAGGCAAAAGAAAGCCTTGATAAATATTATGAAAAGCGCAAAGCCAGAGTTGAAAAGGAGGGTGCATAATCATGGCAGGAGGATTAACCTACACTGCTGTCGATTCAACAGCTCTTTCGACGGCTGAATATTACGGCAAGGCACTTTGCGAACTCGGCGAGGAGCACAAGGAGATTGTCGCTCTCACAGCTGATTTAGCTAAATCTACAAAGATAGGCATGTTCGGTGAAAAGTTCCCTGAAAGGTTTTTCAACGTCGGCATTGCAGAGCAAAACATGTTCGGAATGGCGGCAGGCATGGCAAAGGCAGGCCTTGTGCCTTTCCTTTCAACCTTTTCGGTTTTTGCATCGCTTAGAAGTGCAGACCAGTTGCACACCGACATTTGCTATCAAAATGTTAACGCAAAAATAATTGCAACACATTCAGGCACATCGTTTGGTCAGGCAGGTTCGACTCACCATGCAATTGTTGACATGGCAATCGCACGCTCAATCCCTAACCTTACCCTAATTTGCCCTGCAGACGGCATGGAAACAGTCAACGCTATTCGTGCCGCATATGAAAACCCAGGCCCGTATTATATTCGTATAAACAGAGGTTTTGACAGAGTCCTTTATCCCGACACAAATTATAGTTTTGAAGTCGGCAAAGCTGTTACTCTCAACGAAGGTACCGACATTACGGTAATCGCTTGCGGTTCATGTGCTTTTCAGGCACTTCAGGCAGCAAAATTCCTTGACAGTGCCGACGGGCTTAAAGTTCGCGTACTCAATATGCACACAATAAAACCGATTGACCGTGAAGCGATTCTAAAAGCCGTTATGGATACTCGCAGAATTGTAACTGTTGAGGACCACACCGTTTTAGGTGGTTTAGGCAGTGCTGTTGCCGAGGTTATTGTCGAATCGGGCAAGGGCTGTGCATTTAAAAAGCTTGGAATTCAAGATGAATTTGCTCCAATAGGCTTGCACGAGGATATCATGTCCATTTTGGGCATTGATTCAAACGGAATAATCGAAACTATACGTGAGGTTATCGGCAAAGATTTTGAGCTTGACGATGATTGGAACGACGAGGTATGATTTTTAAGGTATTAACTTAAAATCAGAAAGGAATGATTGTTTTGCCCACAAAAGATGATATTTTAACCAGCAAAATTTTCTTCAATGCCGTGCTTCCACTCGTTAAGGTAATTGCAACCGATATTGACTCGCTTTCAAAAAAATTTAAACAAACTCATGCTGTGGTTCAGGTGAGCGCACTTTCTCCCGACGCTCCCGAAGGTAAGGTTGCAACTCATTTTGTGATAAATTCGGGTGAATGGCTTGTGCACACAAGCAAGGTAACAAAAAAACCGCACATTGAGCTTGAATTTAAAAGCATTGAGGCCTTTAATGCCTTCTTTAAAGGCAAAATAAGCCCCTCAACTTTACCCAAAATGAGAGGTATAACAAAAAAGCCTGGCACCTTTATCGCTTTCATGCAGGTGCTATTAAAAATGTCTTCTCTGCTTAGCACAAAGAAACCTCCTGAGGACCATGAAACAAAAAAGCTTCTTGTTAAATGCTTTTTTTATCTGCTTTCAAGTGGCATCAGCCAGTTGAACAAAAACGAACACGATGCTATTCATGATTGGGCAAAAAAGAGCCCCGACAGAGTCTATGCGTGGGCAGTGGACGGTTACCCTGAGGTTTCTTCATACCTTCGCACAAAAGCAGGCAAGAGCAAGGCAGGCAGAGGGGAATACAAACGAGCAATGCCCTTCTTCACCCTGCGCTTCAACAGCCTTGACAGCGCTTTAGGGATTCTGCTTTCGATTGACGATATGCTTGAGGCAACAAAGGCAGGCAGGCTTATTATGGACGGCGCTCCCGAATTCGGGGCACAAATCGGTGAATATATGCTCACAGTTTCAGGCTATGCACAAGGCTAATAACCCCACAGTTATAATTCAAGGTGTATTTTATATTCATACTGTAACTATACATAAAACCTCCCTTTTCGGGAGGTTTTCTTTTGACTTTAATTTTGACGATGAATTAGAATTCGGGGTGTGACTCTCCTTTTCGGTATGCGCGCATGATTTTCTTAAAAACCTCACCGTTTGACGGAGGAGTCCATGTTATGGCATTTGCTCCTGCTGTTATTGTTGACAGAATTGTTTCAACAGTTGCGCCTCCCGTTGCGATTATGGGTATTTCAGGGAACTCGTTGCGGATTTTTGAAACAAGCTGCGGTGTTTTATCTGCCGCACAAACATTTAAAATATCTGCCCCCGCTTCAATCCTCTTAGCTACGTTTTCATGTTCTGAAACAACTGTAACAATCACGGGTATATCAATGCTCAACTTTAAGTCTCTAATCGTTTTGTTTTTTGTAGGCGCATTCACAACAACACCCATTGCGCCCTGAAATTCTGCGTGCAGTGCAAGGTTTATAACGCGTAAGCCCTGGGTTAGCCCTCCCCCGACACCGACAAAAACGGGCACATCTGCAGTTGCCATCAGCGCTTGAGTTATAACAGGTTGAGGCGTGAACGGATAAACAGCAATAATCGAGTCGGCATTGTTGTTGCGTATAATGCTGACATCAGTTGAGAACAACGCAGATTTTATCCGCCTACCAAAAATTCTTATACCAGAGCACTCTTGAATTTCTTCGGGCACCTTTAACCTAAATTTTCTTAGTCCTCCCTTTATTTCGGGTATAAATTGATTGTTCATTTGATCACATTCTTTC
>DASRNM010000038.1:0-3680 GCA_035647435.1 Clostridia bacterium
ACCTTTGGCAGCTTTTTGATAAAGAAACGCATGGAGCAGGAATTATCTGCCCGACAGATTGCCAATGCGCTGGGCATATCAGCAGTTTATGTGTGTGACATTGAAAAAGACCGGCGACCTGCTCCCGCCGATATGCTGAAAAATCTGCCTCGAATTTTACAGTTGTCCGAAACCGAAACCAATCTCATGCATGACCTTGCCGCTAAATCCCGAAACTCGGTCAGTGCCGATCTGCCCGAATATATCATGGAAAAAGATATTGTTCGGGCAGCACTCAGAACAGCTAAAAAACATAATGTAACGGACAAGCAGTGGGAAGATTTTATAAAGCGTATCACAAAAGATTCAAAATAATACCGAATCGGAAAGGAGCCGCTATGCCGGTTACATTCTTTCGTCCGCAGACACTTGAATCCATTGCCCGCAAATCACTCAGCGAATATGATACCGCATACCTAGGTAGGCCTCCCGGACCGGTGCCGATTGAAACAATTATTGAAAAAACAAATGGTCTATCTATCGAATACAAATACCTAACCAATGATGGCCGAGAGCTTGGCCGTATGATTTACGATGACGGCATTACAACTTATTTTGACAAAGACATCAACGATTATGCTTTGATGTCTGTTCGCGGCGGCACGATATTGATAGATGCTTCTTTGTTGGAACAGGAATCCCTTTACGGTAGGCTCCGGTTTACTCTGGCGCATGAGCTTTCCCACTATTTGCTCCATAAATGTGTATTCAGCGGAACCGGAACCGCAGCCGCTCTATACCAAAATGAAGTTGACGAAGATGCGACAGAATGGCAGGCCAATTATCTGGCGCAAGCTATCCTTATGCCTAACGGACAGGTCAAACGCTGTTTTTATGCCCTTCGCCCTACCTGTAAAAGCAAACAAGAGTATATTTGTCAAATGGCAAAAATTTTTGAGGTATCCAAACAAGCAATGGAAATTAGATTAAAGGGCTTCTCCTTAATCTAAACACATCGTATTTTTTTACTCACGAGATTCGCAAATATGCTAATTTTCGACAAAAAAGGAGGAATGGCCATCGTGCAAAAAACAATGATAAAAAAACAGAAGTTCATCATTCAATGTATCGGTTGCAAAAAACCGCTTAGCAACGACTGCAATGACCGACCGTTCCGGACGGAAATTTTCAGAAAAATATGCGAGGACGATTACGACAAAATCACACGGTGTCCACGCTGTCTAATATGGAACGGTGTTTATAAATAAAAATTAAATATTGTACATTCAGATAACTGAGTACGAGCCTACAGCCGGAAACGCTGGTATTGATAATCCAGTAGGAGCGAGCTTACGAAATGCCGACGAGTTATAGCTTTTAACGCTATATCTTGCCGGCATTTTTTATTGTCCTTTTTGCGTTAAAAGCAGAAAGGACTTTTTATGTTTTATGACAGATGGCAGTGCCAAATTGCCAAATACCCCTAACCTCCGATTTTTGATTTCAACTTATATCAAAATCAAAAATCAAAAATTCGGAGGAAAAAAATGAAAAATTATCGTGACAGTGACTATGCTGCAAACAAAAAAGCGAAAGGTGTCGTTTACCGTTTTGCTAATCAGACCATTGAAATCACATTAGAGGACTACTTGCGAGAGAATCCTGATAAGAACGAAGCGGACTTCACAGAACTTAAATTTCTTTCAGATGAGATTTATCTCAAACAGGTACGCGCAGAAAATGCACAAACCAAAAAGAATGTGTCCATTCACAGCTTGGAAGCAACCACTCTGTGCTGTGTTGCATCTCCGGAGGACGATTTGATTGAGTCGGAGGTGCAAGCAGAAAAGCAAAAACAGCGGCGAAAAATCGCAGCTAAGGCGTTATCCACGCTGACTGAAGTTCAGCGGCGGCGGTATTTGCTCAGCACTGTTCAGGGCTTATCTACATGGCAGATTGCCGCAATGGAGGGAGCAAATCAAAAGTCGGTATATGAATCTTTAAAGGATGCGGAAAAGAAAATTAAAAAAGTTTTGGCGAACGATTAAAAACACCCCCTCAAAACGGGTTTTAAAGTGCATTAGGTGAGAGGGTTGGAAACCTCTTGTGGGATAGGCGGCTATGAACAAGCCGCCGCCCTCCAAAACTGAATAAATCAATCGTCAAACACATTCCCTTTTCCGGAAGCCCCTCGGACGGTGCGCCAAGACTCCTGCAAAGGGCGAGCGATAACACCTGACCGAAACTGCCAAGATGGTAAATTTGGCAAGGCAATGACCGTAAAAGGGGCAGATACTCCGGCCCAGCCACAGTCCGAGCGTTGAAGCGGTATTTTTCCAACCGTGAGCCGTCGCAGGCAATGGGGGTCGCTCGGCATAAGAATGCGGAGGGGTGGAACTCCCGTGGAGCGGTTTAACCGACCGCCGTTTGATAGATTCCAGCGGATTTATCCGCATAAGTGCAAGGGATAGTACCAACTGCGTTGGTACGGAATAAATATTGCACTTTAAATAAAAGGCGCAAGCGGCATGGTAAATAGGTTGAGGTTTATTATAGCCTCCCACATCTCTATAAACTATGCCGTTTCGTCTACATAACGCTTTATATAGGAGGCTTATGTTATGCAAGTTAAAGTAAAACGCGGCGAAATGTATTTTGCCGAATTATCTCCCTCTGTGGGTAGCGAACAAAATGGATACCGTCCTGTATTGATACTGCAAAATGCCGTGGGAAACCGCTACAGTCCCACCGTAGTGGTGGCAGCGATATCGGGCAAACCCAAAAAGATGAATATGCCCACCCACTGCTATCTCCCTGCCGGAAATGGGCTTGATATTCCTTCTGTTGTTTTGCTGGAGCAATTGCGGACGATTGATAAGAGTCGGCTGGGTGGACACATTGGAGAACTGGATGAAACGACAATGAAAGGAATTGATCGTGCTTTGGCGGTCAGCTTAGGGCTTGAAAATGAAAAAGAATCTGAAAAGTAAGCATGATGACTTTATGCTGATTACCCTGTGCGCTCGTTGCGTATCACAATTTTATAATTCCCCGGAACATATTATCCAAAAGGCAAATCCCAATCAAAAGATCAAAGAGCTTTGTTGTTATTGCTCTTGTAAAAATGGCTACGATTACAAGATTAAAAGGAAGGTGAAATAGTTGGATGCTATCACAAAGGAAACCCGCCGGGAAAGCTATTACACGGTTTTGACTACTCTCACAGAACGGCATAAAGCGGTTTTGACAATATTAAAAGAATGCGGCAACATGACCGCACAGGAAATTGCTACAGAATTATACAAACGCGGTATAACGCCCACCGACGAACGCAACTTCGCTGCTCCTCGATTGACGGAGTTAGCTGATAAAGGGTTGGTTCAGGCGGTTGGGAAGAAAATATGCGGTAAAACTGGACGAAAGGTTTCAGTCTGGTCAGTGATAAAACATAGCGGCAGAGATGAGTAATCCCGCCGCTTTTATTTGAATCGAATATATAGAAGATGGAGGATTGCGCATGAAAGAAAAAAAGGCATCTCAAAATGTTTCTTCGTCCTATAAGGAAGTGAAAGTTGGAAAAACAATTTATCGCGTCACTAGTGTGTTTTTAGGAGAAAAAGATTTAGGCAAGACACTGGAACAGCTTGCTGTCCGAAAAGCTATGACCGATATTAAAACGGGTACGGTAATGACAACATAGC
>DASRNM010000039.1:0-7481 GCA_035647435.1 Clostridia bacterium
GTGAAATAGATGGATGCCATCACAAAGGAAACCCGCCGGGAAAGCTATTACACGGTTTTGACTACTCTCACAGAACGGCATAAAGCGGTTTTGACAATATTAAAAGAATGCGGCGATATGACCACACAGGAAATTGCTACAGAATTATACAAACGCGGTATTACGCCCAATGACGAACGCAACTTCGCTGCTCCTCGATTGACGGAGTTAGCTGATAAAGGAATGGTTCAGGCAGTGGGGAAGAAAATATGCGGTAAAACCGGGCGCAGTGTTACAATATGGTCTGCATTATATAATTAGAAGGAGCTTTCTATGAGAAAAAAACCAAAATCCGATGTAGTAAATCCAAGTCCCGTCCACTTGACCGTAGACGGCTGTTCCGTGAAATTGATTTTCCCATCTAAATCTGAAAAACGAGTCATAGATGATGTCAAACATATAATACTGAACAATATGTCAAAGGTGCGAAAATGAAATTCGCACCTTTGTGTTTTATATTTGAATATGAGAAGATAAGGATGCAGAGCATACTTTGCATTGTTCCTTGACAAGTGAATATTGGCGGCAAACAAAAAACTGCCATTATTTCATTTTAAAATGGAGGATGACAGTTTATGAAAAAAAGAGTTTTATGCCTGTATAGGGTTTCAACCCTCAAACAGGTAGACAAAAATAAAGATGATATTCCTATGCAGAAGCAGTCTTGTCATGAGTGTATCGCTGCCCATCCCGATTGGGTTCTTTACCGTGAAATATCGGAAAAAGGTGTTTCCGGTTTTAAGGTGTCTGCTGAAAAGCGGGATGCCATAGGGGAAATTCAGCAGGAAGCCTTAGAAAAGAAATTTGACGTTCTGTTAGTCTTTATGTTCGATCGACTTGGCCGTCGTGATGATGAAACACCGTTTGTAGTTGAATGGTTTGTCAAGCAGGGCATCGAGGTTTGGAGTGTCAAAGAAGGTGAACAACGCTTTGAAAGCCATGTAGATAAGCTTACAAACTACATTCGCTATTGGCAGGCTTCCGGTGAGAGTATAAAAACTTCTATCCGAACCAAAACCAGACACTCGCAAATCGTAGAAGAAGGATATTTTCGAGGTGGTGGTGTTCCATACGGCTATCGCCTTGAAAAACAAGGGCGATTCAACAAACGCAATCAGGAAGTCAATGAAATCCTTGTGGATGAACAGGAAGCAATGGTGGTTCAAAAGATATTTAATCTGTACATCACGCAAGGCATGGGTTCTCAAAGAATCAGCACATTTTTAACAGAGCAAGGGATATGGAGTCGTAAGGGTACGAATTTTACCAACTGCACCATTGCGAATATGCTAAAAAATCGCACATATCTTGGTGTCCTGCGAAGCGGTGAAACAGAATCAAAGATATTTGAACATCTTCAGATTATTGAGCCGCATCTCTTTGAAACTGCACAGAAGCTCATGGGACAGCGTTCAGCGGCTTATGCTGAGCGGCGGGTCCCGCTTAACACAAAGGGCAATTCCTTGTTGTCTGGAAATATCTTTTGCGGTCATTGTGGTGCCCGAATGACAATTACAACCAACGGGAAGAAATATCATCGCAAAGACGGCGAGGTAACCATTACGCCTCGTACACGCTATGTTTGCTATAATCGCACACGCCACAAGCATTTATGTGACGGACAGACAGGATATACGGTACGAAAGCTGGACGAAGTTGTAGACAAGGTGGTTTATGCTCTGTTTGAGCGATTAAATGATGTTCCGAAAGAAGCAATCATAGCTGAGCGATATGCAGATCAAATTTCCGAATGCCAAATTAACTTAACCCGTGCTCGTGCAAACCTTGGGGCATATACAGCAGAGGTTAAAGAGTACGAGGCAGAGGTTATCAAAGTTATTCGTGGTGAAAGCAAACTTAGTTCTGATTTGCTTAGCAAAATTCATGAAGAAGCAAAGGCACGAATGGAAGAAGCTGTGGAAATTGTGCGTGATTTAGAGAGCAAATTAGAAAACAGTGAAAAGATGCGAAATCGCCTTGCCGAACAATATGATGATATTTCCGGTTGGGCAGAATTATATGACACTTGTGACCTTGCTGCGAAAAAGATGATTGTATCCCGTTTGATGAAAGAAGTTCGTGTAAGACGAGATTATGAGATTGAAATTGACTTGACTGCCTCTTGTGAAGCATTGGGTATTTCTCTTGATAAACCCATCGTATTTAAAGAGAGTGCCTAGGACATTAAAACAAGAAAAAGCCCGCTAACCCTATGATTAGCGGGTTTTGTGTCCCTGATGGTGGAGACGAGGGGGATCGAACCCCTGACCTTCTGAATGCCATTCAGACGCGCTCCCAGCTGCGCCACGCCCCCGTGTTGAGAAGACACATATTCAATTTTGGATGCCATTTAGGTGCTTGTTTTCGTTGGGGTGGTTTACCGTATAGCTTGCGCTCCCAGCTGAGCTATACCCCCGTGTTGAGGAGACACATATTCAATTTTGGATGCCATTTAGGTGCTTGTTTTCGTTGGGGTGGTTTACCGTATAGCTTGCTCTCCCAGCTGAGCTAATCCCCCACGTTTATTTTTGCCAAAAATATAAGCGCGTTTCATATAATATCACACATGGTTTTTAAAATCAATACCAAAAATAGAAGTTTTCGTATTTTGGTTGAACTTGTATGGGCTAACAATTTAAAAAAATAGATGCAAACAATCTCAAAACTTTTATGAAATGTTTTAATAGAAAATTAAATAAAAACGTTAATGATATATACGAATTAAGTCAACCAAATTTTATATTATTCCCACAAATAAAGACTGTTTAATATGTGCAAATCCACAAAAAGCAACAAAAAGGTAACAAAAGGGTTACAACTTTGAGACAATTGTGTTATAATGCATTCAGCATTTGAGAAACATTGCGTTATTACATTGTTTGGAGATGAATGTATGGAGATTTTGAGTCGTGAATATTCATACTCTTCCACAACAGGCGTGTCTGATATATATGCACGAAGTTGGGCTCCTGCCGACTCGTCGGAGATAAAAGCTGTTTTTCAAATAGCTCACGGCATGGCAGAGCATGGGGAGAGATATGAGGATTTTGCTCGTTTTCTCTGTGAGCATGGCTATGCTGTTTTTATTAATGACCATGTTGGGCACGGCAAATCTGTTTCCTCTCAAGAGGATTATGGTTATTTCGGCGAGCGAGATGGTTGGATAGGTTTTGTCAATGACGCAAAGCTGTTAACCAATATCGCAAAGGACGAATACCCCGGCAAGCCCATAATTTTCTTCGGTCACAGCATGGGCTCGTTTGTCGCAAGGTGTTATGCCGAAAAATTTGGCGCAGGCATTGCCGGCACTATATTTTGTGGGACAAGCGGTGCAAACCCTGCAGCAGGGATAGGCAAAATGATTGCGAGTTTTATTGCAAAGAGCAAAGGCAGCCATTATCGTAGCGAATTTATAGACAAGCTTGCTTTTGGAGGATATAACAAGAAGTTCAACAAACCAAGAACGAAATTTGATTGGTTGACAACTGACGAAAGCATAGTTGATGGTTATATAAATGATGACGGATGCGGATTTTTGTTCACAGCAACGGGTTACAGAGATATGTTTGGTCTACTTCAAAGTGTTTCAGGCAAATCGTGGTACTCGAGTGTTCCCTTTAATTTGTCAATGCTTTTGATTTCAGGTGAACAGGACCCTGTCGGTGAATACGGAAAGGGCGTATCACAGGTTTACAGAGATTTGAAAAGAAGCGGTCATAGCGACGTTTCAATGATATTATATAGCGATAGCAGACATGAGATATTAAATGAATCCAACAAAGACAAGGTGTTTAACGACATTTTGGATTGGTCCGAAAAAGCGATTGAGAAGTATAATGCAAAGGTTAAATCAGCTTAAAGGAGTTTAGTGTAAAAATGAAAACATTGCTTGTTTATTATTCAAACAACAAAAAGATGCAAGAAATGTGTGAAGCATCTGCCAAAAGTGGCGATGTCGATGTTGTCAGGCTCTATGAAAGGTACAATAAAGGCCTTTTGTGGGACGCAACAATAGGCACCTGCCGAGCAATAGGCGGAATTGGTTCGAAGTTTCAGGACATTGATATAAACATGGCAGAGTATGACAATTTGATAATCGCAACACCTGTCAGATTATTGAACCCTCACTCTGTTATAAATGAGTTTTTGCACAGAACAAGCCTCATGGACGTTCGAGTTTCCGCACTTTTGATTCATACAGGCGGTATAATCGGAGCGGCAGCAGACATTTTGAGAAAAAGAATTTACTTAGCAGGCGGTTGCTGTAGAGGAGTTGTTTCGATTTCAACACGCGAGCTTAAAGAGAAAAAGTGTGATGCTGTTTCGCTTGCAAAAGTTAAAACAAAGGTGCCTGTAACGGCATAAAATTAAAAAATTCAAGCCTTTCATTTGCGGTTATGCAAGTGAAAGGCTTTTTTATATTCATTTATAAATACTCTTAAATCTTAACAAGTTTGCATAACCGTCATCAAAACGCTCAAAACTTATGTTTTATCGGCGGCGGCTTGTATCAACAGGGTATCCATCGAGGATTCCAAAACACTTTTTGTGTTGAGGTCCCTTTTCTCACCGTTTATTTCCGCAATAAAGTCAAGTAAGGGGTTAGATTTTGAACTTTCACCCTCTATTACTTGTGTTTTATCCGCTCCGTTGAGAATCAATTCAACTGTATTGTCATTGTAGTTAAACTCCATAAGCCCGTTTTCACCCCAAAAAGTAAAGCGCCACCACTGTTTTGGTGTAAAGCCTTTAACATTGGGCAGAGCGTATGATACATCTGCAATCAATCCGGTTGAGTTCTCGAACTCAGCCATAAATTGAGCCGAATCCTTGAAATTCGGAAATTTTTTGGAATAAGCGTTCCAGCACCTTGCGGAATTAACTTTGCTCAAACTTTTGCCAGTTATGTATCGAACCAAGTCAATGCCGTGAATTGCAAGGTCGTTTATTGTGCCCCCGTGCTTACCTTCTTCAAAATACCAATGTGGCCTGCTGTCAACGTTAAGGCAGTGCTGGCCGCCAAATGATACGTTGTGAATTTCACCGAGCTTTCCCGATGAAACAATTTTCTTTGCAATAAGAGTTGCAGCGGCGTATCTAAGGTCAAGCATGCACCCAACTTTTTTGTTTTTTTCTGTGGCGGTTTTGGCAATCATGTTAAGCTCTTCTATGCTTGTGCACAAGGGTTTGTCAGATATCACGTGCTTGCCGGCGTTGAGTGCTTTTATTGCCATTTCGCCTCTGATTGAATAGTAATTACCGATTGCGATTATATCAATGCTTTTGTCTTCAAGCATTTTATCATAGCTGTTGTGAGTTATTGAAATGCCCTTGCTTTCTGCGGCTTCTATTGCATCTTCGTCATTCTCAAATGCGGCAACAATATTTAGATTTGCCTGCCTTGCCCACTCCAATAGTGCAAAAATATGGCCATGCCTGAAACCGGCAAATGCTATGTTCATATTCATTCCCCTTTATATATTAATCTGCCGTCAATTATTGTGCATTTTATATTGATATTGTCATCAAAAATCAAAATATCTGCATCCGCTCCGCATTCGATTTTCCCCTTTGAATTGTAGCCCATTATTTCGGCAGGAGTTGTGCTCGCCATTCGTACGGCATCGCAGATGCTTGTATCTGTCAATGTTACTATGTTTCTAACAAGTCGGTCCATTGTAGCTACACTGCCGGCAAAGGCGCTTCTGTCAAGAAGTTTTGCAACGCCGTCTTCAACAATTACCCGTTGACCGTTTTCCAAACTGCCGAGAGTGCTTTCGCCCTCGCCCATTCCTGCAGCTCGCATTGAATCCGTAACAAGAGCAACCTTTTCAGGTTTTTTGAATTTTGTAACAAATTGCAAAAGGCTTTGAGGTAAATGAACACCGTCGGCAATGATTTCAACGCTCATGTCGTCAATAAGGTAGGCACTTTCAACAATGCCTGCAAATCTCATCGCTTTAATTCGGTGGACAGTTGACATAGCCGAATAAAGATGCGTTATGTGGGTGTACCCACAATCAAAAGCTTCAAGCACTTGCTCATAGGTGGCGTTTGAGTGGCCGATAGAAGGCAAAACCCCTTTGCTATCAAGCGTTTTTCCAAACTCTAAAGCACCGTCAAGCTCAGGTGCAGCAGACCACCTATGAATGTTTTTGCTTAAAGATAAAAGTTTTTTATATTCATTTTTGTCTGGTGACTTTGTAAAACGTGTGTCCTGCGCACCGCATTGTTCAACGGCAAAATAAGGCCCTTCAATGTGAAGACCAATGAGGTTTGCACCGTCATACACCGTTTTTCTAGCCTTTTCAAAGGTCTTGATTGCATCAACTGTTTCATCAAATCCGGCAGAAAGCAGTGTAGGCAAAAGGGTTGTTGTGCCGTGTTTTGCATGGACCTCTCCAGCTGTCAGAAAAGCCTTTACGGTACCGTCCATAAAATCACAACCGCCACCGCCATGGGTATGTATGTCGACAAAACCAGGGGAAATATATTTGCCCTGAGCATCAATTACAGCATCAGAGTCAAAGCGGGTGTTTATACCAACAATTTTGCCGTTTTCAATGTTTAAAGAGCCTTCTGTTATCCCTGCAGGTGTGATTATTTTTCCGTTTATAATTTTCAATCTATCGCTCATAAAAAATGTTCACCCCAAAGCTTTTTTAAAGACTGAAATCCTTTTTATCAATCAGCCCAGCGGAGTTCTCGTCAATAAATAAGTTCCAGTCATTGTGAGTTTTAAGAATTGTTGCAGGAACAGTATTTGAAACTTCTCCGTAAAGTGTATTTTTAATTGCCTGAGCTTTAACCTCATGAGGCGCACAGGTAATTATTTTATTACATTGCATGATTTGATACACAGTCATTGAGATTGCTTGCTTGGGAACATCGTCAATTGTTTCAAACCAACCTTCACCGACCTGTTGATTTTTGCAAGTATCGTCCAAGTCAACGACAATATAAGCTTCCTTTGTGTCAAAGTCTGCCGGCGGGTCATTAAAGGCGACGTGAGCGTTTACGCCAATGCCTATCATGCCCAAATCAATGGGTTTTTCACGCAGCTTTTCAGTAAGAAAGGCTATGCTGTTTGGATTGCCGTCAACGAGAGTATATTCTTTGAGGTTTACATGCGCAATAAAACGCTCTTTCAAATACTTTCTGAAGCTTGCGATGTGACTCTCGTCCAGGCCTGCGTACTCATCAAGGTGGAACATTTCAACCTTGCTCCAGTCTATGTTAGATGCGATTAAGGAATTAAATGTTTCGAACTGGGAAGAACCAGTTGATAAAATAATTCTTGCATACCCGTTTTTGGCAATTACTTCATTCAAATAAGAGGCGGCTTCATTTGCAGCTTTTTGCCCTAAATCTTCAGCATTTTTACAAATTGTTACTTTCATTTTTTTCCTCCGTATGTAAAATTTTACAGTTTAATTATAACC
>DASRNM010000040.1:0-9193 GCA_035647435.1 Clostridia bacterium
GACAAAGAATCTTTTAACTTTTATCTTTGTTACACGCATTTTGATTAAATCAAATAGCTCAAACTCCCGAATAAGCAGGTGCGGCTAAGTTTTATAAAATTTAATTATTGGTTATGTTTTTACGCTCCGCTCATGTGGGGCGTATTTTTTGCAGAAAAGGTTTTCATATTCTAAAAGCTAGCATATAATGGTATTGCCAGAAAAGTTTTTAATGTTAATATCAAAAAATGAATAATATAAGAGTTATAAAACAATTAACATCGAATAGTTAATGATTTTAAATAATTTTTAGTGTAAATATAGCGTTTTTTTGTTGACATGTTAAATAATGTAATATATAATGAATGTGGACGATGATTTCTTATAATAAGAGGTTTTTAAAAATAATTTAATTTTTAAAGATTATTTTAACGGTTAAAGAAATGTTTCACAGATTTTGGAGGTGCATTTATTATGAAAAAATCTACAAGAGTGCTAAGTATACTGCTGTCATTTCTTATGCTTTTCTCAGCTATGTCTGTGGGGGTAACGGCAGCTTATACTCCTTACGACCAGCCGGGTGGGTACAATTCACTTGGCAAACCGTACTTGACTATTGACCAGTGCGGTTCGATTATGCTCGACTATTTGGATGGGATTTTGGAAGAACAGGATATTGTCGAGGTAATAGACATACCCTTGTTTTCAAAGCTTACCCTAGACCTTACATCGGTCGACAAAGCACTAGACTCAATTATTAGACTCTTTGACAGTAGCCTTTACAGTGTAGGAACTACTATTTTAAATTTGAAGGACATTGAAAAGCTTAACATCAGGTATATTCGTCAATCGCCGAGAAGAGTAACTCCCGGCAGAAGTGACCTTGAGGTTTTCTATTATCTTTGCAAATTTCTATCAGACAACAAAACAGTTGTAGGCAAAATCGTTGACGGAACCGTTGATTTCGGTGCCCTTGAAACCTTCGGGATAAAGCCTGATGAGATTTTCGGCGATATAGAGTTAACTTTAAAAACTGCATTATTTGAAGGCTTGTTCCCTCCAGAGGATTATGATAATCCTGATGACCCTGAGGATATGACCTATGAAAACATGCTTACAAACATGTCTATAGATCAGTTGCTTAACCTTAAGATTGAATATATGCTTGTTGAAGACCCGGTTCTTGAAAAAGAGGGATTTTTGCCCGGTATGGCAGGTAAGCTTAATATCAAAACAAACAGTGGATATGACATCTTTAAGAATGCAATTCGCGTAGCAGTTGAAGACATTGCCGTTCCCAAATTAACAGAGCTACTTGTAGATCTACTTGAAATTGAAATTACTGAAGAGTATCCAGAAGGCCACTTTAATGCAAATGGTGAACCCGTAATGAATAATAGCGACTTGGCTATAGTTTGGGGTTTAGTAATTGAAAATGAAGATATAATTTACAGCCAGACAGCTCTTGAAAAACCTGTTGTAATGATTGAAGAAGCGCTTGGATATTATCTTCTCGGTGACTTCCTAAAGCAATTCTTTGATGTTACTCCAAACGGTGTATATGTAAAAGATGAGCTAGACGAGGCGCTACACTCTCTGCTTGTAATGGGCGCATCTTTCCTTTCGGCCACGGATATGCCAGGTGTGACAATGAAAACACCTGAACAGATTGAACTGATGAATACTCAGGACTTGTTTGCATATCTTGCTAAAGTATTGCTAACAGCATTTGTCGACTTCTCTTATTTCCCGGAAAGCGCACAAACAACTCGTGAGGTTTTGACATACTTCCTTATAAACATTGCAACAGATTTGCTTCCTCATAAAAATTATTATTCACGAATTGGCACAGGGCCAAACGACATTAACCCATCAACAACAGGTTGTCTTGAAGTAGCGGCCGGTTTGCTGAGATACTATTTGAATGCTAATGCAGAAATGAATGTGCCTGATAATCTCACATTTAATCAAACAATTGAACATGTTGTAGATTGGGCACTACTCAACTATGGCGGAATCATTTATACAGGAGGTATGTCTGCTGACAGTGCATGGAAAAAGATTGATAAGATTCTTTTTGGTAATTCTCCACAGCTTTGCGGAATTTTACAAGCAAGCTGGCTACCGGATACTGTCGACAAGAGCAACATCACATATGATTTGCTATTCAACAAAATAGTGTTTGCAATTGTTGACTTTGATATTGAAGAGCTTGTCAGCATTATTCGTGTTAACCCGACAGGCGACCTTAACAACAGTTTGCTTACAATTATTTTGAACATTGTTGCTCGCGTTATTAACGGCATGTTCGGCAACAATACGGTGATTCCTCTTAATTTAACAAGTCTTGACTCATTGCTAACAAACCCAGGCTTAAGAAACTTTGTTGAAGCATTCATTGTTAGACTTGAAGAGCATGTTGAACCTATTTGCGTTTCTATATTCCCTATTTTAGTTGATTTGCTAGGGCTTTGGGATCCTTCGGAGTTTGCCGTCAAGGCGCCTGAAGGAAATGCGGATGTTTCAATTTCGGAGCTTGAAAATATGCTTAATTCACATGTGCCTAAAGAGCAGGAAGTGGAATACGACGAGGCTGGGTATGTATATTTCGGCAGCGAAAACTATGAACCACTTTACAGGTTTTATGATTATAGAGATGTAAGGCGAGAGGCAGAAAGACTTATTAAAATGAGCGAAGAAGACCCTGAGTCTGTAACTCAACAAATGATTACAAATACCGCTTACAGGCTTCAATACTATTTTGATGAACTTATATTTAGGTTGCCAAATATTTCAAACCTTAAAAACTTTATAGATGGTATTAAGGCAGACGGATTGGTTAAAAGCAATTACACAGTTTCGCCTTCAAATCCAAACTATACCTTGAGAACTTGGAATAAATTTAAACGAGCGTACAATTTTGCCTATAATGTCTATGTTGAGGTCTTTATTAGAAATAATATTTCCATCACACAGGCGCAAGTTACCGAGGCAAGGGCACAGCTTGTAAAAGCTGTTAAGGGTTTGAAGGATTATGTGCCGTTGGCCAATTATTCCTTGTTCTACACAGAACTCAACAGAGCAAGAGGCTTTACAGAAGAGATACTCAGTACGTACTTTGAAGATACTGTTGAGAATTTCTTACTGGCTTTGAGTGAAGCCGAGAACTTTGACCTCGACTATGATGTCGATTCACAAAGAATTGTTGATCAAATTACAGCAAAATTAGAAGCTGCCATTGAAGGATTATCTTATATTCCAGCAATAGTAGCGGGTGGTGTAACAACAATATTGGATAAAGGCCAAAAGCTTGCTTACGGGTTTTCAGGTCAAATTAGAAATACCTCTAGTTACTACTCTTATATAGGCAACGTTGGAGGCGGATTCTTAAGATTTATTGCAAGTAGCAATGGACCAGGAACGGGAACGATTATAAACTTAGAACTTGACGGAGAGATTGTCGATTCATACACAGTTGTAATTTTTGGTGATCTCGACGGCAATGTAAAGATAGATGCAACTGATGCATTCTATGTTTCTTTGCTCTCAAACGGCTTAGTAAATCAAGGTGATTTGTCAGCAGCTCAAGAAGCAGCAGCCGATACAAACGGAGACGGTATTGTTGATGCTGCCGATGCTTATAAGCTCGAAATGGTCGGGTTGTTTATGGATTCAATCGATCAGACTCGTTAGGATTTAAAAAAATACAACATTTAAAGCAGTAGGCAAATAGGCCTGCTGCTTTTTTTCATTAAAACACTTCCATGAATTGGAATGTTATGGTACAATAATGCCAATCACCTATCATAGTTACAAATATAATATTTGGAGGAATGAATATGATTAAAAAACGAGATTACAAAGGGAATCCGGGTGAGATTAAGCAATCTTTACAAAGGCTTGCAACTAGACAAAAGCGTGAGGATAACCCGAGTGCCGTAAAGCATCTTGAAGGGCTTTCAAAAACAAAGTTGAGTGATCAACAAAAGAGGCGCTTGCCCGACTTTTTGTTGCCAGAAATGATAACATGTGTTTATGAGAGCGAGGAGAATGTTCTCTGGCTTGGCACAAATGAAGGCTTGTGGAGAATTAGCGAAAATGAGGCAGAGCCTCTTGATAGAAACATGCATTTCAGAGCAACTGCATGTTTGCTTGATAATATAGTAATGGTAATTGATGGTGACGGCGACAATGGTGTTAACGTTTTGACAAAAACCGGTGTTTCGCATATTGCTATGAAATATATGTCAGCTGAAGAGAAAGCAAACTTTTTCTCTTGGGTTGATTATAATTATGTACAAAGAAGAGGCATGCTCAGTGCCGCTTTCTGGAACGAGAAAAAACAATCTTGGCAACCCAAAGAGTCTGACAATGACGGGCTTTGGACTTCATTGGTTGCAATGGGTGATATTTGCCGCTATGCCGTTTTGCGTGATGATCCAAATGCATCAAAAGAAGATGTTGAATATGCAAAGAAGGTTGCTACACGCTGGACTGAGGCGATTTTGTTGCTTGCATACATACCAGGATGGAAGGGCAAGGTTGCTTCTTTTGTTCGTTATAATGAGCCCGGCACAAATAGAGCAAGTGAAGAGTATTTGCTTGAAGGCAGAGAATTTAAGATTAAAATGCCTGACAACGGCCCAACAGGATATATATCATGTGAAACAGAACCTGAAAATCCGGAAGATTGGGCAACGCAAGGAATGCCCGAAATCGTTTTTCGTAATGTTGAAGGATATATCGCTCGTTCTTATCATGTCAACGACCCAGAAAACGACCCCATTCCCTATAGTGAGGGTGTGTTCATGCGCAAAATGTATGACGATAAGGGCAATCTTATTTCGATTCGTGTTCCTTCAGACACATTCAAAGGCGATGATATACCAGGTGGTTTGACAATAGATAGCTCAATGGAGATTCCCGAAAGGCTGAAAAAGCTTTATAAGGACGAAGTCAACCCCAAAACAGGCAAAAATTGGGGCGATGATGATATAACATACAAGTGCGACACTTCAAACGATGAGTTTGTCGGTCATTATGCAGTTTGGCACCTTGCTTATGATATTTTAGGTAAGGATGATCCCGAACTAGCGGAAATGATTAAAACCATAGTTGCAAGACATGCAAATCACATCGCTGAAAACGATTATTGTCATATTGACGCAGGTGGACAACCTACATCATGGGCAAGAATGAGCCGTGAATATTACCTCAACAGATACAGCAACGGATTTTCTGATGGCCCGTTGGGTACTTTGATTTTATTGCAGTTGTTTAAGGTCGCTCACCACATTACGGGAGACGAAAGATGGGATAAAGAGTACCGTAAGCTTGCACTTGATGAGCCTTATAGATATGCTGACTTAGCAAAAGAGCATTTCGGAAGATATCAGATAATGGCAAAAGAAGAGCTTGACGACGATGCAACTGAAGAAGAGATATTCAACAGAGTTGTTAAAATAATGAATTATTCAGACGTTCGAATGGCCTTCGTTGAGTATTATACCCTTACCCAGCTTGAAACTGACCCAATTTTACTTGAAAAATACAGACAGGGTGCAGAATCATGGTGGCAGCTTGAAAAATATGCAAGGGATGTTGAATGGTCACTTCTTTATCAGCTAATCAACAATGAAGAAGAACAATTTGACGGGTTTGGTCGCTCATGTATAGATATGCTTAAGTGGCAGCTGAACCGTTTCCCCTTAGACATTCGTGAAAAGGAGATTGATAACTCAACACGGCCTGACCTGCGTGAAGACGAGGGATTTGTGTGGTATAAAGACAAAAACATCCCTTATTCATTGCCTTTGGACGAAAAGAACGGCACAGGTGCAAATTTCTTTGCTACTAAGATTGGCAGAAAAAACCGTGTTATTCCGGGTGCATACAACATGATAATGAATTATTGGCTTGCGAGATATCACAATGTGATTGACGAAAAGGGCGAAAAAGGAAACCTGCCTTTTGATGATATTATGAAGGTGCTCAATCAGGAATAAAGTTTAGAAACAAAATTGATATTTCGGAGGGGCAGCTATGAGTAAAAAAATCGAGGTAAAAAACAGCGGAATATGCAAAAATGAAAACAGTGTTTTTAATTATTTTGGTTGGCCTTCTGTTGCAAAGTTACCTGACGGTAACCTTGCAATGGTGGCTTCAGGCTTTCGCCTTGCTCATGTGTGCCCCTTCGGCAAAACTGTTATTTGTTACAGCAAAGATAACGGCGTGAGCTGGACGGCTCCTGCCGTTATTATTGACACTCCACTTGACGACAGAGATAGTGGCATTGTTGTTTATGATTCGGGCAAGGTTATGGTCACTTCTTTTAACAACAGTGTTGATTTTCAAAGGGAACACAACAATAAAAGACCAGAAAATAAACACTTTTCACTTATAAACGGCTACCTTGACAGTATAAATGCAAAAAAAGCTGAGTCTGAATTTTTAGGCTCAACTTATATTATTAGCAATGACGGCGGGTACACTTTTGGTGAAATAAAAAGGGTTCCCGTTCAGTCTATACACGGCCCTTGTGAGATGCTTAACCATAAGTTGTTGTATGTCGGAAGAAGATTCGACAAAGGTGTTTATGGTGATGAGATTGAGTGTTATGTGCAAAATGACAGCGGAGAGTTTGAATATTTATCGACAATTGATAGAGTAACGGGTGAAGGTGTTGAGTTTTTAAACTGCGAGCCACACTCTATAGTTTTACCGAGTGGAAAAATAATTGTACATATAAGAATTCAAACAATCGGTGTGCCGAGTGTTGGCAACAATAAAAACACTCAAAAGGTTTTTTCAACATATCAATGCGAATCCTATGATAATGCAAAAACATTCACAAAACCGCACCAAATCGGGTTAGAATCAGGCGCTCCGTCTCACCTTTTAAGGCATAGCAGTGGTGTTTTGATTGCATCATACGGTTATCGCAGCGTCCCTTATGGGCAAAGGGTTATGTTCAGCATAGATGACGGTGAAACGTGGGACTGTGACTATATTCTAAGGGATGACGGTCCGTCGGGTGATTTGGGTTACCCAGCAACAGTAGAGCTTGATAACGGTTCGCTTTTAACCGTTTATTATCAAAAAGAAAAAGGGAAAGACAACTGTGTAATAATGCAAAGCATATGGAAGATACCCGAACCTGTTTTGGCTAAAAAGCTGTCATAAAACGGCCCCATGGAGCTATAATTATTTCATGTATTTGCGTTTTTTAATGTGTTGTATTGCGGTTGATACAGCTTGACTTTTCAACTAGATTTTGATATTATTATTCTCATAAAGATCAGTTATTTAAAGACTTGGAGGGCTATTAAATGGGCAAAAAAATTATATCTGCGCTGATTGTTTTTTGCATAGTTTTGGCTGTGTTCGGTTGTTCAAAGAACGGGCAGCATATTGAGAAAATTGACTTTAAGGTCGGTTTTATAATGGGTTCGGAGAGTTATTGCCCCGAGGAGAATGCCTTAGTTAATCAAATAACTGAGCTCTACGGTAGCGAAAAAATAGTTTCGGCTGTTTATTCTGACGATTATGCAGGCAACCCTTCCCTTATTGAAACGGTTGCAAATCAAGTCATACAGGACGAAAAAATCAAGGTAATAATCTTTGACAGAGCGGTTTTAGGCACTGCTACAGCAATAGAAAAAGTTAAAGAAGAGCGAGATGATATTTATATTGTTTGTATTGGTACCGATGAGGATATAAATGTGATTTCAGATCTTGCTGACCTTGTAATAAATGTTGACGAGGTTGCATTGGGTAAATCTGCAGTTGAGCAGGCAAAAGAAATGGGCGCCGAAGTTTTTGTTCATTACACATATAATCGCCATATTGGATACCCGAATGTTGCAAGGAGAATGGAAGCAATCGAGCAAAAGTGTAAGGACGTTGATATTGAATTTGTGCTTGCGTCATCTGTTGACCCTTTAAGTTCAAACGGTATTAGTGGCGCAAATCAATATATAATAGAAGATGCCGTGAGAAAGCAAAAGGAATATACAGGCAAAAAAATAGCATATTTTTCAACAGAGTCCGTTGTTCAGAGAGCCTTGATTGAAACATCAATAAAGCACAATACAATTTTGCCAGTTCAAGTTTATCCGTCGCCTTTTGTTGGGTTCCCCGATGTTTTGGAGATGGATTTGAATAGCAAACAATTTGATACACCAACGTTGCTTGAGGCGATTAAAGAGAAGGTAGTTGAAAAAGGCAATGAAGGCAATATGGCAACATGGAGCGTTTCCGCTCCGAAGTTAATGCTCAACGCAGCTTTTGCATATGCTTTAGAGCATGTCAATAACAGTTGGGATGCCATTGATAAAGATAAAATAATTGATGTTTTCAACAAGAAATCGGGTGAAAACAACATTGTAGATGTTGCGCAGTTTACAAATGATGACGGAAAGATTTTAGAAAATGTATTTGTCGTATCAGATAATGAATATAACTTTTAGATGATAGGGTGATTTTTTGGGCAGAGACATTTTGGAATTAATAATAACACGCCATGGTGAAACATGGGGCAATCTCCCCGAGGAGGATAGAATAAAAAATGGCAGGCAGTCTGATAGAGAGTCAATGCTTACCGAAAAGGGCATAAAGCAAGCTGAGCTTTTGGGTGAGAGGTTAGAAATTGGCGAATTTGACTGCATTTTTGCAAGCCCTCTTATAAGAACGATAGGGACAGCATACGAGGTTTTGAAAAGACAGAAAAATCAAAACTTAAAAATTGAAATCTTACCTGACCTTTTTGAAGTCGGAACAAAGCCGGGATATATGGGGTATACCGCAGGCGAAATTATAAAAATGTACCCTAAAGTGAGGGTGTTGCCTTGCACAGAGGAACCGACTCCTGCAGGTGGAAAGCTTGCGCTCGGTGAAGAAAATGATGAAATAATATTTGAAAGAGCAAAACGATGCATTAAATACTTTCGAAAGCGTTTTAAAAACGGTGAAAGTGTGCTTGTTGTCGCACATGGTACCTTTAACAATTATCTTATTAAGGCGGCACTTGGGATTGAAAACAACAATCAATTTTATTTTAGTCAGGAAAATACTGCTTTGTCAAAAGTAAGGTACTTAAAAACAAAGAAAGATAGCGATTGTGAGTCAAAGTTAGCATATTTAAATGATACTACTCATTTATTTAAAATGGATTATGAAAGCGCTTTTCATCTTTAATAAAAATAAATTATAGGGT
>DASRNM010000041.1:0-12637 GCA_035647435.1 Clostridia bacterium
TATTATAACATACTATTTTGTAAAATAATATATGCAAATAATAATTTTTTATTAAAAATAAAAGAGGCAAAAGAGGCGGTTAAATGCCGCCCCCAAAGTTTGTTTATTTATCGTTTTTTATGTCGATTTTTTCATAGAGTGATGCTGAAGCGGCATCAGAACGGGGTGTGTGCGGTTTGTGGCTTTTCTCAGTCGCTTGGATTTTCTCAGTCGCTTGGCTTGAACGATAATCAGGCCTTTTGCTTGGATTGTTACTGGTCTTGTTGTAGCGGTCTGGCCTTTGATCTTTATAGCCGCCACCATTTTTTTGACCACCAACAAGAGTGATAACAACTCTTCTTGAGCTTTCGGTGCCCACTGAATGGGACTCGACTCCCCCAATCTCTTGAATGGTTGTGTGAATAATGCGGCGCTCATAAGGGTTCATAGGGTCGAGAGATTGATTTCTACCGTATTTTTTAACCTTACCTGCTGTTCGCGTTGCAAGGTCCCTGAGTGTGCGTTCACGTTTTTGCCTGTAATCACCGACGTTGATTGAAATGCGTTTGTAGTCTTCTGTACCCCTGTTTACAACCAGGCGTGTGAGATATTGAATGGCATCAAGCGTTTCGCCTCTGCGACCGATAACCGCACCATAATCATTTGAACATTTTATTTCAAATTTAACATCGTTTCCTTCGATGTTGGTGTCGATTTGTGGGTCTTTAATACCAAGACCATTTAAAATAGAGTTAATATAATCGATTGCTTTGACAAAGTCTGATTGTTCATAATAAACTTTAACTTTTGCCGGCGAGCCTCCGAAAAGGCCAAGTGTTTTTTTGACAGGTTCCTGCATAACTTCAACGATTATATCGGCATCATACGGAGCGTCTAGCTTTTCGATTGCAGCCTTCGTAGCTTCTTCAATTGTATCTGCTGTACAAATTGCTTCCTTTAACAAGGTTTCACCACCTATTTTTAAATATTGTTATTGGTTTTTCTGTCTACTAATCATAAGTTTACGTGTGTTTTCTTTTGAGCGGCGCAAAACAGTTTCTTCAACCATCAGACGGGCAACCATCTTTCTTGGGTTGTGCGTGTGGCTGAGAACCACCTGCTGAAGAAATGCAAAAATATTTGATGTAATCCAGTAGATACCAATACCTACGGGGAACTGAAATGTGAAATACACCGAAATAACCGGCATAAACAAAACCATGCAACCCATTGCCTTGTTTTGTGCCGCTTCGGGATTATTGCGTTTTTGCATTAAGTTGGTGTAAATACCGCTAGCGAGAGAAGAAATTCCCGAAAGAATCGGAACAGACCAAAGAATATTCCGTGTGCCTATTGATGGAGATTGTCCCAGTGGCAGGCCTAAGAATTTAAAGTTAAAATCACTGATAATACGCGAATAATTTTCAGGAATTAAAGAACGCAGTCGAGAGAATTCTTCAATAACAGTTAATTCCGCAGTTCTTGCCGTGAAGTTAACGCCACTTGCGGTTAAACCCTCAATCAATGTCTTTATAAGTTCCTCGGGTATTTGCAGAGCATATGTCAAGGGTTTGTAAATAACAGCAATAAGTCCAAAAATAATAGGCATTTGAATTAAAAGAGGTAGACAACCCGCGTTCATAGGATTATAACCTTCACGAGAATAGAGGTTTTGTGTTTCCTCCTGAATTTTTTGTTGATCGCCGTTATATCTTTCGCGAATTTTACGGATTTTTGACTGCATTCTCTGCGTTTTTGCAGTGCCCTTTTGTTGCCTGATTGATGTCGGCAACATGAGCAGACGACAAAAAATTGTGAAGAGAATAAGTGTTATGGCGTAATTGCCGACAACATCGTATATCAGTCTTAGCGCAAATCCAAAGGGCATACCAAGTATGTCATAAAAAAACTCCATTTTTTCCTCCGAGTCAGTCCAAGCTTTTCAGATTTGAATCACTTGTTTTTGTGTTTTGAGTCGGGTGCGGATTTATCATCACGGTCAGGTTTTGCAGGCGGGACAGGGTCGTAGCCACCGGGGAACAGCACATTGCATGTAAACACTCGGCGCAAAGCTAACAGACCGCCCTTTAAAAGGCCGTGAACATTGATAGCCTCAATAGCGTAATTCGAGCATGTGGGGTAATATCTGCACATTGGCGGAAGATGAGGGGAAATTCGGTTTTGATAAAACCTGATGCACTTAAGAACGATTCTTTTCATTACGGATAACACCTGCTGCCTTCAACTGTTCAAGCATAATACTTTCGATTTGTGTACTCTTCATGTTTTTAGTCTTGAACCTTGCAACAAAAACTAAATCCCAACTTCCATTGCAAAGCGGAAATAAATTTCTGTAAGCAGCCATTATAATTCTTCGGCATCTATTTCGCTCAACGGCATTTCCAATTTTTGTACTTGTGGTAACCCCCATACGACAAACTCCCGCGCGGTTTTTGTTGCAGTAAAGAACCAGCGCAGGATTCGTATATGACTTCCCCCGTGAATATGCACGGCGAAAGTCTGTGTTTTGCTTCAATGTTATTATATCCAAAGCAACCAACCCAATTCTTTAGCACAGCTATTAATAGGTGAGCTGCTTTCTGCGCTTTGCTCTGCGACGTGCAAGAATTTTGCGCCCGTTTCTATCAGCCATTCTCTTGCGGAAGCCGTGTTCCATCTTGCGATGGCGCTTCTTCGGTTGATAAGTTCTTTTCATTTGGCAATCCTCCGTTTCCAATTAAGCAATAGTTGTATTTAACAGCCGATAAAAGCTGATAAAAGCTGTGTAACCTTGCAGAAATGTATTATATAACAATATTAAGGTTAATGTCAATCCCTTTTTGGCTAGAAACGCTCAAACGCATTTTAAAGGGGCAGAAAACCGTCTTTTTATATTGAAAGTTAGGCAGTATTGTGTTATAATCCAAAATAGTATCGTCTAATTGTATACACAGTAATTTTTGCTGAAACATCTGTGATTTTATAGATTAAAAAAGGGCGATGAAACCAGCAGGCTTGAATATTATGCTTGTGGGTATGCACGAAGAAAGGTGGAAGATGGATGGACTCTTTTGAGGATATTTGGAAGTTAGTTAGAGAAGAACTTAAAAATGAGTTTTCCGAAGCTGTCTACAATCTTTGGCTCAAAGAGTTAAAGCTTGTCAGCTTTGAAAGCAGCAGCGTTGTGCTCTCAATTGCGGAGTTTAAGCGTAAAATAATCGAAAGAAAGTTCTTTGACTCGCTGTGCAATGCATTTGAACGGGTTATGGGCTTTAAAATAGATGTTATTCTCGTTGAGCCTGAGGGTGTTGTAGGAGAAAATGCGGGACAAGTCAGTTCAGGAGCAGGAGGCACAGTTTTTTCAAGTGTGACCAATACATTTGATACTTTTGTTGTGGGTTCGTCAAACAAATTTGCTCATGCCGCAGCACAGGCTGTTGCCGCAAACCCCGGCATGGCATATAACCCACTGTTTATTTATGGCAAATCCGGTCTGGGCAAAACTCACCTTTTGAGTGCTATTGCTCATGAAATAAGAATTAATCGTCCCGATGCAAACATTATTTTTACACACGGTGAGGCATTCACAAACGAAATTGTGTCGCACCTTGCGCAGAAAAACATGGCGGGTTTTCATGATAAATATAGAAACGCAGACGTTCTCCTTGTTGACGATGTTCAGTTTATCGCAGGGCGTGAATCAACTGAGGAGGAATTTTTCCATACATTTAATGAATTGACGCGCAGGGATAATCAGATTGTTCTCACGTCTGACCGTCCTCCAAAAGAAATAACAACTCTTGAAGAAAGGCTTCGCACTCGTTTTGAGTGGGGGCTGATAGCTGATGTTCAGCCACCTGATATTGAAACGAGAATGGCAATAGTGAAACGCAAGGCACAACTGCTCGACCTGAACATTTCAGACGAGGTTGTTCAGTATATAGCATCAAAGCTCAAAAACAATATCCGTCAGCTTGAGGGTGCAGTCAAAAAAATGCAAGCATTTATAAATTTGCACGGAGCGCAGATGAATATTGCAACGGCACAAAATGCTATTAAAGATATTTTGAGTGAGAGCGAGCCGGTAGATGTAACCTGTGAGAGGATTATTGAAGAGGTCGCCAGAACATACGGCGTTGATGCTGTAGATTTACGCTCGAAAAAGAGAGATGCGAACACCGCTATGGTGAGAAGAGTTGCGATGCATGTTATTAGCGAAATGACGGGCTTGCCCACAAAAGCAATTGGAAACGAGTTCAATAGGGACCATTCAACGGTTATTTACTCACTTGGAGAAATTAAGAAAGATATGGCAAGAAACTCGTCTCTAAAATCCACAATCAACGATATAATTAAAAATGTAGAAAAGCAAAAAAGCTGATATATTTAGATTTTAAATAAATTGACCTAAAGGGAGGCCAAAATGAGATTTACAAAAATGCATGGTGCCGGCAATGACTATATATATGTCAATTGCTTTAACGAAAAAGTCAGTAACCCTGAAAAAACAGCAATTCAGGTTAGTGACAGGCACTTCGGAATCGGCTCGGACGGATTAGTGCTTATAAAACCGTCGGATATAGCTGATTTTCAAATGGATATTTACAATTCTGACGGCTCACGCGCAAAAATGTGCGGTAACGCAACGAGGTGTGTCGCAAAATATGTTTATGACAATAAAATGACGGATAAGAGCGAAATAGCTCTTGAAACCTTGAGCGGGATTAAAACAATTGAAATGGTTGTTGAAAACGAAAAGGTTACCGCTGCAAAGGTCAACATGGGTGCACCTGTGCTTAAAGGCAGCGAGATACCCGTTAAGCTTGAGGGTGAAACAATCGTAAACCGACCAATAAAGGTTGGAGGCGAAGAGCAATATGTTACCTGTGTTTCAATGGGTAATCCTCATTGCGTGCTATATGTCGATGATGTTGACGAAATTGAAATTGAAAAAATCGGCCCGTTGTTTGAAAACAATGAGCTGTTCCCTGACAGGGTTAATACTGAATTCATTGAAAGAATTGACGATAGATGCATAAAAATGCGTGTTTGGGAGCGTGGAGCGGGCGAAACCCTTGCTTGCGGAACGGGAGCATGTGCGTCAGTCGTTGCTTCAATTCTTAACGGCTATTGTAGAAAGGACGAAGACATCAAGGTCATTCTCAGAGGCGGAGAGATTATAATCCGCTGGGATTCAAAAAGCAACGATGTCTTTATGACCGGCCCTGCAGAAACTGTCTGTACGGGAGAAATAAAAATCAACGAATAACGGAGGATATGATGAGAGTTAACGAAAATTTTCTTAAAATTAAAAACAGCTATCTTTTTAGTATGATAGGGCAGAAGGTAAACGATTATAAAAACGAGCACCCTGATGCAGATGTAATAAAACTCGGCATAGGCGATGTTACAAGGCCATTACCGCCTGTAGTAATCGATGCATTGCACAAAGCGGTTGATGAAATGAGCAAGGAGAGCAGCTTTCATGGCTACCCACCCGAGCACGGGCAGGATTTCCTTGTCGAGAAAATAAACAAGTTTGATTTTGCCCAAAGAGGGGTAAAGCTTGACAACGACGAAATTTTTGTCAGTGACGGAGCAAAGAGCGACACAGGCAATATCGGAGACATCTTCGGCGTGGACAATGTTGTTGCCGTGTGCGATCCGATTTACCCTGTGTACATTGACACAAATGTCATGGGAGGAAGAGCGGGAGATTTGCTTGAGAACGGCAAATGGAGCAAGCTTGTCTACCTTGCAGGCTCTGAAGAAACGGACTTTTTGCCGTCTCTGCCGAAAGAGCATGTTGATATAATTTATCTTTGTTTTCCGAACAACCCCACAGGCATGGGTATAACAAAAGAGCAGTTACAAAAATGGGTTGACTGGGCAAATGAAAACGGCAGTATAATTCTCTACGATGCGGCATATGAAGCTTTCATCAGAGAGGATTTACCTCACAGCATTTTTGAAATCGAAGGCGCTAAAACTTGCGCAATAGAGTTCAGAAGCTTTTCAAAAACAGCAGGCTTTACAGGTGTGCGTTGCGCATATACTGTCATACCTAAGGCGCTTGAAGTTGGCGGAGTTAGCGTAAACAAGCTTTGGGCAAGACGGCAAGCAACGAAGTTCAACGGTGTTTCATATATAACACAGCGTGCAGCTGAGGCTGTTTATTCAGATGAGGGCAGAAAGCAAGTTCAAGAAACAATAGATTATTACCTCAACAACGCAAAGGTTATAAAAAACGGTCTTAATGAGGCAGGTTTTAAAACATGGGGCGGTGTGAACTCGCCGTATGTATGGCTTAAAACACCCGACTCAATGACATCGTGGGAGTTTTTTGACTACCTTTTAAACAATGTTCAGGTTGTCGGCACTCCCGGCTCAGGGTTTGGCCCCGCAGGTGAAGGATTCTTCCGCTTGACGGCTTTTGGAAGTGCAGAAAATACGATCAAGGCGGTTGAAAGAATAAAGAAAGCGTTTAAAAAACAGAAAATTTAAAAGTGATTGAAGGGTTATTTATGGAAAAGAAAGATTTGCTTTATGAAGGCAAAGCCAAAAAGGTTTATACTACGCAAGACCCTGATGTTTTAATCGTCGATTATAAGGACGACGCAACGGCGTTCAATGGTCAAAAAAAGGGAAGTATAATTGGCAAGGGCTTAATCAACAACAAAATGTCGAATTTCATGTGCGAGCTTATTGAAAAAGAGGGTATAAAAACTCATTATATCAAGGAGCTAAGTGACAGAGAAACGGCTGTGAGAAAAGTTGAGATTGTTCCCCTTGAGGTGATAATCCGTAACAAAGTGGCAGGTAGCATGGCGAAAAGGCTCGGGCTTGAAGAGGGCACGAAGCTGTTGCAGCCCGTTTTTGAATTCAGCTATAAAGACGACGATTTGGGCGACCCGATGATAAACGAATCACACGCATTGGCTTGTGGTTTTGCAACAAAAAAAGAAATTGATGCAATACGCACAATGGCACTTAAAATAAATGAAATAATGATTGAATATTTTGCTTCTAAAAATGTTGAGCTAATTGATTTTAAACTTGAGTTTGGCAGATACAAGGGCGAAATTATTTTGGCGGATGAAATATCCCCCGACACTTGCAGGTTTTGGGATATGACAACCCATGAAAAACTTGATAAGGACCGTTTTCGTCGTGATATGGGCAGTGTTGAAGAAGCCTACGAGGAAATGGCAAACAGATTGGGTTTGAAGTAGTAAAAAACTGTTTTTAGGAGAAAGCGATGAACAATTCCTGCTCAAAGCTGCATGATGAATGTGGCGTATTCGGTATTTACGGTGATGATATTATTAAGCCGTCAGTCGCTTCATATTACGGACTTTTTGCGCTCCAACATAGGGGGCAGGAGAGTTGTGGAATTGCAGTGAGCGAAATGGGGGTTCTCAACAGCTATAAAAACAAAGGACTTGTCAGTGAGGTTTTTGATGACAAAAAACTCAAATCCTTAAATGGGCAGATAGCTATAGGCCATGTTAGGTATTCAACAGCAGGGCAAAGCTCGATTGAAAACTCTCAACCATTTCTTGTTCGCCACTCTAAGGGCAGACTTGCAATTTCGCACAACGGAAACCTTACAAATGCTGAGGTGCTAAGAAAAGAACTTGCACAAGAGGGCGCCATGTTTCAGACAACAACTGACGCGGAGGTTATTACTCAGATAATTGCAAGAGAAAGAGTAAAATGCGAAAGCATGGAAGACGCTGTTTTGAGAACAATGAAAAGGCTCAAAGGTGCATATTCGCTCCTTGTATTGAGCCCGAGAAAGCTGATTGCCGTTAGAGACCCATTAGGTTTTAGACCGCTTGTTATCGGCAAACTCGGCAAATCATTTATTGCGGCAAGCGAAACCTGTGCTCTTGACGCAGTTGGTGCAGAAGTAATCAGAGATGTTAAACCCGGTGAGGTTATAGTTTTTAATTCCAACGGAATGAAAAGCATATGTGACAACTGTTCAAATAATAAGAGAACGTGCATTTTTGAGTATATATATTTTGCCCGTCCGGACAGTGTAATCGACTCAGTTGAGGTTCACGCTTCAAGGATAAAGGCGGGCAGGATTTTAGCAAAACAGTGCCCAGCCGACGCTGATATAGTGATTGGCGTCCCCGACTCGGGGCTTGACGCTGCTATCGGTTACGCAAGAGAGAGCGGGATTGAATATTCAGTAGGCTTTGTGCGCAATAACTATGTAGGGCGAACATTCATAAAGCCCGAACAAAGTCAAAGACGAGAGGGCGTTGACATAAAGCTCAACATTCTTTCTCAGAATATAAAAGGCAAACGAATTGTAATGGTTGACGACTCTATTGTTAGAGGTTCAACGAGTGCAAACATCATAAAAGCTTTAAAAAAAGCTGGAGCAAAACAGGTTCATGTTCGCATAAGTTCGCCGACCTTGCATTGGCCATGTTATTATGGCACGGATATACCTACAAGGGATGAATTGGCATCTAACCGCAATTCGGTTGAGCAACTTTGTGAAAAAATAGGTGCGGATTCACTCGGGTTTTTGAGTGTTGAGAGTCTAAAAGAGCTTGTCAACAGCGACACAAAAACATATTGTGATGCGTGCTTTGCGGGAGATTATCCCGAAAGATAAAAACGATTTAATACTATTAAATGTATAGAAGGGCTGTTCAAAATGGGACTCTTTAAAAAAATCAATCGAGGATTGAAAAAAACAAGGGACAGTATGGCAGGGGCGATTGATTCAGCGCTGTACGGGGTTAACGAAATAGATGAGGATTTTTATGAGGAGCTTCTTGAAATCCTTGTAATGGGCGATGTCGGAATCAATACCGCAACGCAGGTTGTCGATGAGTTGCGTGAAACTGTGAGAAAAAAGAACCTGAGAACACCCGAAAAGGTGCGAGAAGCTATAAAGGATATTGTTGCGCAGATGCTTTCAGGCGGCGAAGAAATAGACATGATAACCTTGCCGTCTATAATGCTTGTCATCGGTGTTAACGGTGTCGGTAAAACCACCTCGATAGGTAAGATTGCGGCGTTCTACAAAGATCAGGGCAAAAAGGTTATTCTTGGTGCGGCAGACACCTTTCGTGCCGCTGCAATAGAACAGCTTGAAATTTGGGCTGATCGTGCAGGTGTTGAAATGATAAAACACAAAGAGGGCGCAGACCCTGCAGCAGTAATTTTCGACACAATAGCAGCAGGCAAGGCAAGAAATGCAGATTTAATTATTTGTGACACAGCTGGCAGGCTTCACAATAAAAAGAACCTAATGGATGAGCTTGCTAAAATATACAAAGTGATTGATAGGGAGTTGCCTTATTCAGACAGAGAGGTGCTCTTAGTACTTGATGCGACAACGGGGCAAAACGCAGTCAATCAAGCAAAAGAATTCAAAAGCATTGCCGAGGTTACGGGTATAATATTAACGAAGCTTGACGGTACGGCTAAGGGCGGAGTTGTTTTGAATATTAAAAACAATTTGAACTTGCCTGTAAAGTTTATCGGTGTCGGTGAGCAAATTGACGACCTCCAGCTTTTTGATGCAAACGATTTTGCTCAAAGTCTTTTCTTTGATCAATCACAGGAGGACAGTGAGGAATAATATGGACTTTTTGCTTGCAACACATAATATAAATAAGAGAAATGAGCTTGCGAGGATTCTTTCACCTTTGGGGATAAGGGTTCTTATTGGCAGTGAAATAGGCATTCAGTTGACAGATGTTGAAGAAACAGGAGTTACATTTGAAGAAAACGCATTATTAAAAGCTGAAAGCGGTTGCAAAGAGAGCGGTTTGCCTTGCATTGCAGATGATTCAGGTCTTTGTGTTGATTACCTAAACGGTGCCCCAGGGATTTACTCGGCAAGGTTTTCTGGTGTTCATGGAGACGACGAGAAAAACATTGAAAGGCTGCTCAAAGAGCTTTCAGGAGTCCCACGCGAGAAAAGAACGGCACGATTTGTTTGTGCGGCGTGTTGCGTTTTTCCAAACGACAAAAAAATTGTTGTCAGAGGTGAGTGCGAAGGGTTTATTTCAGAAAGCCCGAGAGGTAACGGCGGGTTTGGATATGACCCTGTGTTTGAACCGGAAAAGACACAAAACGGTATGACAATAGCTCAAATGTCCTCAGATGAGAAGGATTTAATAAGTCATAGAGGCAAGGCGTTAACACTACTTGCACAGGAATTGAAAAAGATATTATAATCAACAAATAAATGCCGTTTTTCGGCAAGGAGTTTTCAAATGACAGGTAAGCATAGAGCCACGCTCAGAGGCATGGCAAATACTCTTGAACCATTGTTTCAGGTTGGAAAAAATGGTGTTACACAAGCGGTTATTAACCAAGTTAATGATGCATTTAACACAAAAGAGCTTATAAAATTAAAAGTTTTGCTTGAAAGTGCACCCGAAGCGCCTAAAGAAATTGCACAGAAGCTTGCACAAGCCACAGGTTTAGAGATTGTGCAGGTTATAGGCGGAAGCATGATTTTTTACAAGGAAAACCCCGCGTTAAGTCCAGAGGGCATGAAAAAAGCTGCTAAAAAAGCTGCTAGAAAAGCCGCCAAAAAGGCTGCAACAAGAGCACAAAAGGCAAAAAAATCGAGAAAAGCAAAAAGAGTCGCATTGTCTGTTAAAAGGCGTGCTAAGAACAGCCAACAGCAAAACGACCGTCATTAAGTACAAGCGGCAAAATAACAATAGAGGTGATTTAGATGAAAAACAAAATCAGAAAAAGGGATTTAGTCTTTTTAGCAGTTGTTATTTTTGCTGTAATAAATATTTTGACAGTTTTGTGTTTGATAATCAAAGAGTTCAAGTATTTGCACATCAGTTCATTGTCACGCTCGCTTATTTTCACAGGTTTGATTATTCTGCCTGTTTTGATTGTTTTTGTTATTAAACACTTTTGGTCAAAAATGAAAATAGGCACAAAAATGATTTCGGCGTTGCTGGTTGTTTTGATATCATTTGGAAGTGTGTTGCCATCGTTTTTGTTTGTCTACGCATCACCCATTGAGTCTCTGACAACTGATATTTCTAATTATCTTGTAACAGAGGATATAAACCGGCATTATATTGATAAGGCGGGGAGCATTTTCCCTCAGGAGATTCCTAAAGATGCGAAAAATAAAGAGTACTATTATAACTATTCCAATTGTGTTAGCCCTCGAATGGATATATACGCAAGCTGGGAATTGACAAAGGCATATTATAATAGCGAGAAAGATTCGATATTTGCAGGCTTTCCCGACGCTGTTATTCAAGAGAAAGACGGTTTAGGCAGAGTTTATATAATTGATGAATTCGGACTCGGCTCATATGAATACCTTGTGTTTATGTTTAACGATTCAACACAAACAATAGCTTACGCATACTCATATGCGGCGGATACTGCAGATGGAACATATACACCGTATTTTTGGAGCATAGAAGATTAGCTTAGACAAAGATGCAAAATATTACAATCGACACAATTTACTTGACAAAATGAGCCTACATGTTATAATTTTATTCCACACAAGGAGGTGATAGGCTTGGGCAATAAAGAGTTTGCACCACCCGTTGCACGCAACAAAAAGGCCTATCATGACTACTTTGTGCTTGAAGGTATGGAGGCTGGAATTGAGCTTTTAGGCACTGAAGTGAAGTCAATTCGTCAAGGTAGGGTGAATCTAAAAGATTCATGGTGTAGCATCCAAAACGGAGAGATTTTTGTGAACGGTATGCACATAAGTCCTTATGAGCACGGCAACATTTTCAACCGCAACCCCATTCGTGTGCGCCGATTGCTCATGCACAAAAGAGAGATAAACAGGCTTTACGGTGTTACAAAGCAACAGGGCCTGACACTCGTGCCTTTGTCAATTTATTTTGTCAACGGCAAAGCGAAACTGCACATTGGTCTGTGCAAGGGCAAAAAGAACTATGACAAGCGTGAAACAGCGGCAAGAAAAGATGCCAAACGCAATGTTGAGCGAGCAATTAAAATTCGCTAACCATCAAATGGGGATGAAAGGATTTCGACGGGGGTTTTGAACCACGATAAGCGAGTAGCGGTGCGGGTCCGCTATAAAAACCGCAAGTTTAGAAATAAACGACAATAATAAAACTTTACAAGCTGCTTAAATAGCAGCCGTTCCTGCAGTGAGTACCGCGACATTGTAAGGAGCGTCGATTAGCGGTGAACGTGTGTGGGTGAACGCCGTGTAACCTGCCCATGAACAACATGGCTACCGTAGGGCTGAGCTTGTCTTTTGGCGCGGCTTGAGGGGAATCCTAAATAAAAGAATACACTCGTAGAAAGTTGTGGGAATTGGCTTTCGGACGCGGTTTCGATTACCGCCATCTCCACCAAAGTTTAAAGTCGCTCGTTTTCTTTTGAAAACGAGCGACTTTTTAGCATTATAAAGGTATAAAGAATATGCAACATCTGCCACCGATTTTAATGTTTGAAAGCGTATAGAGGGTTTCTAGATTTATCAATCTATTTAAGATGTTTAACGCTTTACAAAGCTATTTTGCGACAGAACCTTTGAATTTGTTTGATATAATTTTTGGGATTTGTTCAATCTTTTGAACAATTTTACTTTTTGTTAAAGGTAAAAATAGAATTGAACGGAGTTTGTCAATTAGTATGCAGACAATAAACA
>DASRNM010000042.1:0-21167 GCA_035647435.1 Clostridia bacterium
CCGTTATGTTTACTAATGATTGTACAAAATAAACATAGCCATTTAAGATGAAATATGTTACAATATAGGGAATGATTTTTAAAGGAGGCATGACAAAACATGGCATCCGAAATGCTTCAAAAGGTGCTTGCCGCAGAGCAGGCAGAAGAAAAGGCTGTTGCCACAGCACAGGCAAGAGCGAAAGAGATAATCGAAGCAGCAAATGAAAAGGGCGCGCAATTAATCGAAAAACATCGTGAATGTGCCCAAAATAGAGCTACAGAAATTATTGGCAAAGCTCAGGCGCAGACAAAGGAGCTTGAAGATAAATCCGCTAGCGACAGCAAAAAGAAAAGTGAAGAAATAATTCACGCCGCTTTGTCAAAAAGAGAAGAGGCGATTAAATCCGTTATCAATATCGTTATTTAACCGTGTAATAACACGATTTTCGTTTGTATATTTATAAAAAGGAGGTGTTTCTTTGGCAAAAGTTGAAATGAGCAAAATTGAGCTTCTAGCTCCCATTGAGCAATCAAAAGAAATCTTTGACTTCCTTCAATTCAGTTCTGTTATTGACTTGTCAGACAGCGAAGACAATGGCGACATATACAAGCTTTCCACTTCGCAAACTGTTTCTCAATTTGAAAAGAATCTTTCTATCTCACGCTCTTCACTGGCTGTTTTGGATAAATACTCCCCCGAAAACAAGGGGCTTTTAAGTTCGTTCAGCGGTAGAGAAGAGATGCCGATTTCCGAGTACCTCAAAAAGACAGAGGAAATGAACAAAATTCTCAATGAATGCTATGACATAAACTCTTTTGAAAAGGCTATATCAAAATCAGATGCCGATATTGCACGCCACCGTGCAATGCTTGACAGGCTCAGGCCATGGCTTAGCCTCGATATTCCCATGCAGTTTGAAAAAACGGTGCATACATCCGCTTTCATCGGCAATTTACCCGGAGAATACAGCCATGATAGGCTTCAAAAGGCTTTTTCTGAAAAGCTTGAGGGTGAAGACCGTTTTGATTTTAAGCTTATTGCATCAAGCCAAGAGCGAAGTTATGTTTTTGTCATTTGCCATAAGGAATGCGAAGAACAGGTTTATAAAGCACTGAGGGCTTTGGGGTTTGCCCACCCAGGCGACCCGACAAAGCACCCTCCCCGAGTTCGGTATGAACGTCTTGAAAAAGAGATAAAGAGTCTTGAGCTTCAAAAAGCAAAGGCTTTGAAAGAAATTGAAGACCGTGCATCGTTGAGAGGCGACATTGAGTTTTTATGCGACTATTTTACTATTCGCAAAGATAAATATGACGCTTTAAGTAAACTCGCTTTAAGTAAAAGAGTTTTTATTATTAATGGATATATTGCAACAAGAGAAGCGGACAAGCTTGTCAAAAAGCTTGAAAGCAAATGGACGGTTGCCGTTAGCATATCTACTCTGAGTGAAGATGACGAGCCACCGATTTTGCTTGACAACAACACTTTTTCGGCTCCCATGGAGTCCATAACAGAAATGTATGCTTTGCCGACAAAAGAGGATGTAGACCCAAGCTCTGCAATGTCTTTTTTCTATTACTTTTTCTTTGGGCTTATGCTTTCAGATGCGGGCTACGGAATAATCATGGTGCTCGCTGCAATGCTTGCAAAAAGATTTATGAAGCTTGAGAGTAGCATGAAAAAGACTCTTAATATGTTCCTTTTTTGTGGCATATCCACTATCTTTTGGGGTGTCATGTTCGGCGGTTTTTTTGGAGACATTATTCCCGTCATTGCAAGAGAATTCTTCAACACTGAAATCCCGACGGCAAGCCTTGCGCTATGGTTTGAACCATTAGCAGACCCAATGCGGTTGCTTATGTATTCCTTCCTTTTCGGAATTGTACATCTGTTCGCCGGCTTGGGTGTACGGTTTGCGATGTTGTGGAAAAGTGGCAAAAAGCTTGATGCTTTTTTAGATGTTGTCCCTGTTTATATGTTAGTGACAGGTGCGGCTCCGATTTGTGCGGCTATTATTTCTAAGGGCATCCCCGAGTGGACAACAAGTGCTGGTAAATACCTTGCAATTATCGGGTTGATATCAGTTGTTCTCACCGCAGGGCGCTCCTCAAAAAATATTTTTGGCAAACTCGGCGGAGGTCTTTTTGGGCTTTACAATATTGGCTCAGGATATCTCGGTGACATTTTGTCGTATTCAAGGCTACTTGCGCTTGGGCTTTGCACAGGCGTAATCGCTTCAGTTGTAAACCTTTTAGGTACAATACCGCAAAGCACACCCGTTAAGGCAGTTGTTCTTGTAATCGCATTTATCGTCGGCCATACTGTAAACATTGCAATCAATCTCATAGGCACATATGTGCACACAAACAGACTGCAGTATGTTGAATTTTTTTCGAAGTTCTACGAGGGTGGAGGCAAAGCCTTCTCTCCGTTGACTGCAAATACAAAGTATTTTAAACTAATGGAGGAAAAATGAAATGATTAATTTAGGAATGGTTTGTGCAATAACAGGCGCAGCTTTCGCTGCAATCTTTTCAGGTCTCGGCTCGGCAAAAGGTGTCGGCCTTGTCGGTCAAGCAGGCTCAGGCGTAATCGCAGAAGATCCATCAAAATTCGGTAAAGTTCTTATTCTCGAAATTTTGCCCGGCACACAGGGGCTTTACGGTTTCCTTGCAGCTATTCTTGTCTTACTTCAAATTGGAGTTATCGGCGGAGACATTATTGACCTTTCGATTGCTAAAGGCCTAATGTATTTTGCTGCTTGTCTCCCAATTGCTGTTGTCGGCTATTTTTCAGCAATTGCACAGGCAAAGGTTGCCGTTGCAGGCGTTAACGTTGTTGCAAAGAGACCCGACCAAAGTGGTAAAACAATCACAATGTCAGTTATGGTTGAAACATATGCAGTTCTTGCATTGCTTGTTTCAATTCTTGCTATCACCAGTATTACAGGTCTCGCTATCTAAGTTGAGAGGATGAGTTTCCAAAATGATAGAAAAAATCATTGAAAAAATAGATAATGATGCCGCCGAAAGCTGTAAAAAAATTGTTATCGAGGCCGAAAACAAGGCCGATAAAATTCTTGCACAGGCAAAAGAGGACGGCGATCAAGTTACATCACAAATAATTGACCAGGCCGAAAAACAAGGTGAAAGAATGCTTGTAATGTCAAAATCAAGGGCAGAACAGCAGTCAAGGCAAACAATTCTCGCTGCAAAGGTTCAAGCTATAAATGATGCTGTTTCAGAATCGTTGAATGCTTTGAACAATCAGTCTGAAGAGGATTACTTTGATTCAATCATAAAACTGCTTGATAAGCATGTTATTGAGGGCGAATGTATAATGATGTTCTCCTCTCGTGATACCGCAAGAATTCCCAACGGCTTTAGTGAAAAAGCTATTCAGTGTGCAAAGGAAAAAGGCTGTAAACTTAGCTTTTCGGATAAAAGTGCAAAAATCGACAGCGGATTTATTTTGAAGTACGGCGATATTGAAATCAATTGTTCCTTTGACGCTTTGATAGAGGAACGCCGTGAAGATATTAAAGAAGTGGTCAATTCAATTCTATTTAAATAGGCGGTGAGCAACAATGCGTGAAACTGAATATGCTTTTGCAGTCGCAAGAATCAGGTCAAACGAACTAAAGCTGCTCACAACGGCAGATATTGACCTGCTTATCGGAGCTGCAACCAGCAGCGATGTTCTAAAAATCCTTGCGGACAAAGGCAAAACAATGCCGGAAGGCAACAAAAAAACAGATATTGCACAGGCGGAGCTTGAGAATGCATGGCAGCTTATCTGCGAAAGTGCACCCGATTCAAGCTTGCTTGATGCTTTGATAATCGAAAACGATTTTTACAACCTCAAAGCCGCCATAAAAGCTACATTCTCAAACCTTGATGCAAGCGATTACTATATCACTCCTTGCATTGCAGACACCGAAGTCATCACAAAAGCTATCAAAACAAAAAACTTTGAACTCTTGCCTGAATATTTGCAAGAGTGCGCAGCTGCTGCCTATGATGCGGTTGCACGTGTTGAAAGCGGTCAGCTTGCGGAAATATACATTGACAAAGCGTCACTCAACACAGCAAAGGAGTTTGTGAAAAAAGCACAAAGTCCCCTTTTGTCAAAAATTGTCGAGTTGAAATGCGCACAGGCGAACATCAAAATCGCTTTGAGATGCGTTACAATGGGCAAGGACAAAGCCTTTGCAGAAAACGCAATGTGTATTAGCGATTATGTGGACAACGACGAGCTTCTCAAAAGCGCATCTAATAAGGAAGCTCTGTTAAAATATCTTTTATCAACACCCTTTGAACCTATTGCGAAAAGTATTGTAACAGGGTTTACGGAATTCGAAAGGCAATGCGACAATCTGCTTGTGAAATGGTTAGACGATGCAAAGTGGGAAGTCTTCGGCCCGGACCCGTTGGTTGCATACTATTATGCAAAGGTTGCAGAAGCGAAGAATATAAAAATAATTCTTTCAGCTAAAATTAATGATCTTCCCGTCGAAACAATTCGCAAGAGAGTGAGGGAGATTTATGCATAGAAAAATAGCCGCTATGGGCGACAAAGATAGTATTTACGGCTTTTCAACATTGGGTATTCACATTTTCCCCGAGGATAATTCGGATGATGCTGTGAAAACTTTGAGAAAGCTTGCCGGCAGCGGTTATGCTGTAATATATATAACAGAGCAGCTTGCCGACGGCATGCTGAATGAAATTGACAAATATTCTGACCGCCCCTTGCCCGCAATCGTTCTTATACCGAGCGTGAGCGGCAACACAGGGCTTGGTCTTAAAAACGTGAGCAAATCCGTTGAAAAAGCGGTTGGCTCCGACATTCTGTCAAATTAAAGCTATTGATGCCAAAAGCATCGGAAAGGCATGGTAGATAAAATGAGTGAAGGCGTAATTGCAAAAATTTCAGGTCCCCTTGTTGTTGCCTCCGGTATGCGTGATGCCAACATGTTTGATGTTGTGCGTGTCAGTAACAGCCGTTTGATCGGTGAAATTATTGAAATGCACGGCGACAGAGCATCAGTGCAAGTATATGAGGAAACCTCGGGCATTGGCACAGGTGAACCTGTTGAATCAACGAACGAACCTTTAAGTGTTGAGCTCGGTCCTGGGCTAATAAGAGGCATATTCGACGGTATTCAAAGACCGCTTGATACTATTAGAGGCATGGTCGGGAACAGACTCAAAAAGGGCATTGAAGTCCCTTCATTGAACCGTGAGGCAGTGTGGCGTTTTGTTCCGAGTGTTAAAGAGGGCGACAAAGTATCTCAGGGAGATATTTTAGGCTCAGTTGAAGAGACGGCAGTTGTTTCACACAAAATTATGGTGCCACCTAACATCAGCGGTACAATTAAATCAATTTCTGTTGGCGACTACAAGGTTACGGAGACTGTCGGTGTTATTGAAACAGAAAACGGAGAACACGAAATCACACTTATTCAAAAGTGGCCTGTCCGAAAAGGCAGACCTTACACAAAAAAGCTTTCGCCCGATGTTCCGCTTATTACAGGTCAAAGGGTTATTGACGCACTTTTTCCGATAGCAAAGGGTGGTGTTGCAGCTATCCCCGGTCCTTTTGGCAGCGGAAAAACTGTTACACAGCACCAGCTTGCAAAATGGGCTGAGGCTGACATAGTCGTTTACATCGGTTGCGGTGAGCGTGGCAACGAAATGACAGACGTTCTCAACGAGTTCCCTGAGCTTATTGACCCGCACACAGGCAAATCCATCATGGAGAGAACGGTTCTAATAGCCAACACATCCGATATGCCCGTTGCGGCTCGTGAAGCTTCAATTTATACAGGCATAACAATTGCCGAGTATTTTCGTGATATGGGTTATTCAGTTGCACTTATGGCTGATTCTACCTCCCGTTGGGCTGAGGCTCTTCGTGAAATGTCGGGCAGGCTTGAAGAAATGCCCGGTGAAGAGGGTTATCCCGCATATTTAGGCAGCAGACTAGCCCAATTCTATGAAAGGTCGGGGAGAGTTATTTCTCTTGGTTCCGACAACAGAGAGGGTTCACTTTCTGTTATAGGCGCCGTTTCCCCTCCCGGTGGCGACATTTCAGAGCCTGTTTCGCAGGCAACACTAAGGATTGTCAAGGTTTTCTGGGGGCTTGACTCATCCCTTGCATACAAAAGACATTTCCCCGCAATCAATTGGCTTTCAAGCTATTCGCTTTATGCCGAATCTTTGGGCGAATGGTTCAACGATAATGTTAACGAAGAATGGACTAATTTGAGAGGCAAACTGATGAACTTGCTCTCTGACGAGGCAGCGCTTGAAGAAATCGTTAGACTTGTCGGCATGGATGCACTTTCTTCCCCTGACCGTCTAAAAATGGAAGCGTCACGCTCAATTCGTGAGGATTTCCTTCACCAGCTTGCTTTCCATGATATTGACACATATACTTCACTACAAAAGCAGTATTATATCATGAAGCTTGCTATTCAGTTCTATGAAGAATCACTTGAAGCTCTCAAGATGGGAGCAGATATCGAAAAAATTGTTGTTATGCCTGTTAGGGAAGCAATTGGTCGCTTCAAATACATTCCAGAAGACAGAATCGACAACGAATACAAAGTAATATCCGCTAAGCTCAAAAGCGAGCTTAAGGGTGTGCTTGAATACAGGGAGGATTTGTAATGCCGAGAGAGTACAGAACAATTCAGGAGGTTTCCGGCCCTCTTATGCTTGTTAGAGAGGTTGAGGGAATCACTTATAACGAGCTTGGTGAAATTGAGCTTGCCGACGGTGAAACTCGCCGTTGCCGTGTTCTTGAAATAGACGGAACTGATGCATTGGTTCAGCTTTTTGAGAGCTCAACGGGTATTAACCTTCAAAACAGTAAGGTCTGTTTTCTTGGCAGACAAATGGAGTTGGGTTTATCGCTCGACATGCTCGGCAGAGTTTTTGACGGGCTTGGCAGACCAAAAGATGGCGGACCCGAAATCATTCCCGAAAAAAGGGCTGACGTCAACGGTGTCCCTATGAACCCTGCCGGCAGAAACTATCCGCAAGAGTTTATTCAAACCGGCGTTTCGGCCATTGACGGTCTTAATACGCTTGTTAGGGGGCAGAAGCTCCCCATATTTTCAGCGTCAGGTCTTCCTCATGCAAACCTTGCAGCACAGATTGCAAGACAGGCAAAGGTTCACGGCGAAAACGAACAGTTTGCTGTTGTTTTTGGTGCAATGGGTATAACCTTTGAAGAATCTGATTATTTTATTCAAAGCTTTAAAAGCACAGGTGCGCTTGAGAGAACCGTTGTGTTTTCAAACCTTGCTGATGACCCTGCAATAGAAAGAATAGCAACCCCGAAAATGGCACTTACCGCAGCAGAATATTTAGCTTTTGACAAGGGCATGCACGTGCTTGTTATTTTAACTGATATTACAAACTACGCAGACGCTCTGCGTGAGGTTTCAGCGGCTAGAAAAGAGGTTCCGGGCAGGCGTGGATACCCCGGATATATGTACACAGACCTTGCTTCAATTTATGAAAGAGCGGGCAGACAAAAGGGCAATGACGGGAGCATAACACTTATCCCAATTCTCACAATGCCCGAGGATGACAAAACCCACCCAATCCCCGACCTTACAGGTTACATCACAGAAGGGCAAATAATTTTGAGCCGTGACCTTTTCAGGCGAGGTATCAACCCACCAATCGACGTTCTCCCCTCCCTTTCAAGACTTAAAGATAAAGGTATCGGGGAAGGTAAAACGAGGGATGACCATTCAAACACGATGAACCAGCTATTCTCCGCCTATGCGAGAGGTAAAGACAGCAAGGAGTTGATGGTAATCCTCGGTGAGGCTGCACTCACGGATATTGACAAGCTTTATGCAAAATTTGCAGACGAATTTGAAAAAGAATACGTTTCTCAAGGCTTCCAAACAAACAGAAGCATTGAACAAACACTCAATTTAGGATGGAAGTTGCTTTCAATACTACCAAGAAGTGAACTAAAGAGAATCAGCGATGAGCTTCTTGACGAGCATTACGGCAAAACTCAGTAGATTTTGCAACCCTTTGCAGAAAGGATAGAACCATATGGCAATTTTAAATGTAAACCCCACACGCATGGAATTGACAAACTTAAAGCGCAAACTCATTACCGCTCGGAGAGGGCATAAGCTGCTCAAAGATAAGCGGGATGAGTTAATGCGCCGTTTTCTCGAACTTGTGCGTGAAAATAAAGAGTTGCGAATTACTGTTGAAGAAGGAATAAAAAAGGCAAACCTTAATATGTCCACCGCAAGAAGCACAATGAGCGATAAAAGCATTGAGGTTGCGCTTATGCTCCCAACACAAGACATGAGCATTAAAATCGAAGAAAAAAATGTCATGAGTGTCTTGATACCAGAATTTGACGTTAAGTTCAAAACTGCCGACGAGAGCGACATTTATTCCTACGGTCTTGCCGAAACAGCAGGTGACCTCGATGCCGCTGTTAAATCATTGTCTGATATAATGCCGAAAATGATAAGGCTTGCAGAGGTTGAAAAGTCATGTCAACTCATGGCGTCGGAAATTGAAAAAACACGCCGAAGAGTTAACGCTCTTGAGCATGTTATGATTCCGCAGTATGAGGAAACGATTAAATACATCACAATGAAGCTTGATGAAAATGAGCGAAGCACCACCACACGCCTTATGAAAGTTAAGGATATGATGCTTGCAAAGGCTCATAAGTACTAATAAAAAGCAGCTTTTCACTTGTTGATTAAAATTTAGAGCATTTTGAGTTCTCCGTTATGGAATTCTCAAAATGCTCTTTTTTTTATTTCTTAAATGTGTCGAGTGCTTTGTTTTTCTTTACCCAATACGATTTAAACCGCCTACTCCCATAGCTTTGAGCGGGTATGAGTTCAACCCATTTTTTATAAAATTCTTTTTCTTCTCCTAAAGCGGTTTCGCTTATACTTTCAACACTTTGAGGTTGATTCTCAACTTCATCTATCCATCTGTTCTGAATAGCTTCAAGCTCCCTGCAAAACTCATCAGGCATTCTTTTGCTTATAACACTTCTGTGAAAACTCTCCCTCTCACGCCAATATTCATCTGCTCTTTTGTCGCCGCTCATAAAAACAGGCGCAACCGGCTCGCCACCGAACTTATAGGGTTTAAACAAAGAAATGCATGGCGTTGAACAGCCCGTCAACCAAATAGTCGGGGTATCCGAAACGGTAACAACCATCGACGACGTTGTATGGTCGCCGACAAGACCACCAGCATGCATACACGTGCTCCTCACGCTACCTTTAATTAAAGGCGAGGAACCTTTTTCATGTGTTTTCAAGGCATTTATCATCTGCTTTACGCTTATGCAATTATCAATGTGGCCTCTTGTCTGCTTTAGCCTTTGCTTTGAACCCGAAAAGCGAGAATAAACAGGCTCAAAATGCTTGTTTTTAAAGTTGCAGGATTCACCGCTGAACATATCACCGTCTTCGAGTGCCAACCTGTTTGATATGCAGCCGTTATCCTGTTTTCTATAAACCCATTCTTTGCCTGCTGTTTCGAGAATATAGAGCTCTTGTCTATCCATAATCAAAAACGAGTTGTCATAATAGAAATCATGGTCATAACCACAGTTTCCACCCTGCCCGTATTTTTCGAGCATTTTAATTATTATCTTAAGAGCCCCAGCGGCGTCGCTACCCCTTTCCAAGCCGAGGCGCAGCAAATCCATGCCTGTAAGCCCTGTTTGTGAATACTTACCCTTTGTGAAAACGGCCTCATTACCTATGCAAACACCACAGTCGTTAACACCCATCTCTCCGCCCCAAAGCCATATGGGTCGTGAAAGGATGAAGGCATGAGTCCTTTCAACCTGTTCTATTTCAATATATGTTGCTTTAACCATGTTTTCATCATGTTGCTTTTCGGGGTACCACTCGACTACCTGTGGCTCGTTTGGGCTTCTGTCACTGTTTTTTGCAAAAATCGCATCTAAACCTGTGCCTGAAATGCGACCAAGAGTATCACACATATTAACCCCTCATTACAGTAAAATTTCTGTTGCCTATTATTATATACCATAATTGGGATAAATACAAAATCTAGATACCCAGTCTTGTTTCACGCATCATATTGAATGTGTTTATCAAATTCAATATCCCATAACCCCATTGCGGGTTTGGGTAGATTATGTTGCTTTGACGAATACACCCTCTAATAAGCAATCCCCTTATCTGAAAAGTGCTCATTGCGAGCTCGTTACCTTCAACAACCCCCCACTGGAGCAACAACGCACACGCCCCTGCTGTTATTGCCGCCGCTACACTTGTACCGCTTAATGTTCCAAAGCCGGTGGGGAAAACCCCACCAACATTTGCACCAGGTGCTACTAAATCCGGTGCTATTGTCGGCAAAAGTGTTGGCCCCCATGAGGACTGGAAAAATAGCCTGTTGTTGCTGCTGTCGTAAGCTCCGCATGAAATTGTGCCGAATGAAGTTGCAGGGCTTACAATAGTGAAGTTGGGGTTAGGCGTCAAAAATTCAACACCTGGGGGCCCCATGCCTGTCATTGGCAGGTATGCGTGATATGAGCCGTCAAGAACTATGTCCCCATAAACGGTTATTTTCCAAACCCCAGGCGTCGCATCTATAAGCTTGATTATCGTCACCTGTCCGCTACTGCCCTCAAGCGGGAAATAGTATTGCACACTGATTCTTGCTTTTTCAAAAATTAGTTTTGTTTCAAAGGTGGTTCCGCTCTTTGCAGGTATACGCCCAACCAGCTCCCCCGACGGCGACCTGATTGACACAGAAATCTTGTCTGAAGATGTGCTTAGGACTGATACATAGACAGATTTTGTGGTTTGACCTTCAATTATTATATCTATATCTTGTGAATCGCCTGTGGCTAAAAGAAAGCCCTGTGTGTGATGCCTTGCCTGGCTCTCGTTGCCAGCCGCAGTGCATATGCAAACGCCGCTTGTTCTTGCAACCTCGTCAAGATACTCTTCAAGCTGACTGAATCCGTCATGACCTCCCATGTTAGTACCTAAGCCAATACATATTGAAACAGGTTTATTAAGCTCCCTTGCTTTTTTAAGGATATATTCAACCCCGACCATAATTGATGAGCCTTCAAAGACATTCTCTTGCTCGGGAGGTACAAGGTATTTTTTTAAATAATACGGTCTTGCTTTTTCCAACTTGACAACAATCAGTTCTGCATTGGGAGCGGCACCTATGAAACCCCCTGTTTCACTGCCTGCAGAAACAGACGCTAAAAATGTGCCGTGCCCTACATCATCAGTATGCGGAACAATTTCAAACGGATCTTCTGCTTTCAATGCTTCGTTTATTTGCTCTTGAGTATATTCCGTACCAATTAAAAAATTATAGGGTGTATCACCCTTAATTGTTTGATCAAATATTGAAACTATCCTACTAGTTCCATCCTTGTATCTAAACACATCTTGAGTGTAATCAATGCCCGTATCCACAAAGCCTAGCAAAGTTCCGTTCCCCCTCAAATCGAGAAACGGTTGCTCCTGCACCTGCAATATTCCCGAAGCTTCAAGAGCTTCTCTATCCAATAACCCATAAACAACTGACAAGGCATTCAAAAAACCTGAGCCCAAGCGTTGTTTAACTTTATCTAAATCTTTTTCAAAAACATAAGCAAGACGATATCTGCCGTCAACGATTGTTGAGAGCTGTATTTCAGGTAAGCTTTCAAGATAATTCAAGATAAAGTCCGTTTCTCTAAATATCAAATCTATTGCCTGAGGGTTATTTGCAATTTCTTTGAGTGTCATTTCATTGTTCAATGCGGCGTTCTCTCCTTCCTTTTTCGATGAATCTTATAAGCCAAGCCCGCGCATCATATTAAATGTGTTCAATAGATTAAGTCTTCCGTACCCCCATTGTAAATTGGGATATGTCAAGATTTCATCTCGAATACAGCCTCTAATTAATAACGCCCTCACTTGATACGTGCTCAAGGATAAGTCATTGCCTTCAACTATTCCCCATTGAAGTATAAGTGCGCAAGCCCCCGTCGTTATAGCGGTTGCAACACTTGTTCCGCTCATTGTTCCGTAACCGGTAGGGAATGCTCCACCAACATTAACGCCCGGTGCGACAAGCACGGGTGACATCTTGGGCAGCAGTGTCGGCCCCCATGACGAATTTGCATATAGCCCGTTGTTGCTTATATTATACGCTCCGCAGGTTATTGTACCTATCGCCGTTGAGGGAACAACAACTGTATAGTTTGGGTCAGGTAAAATAAATTCTACTTCGGGTGAGCCAAGCCCCGTCATTGGCAGATATGCATGAAAGGCGCCGTCAAGGATAATGTCACCATGAACGGTTATTGTCCAAATTCCCGGTGTGGCGTTAATAATTTTGACAACAGTTGCTTGGCCACTACTACCGTCAAGTGGAAAATAATATTCAACGACAGCACTTGCTTTTTCCAAAACAAAGTTTGAACTGCAAACTGTGCCGCTTTTTGCTGGTACCCTAGCAATCTTTTCACCTACGGGTGAAACTAATGATACAGACAACCTGTCTGATGCTGTGTTTTTGACAGTTACGTAAATATTGCTGGGCTCCCCATTGACTTTTATTTCTATATCCTTTTGCCCATCATTTGATTCAACCATCCCTTGCATGTGGTGCCTTGCCTGACTTTCATTGCCTGCCGCAGTGCAAATGCAAATTCCGCTGCTTCGTGAAATGTCTGTTAAGTATTCCTCAAGCATGCTGTTCCCATCGTGTCCCCCTTGGTTTGTGCCGACACCAATGCAAATAGCAACGGGGCGGTTAAGCTCCTTTGCCTTTCTGATTATGTATTCAACCCCAATCATAACAGCAGACGACTCATAAACAAACTCTTGGTCATCTGGGACTAAATACTTTCTTATGTAATATGGGTTAGCCTTTCTGAGCTTGACAACAATCAACTCTGAGTCGGGTGCCGCACCTATGTTATCGTCTCCCTCTCTCCCTGCCGCAACACTGGCAAGAAATGTTCCGTGCCCCGAATCATCCGTTTGTGGCACTATATCTTGAGGGTTATCCGATATCAAAGCCTGATTTATCTGCTCATTTGTGTATTCCGAGCCCATAAAAAATCCTTGGGGCGGATTGCCCGGAATTGACTGGTCAAATATTGATATTATTTTACTTGTTCCGTCCTCATATTTGAAGTCATCTAGCGTATAGTCTATGCCTGTGTCAACAATACCTACGAGTACACCATTACCCCTCAAATCCAAAAACGGCTGTTGCTGAACTTGTGTAATGCCTGCCGCTTCGAGATTTTCAGCGTCGAGCAGCCCTAAAACAGTGGGAGTTGCGCCGAAAGCGGCTACACCCAAACGATCAGTGACCAAATCAACATTGCTTAAACTTACATTGGCTATGACATATCTACCCGATAAAACAGTGGATAGCTTCACTTGAGTGTTATCTTTAATATCATCCAAAAAATACTCAGTAGATCTCACCACAAAATCAACGTTATTCTGGTCATTAACAAAATCTATTATTGAATTATTTTCATTCAATCGTGTTAACCCCCTATATTTCCCTCATCATATTATATGAGTTGATAAGGTTCAGCCTTCCATAGCCCCATTGAGGATTAGGGTAGTTTAGCTTAGTGTCCCTTATGGCTCCTCTTATAAGAAACGCCCTTATTTGATATGTGCTTATTGACACATCATTATTGTCAATTACTCCCCATTGCAACATGAGCGCCGATGCCCCGGCAGTTATTGCCGCCGCAACACTTGTGCCGCTCATTGTTCCCGGACCTAAAGGATATATTCCACTCACATTGACTCCAGGCGCAACAATATCCGGAGACATTCTCGGGAGATTTGTCGGTCCCCACGACGAATTGGAATATAGTCTGTTATTGCTGCTGTCATAGGCACCAGTAGCAATGATACCAATACTTGTAGCAGGTACGACTATTGTATTATTGGGGACAGGTTTTAAAAATTCCAATCCCCCAGGGGAAAGTCCATCAATATGCAAATATGCGTTAAAAGTGCCATCTAAAATGATATCCCCATAAACGGTAATTATCCATATGCCCGGTGTTGCATCTCTTATCTTAATTATAGTTGCCTGACCGCTGCTTCCCTCAACGGGGAAATAGTACTCAACAGCCACTCGTGCTCTTTCTAAAACTAAATTTGTTTCAAATACTGTGCCACTTTTTGCCGGTACTCTCCCGACAACCTCCCCAGTTGGTGAGGTTATTGAAACAGACAACCTGTCTGCTGCCGAATTTATTAAGTTGATATAAACATCACAAATGTTTTCCACTTTCACTTCTATGTTTGCACTTTGTCCTGCGGCTGCAATTCCCCCTTGAGTGTGATGTCTTTCTTGACTTTCATTGCCGGCGGCTAACGTTATACAATGACCAGCTCTGTTTGATACTGATGTCAAATATTCTTCGAAAATGCTAAACCCGTCATGGCTGCCTTGATTTGTTCCGAGACCTAAAAAAATTGAAACAGGTCTATTAAGCTGTGCTGCTTTTTGGACAATATAATTAACCCCGACCATAACCGTTGAGGTTTCATAAGCATACTCTATATCTTCGGGTATAAGGTATTTATCGAGATAATACGGTCTTGCTTTTCTTGCTTTTACAATAATCAGCTCCGCCTGCGGTGCCGCACCTATATTATCCTCTTGTTCTCTACCTGCCGCAATGGAGGCCAAAAAAGTGCCGTGACCCGATGTGTCTTCATGAGGCACAACCTCCAAAGGGTTTTCGGCTCTCAACGCCTCATTTATTTGTTCGTTTGTATATTCTGTTCCAAACAGAAAGCCCTCTGGGGGATTGCCCAAAACCGATTGATCATATATTGAAACAATTTTGCTCGTACCATCTTCATATATAAATGCATTATTCGTATAGTCTATTCCCGTATCTACAAGACCTACGAGCACACCTCTACCGTTAAGGTCTAAAAACGGTTGTTGTTGCATTTGAATAACTCCTGCACTTTCAAGTTCAGAGCGCCCCAGTAGTCCCATAACATATGGCATTGAGCTTATGTACCCAGTGCCAAGCTTCTGCATTACTGTTTCAATGTAGGATTCGGGGGAATAGCCTACTATATATCTACCCGCAATCAGCTCTGTGAGCACTATGTTTGGGTTGTCTCTTGCAAAACTTAAGAAACCTTCATTTTTTCTAACCATAAAATCGATTATATTAGGGTCAGATGCAAAAGCAAAATCTTCAAAAGGTGTTGCGTTGTTCAAATGGATATTCCCCCTCTCACATATTGAGTCAATAATTCCATAGTGTCATTAAGGCAAAGTGTACCGTAACCCCATAACGGGTTTGGGAAAGGCAATGCCCGCTCACGCCTTGCCCCCTTTTGCAGAAAGGCTTTAACCCTCTGACCATAAAGGAAAGGGTCGTTGCCTCTAACTATACCCCATTCCATCATCAAAGCTGCACTACCCGTCACAAAGGGGGCCGCGGCGCTTGTGCCTGTGAATGAATCGTATCCCCCGCCCGTACGGGTTGTAATTATGCCGACCGCAGGTGCTAAAATATCCGGCTTTACATACACATCGCTACGTGTATATCCCCTGCCCGAAAAGTCGGCAGCACTTCCAATGTTTGAATTATACCCTCCAACTGAAATAACATTTTTAGCGGTTGAAGGCAAAGTCAATGTTGTTCCAACACTCGGAAGTGTAAATGCGGTATCATTAGTTACATCCTCAATTGTAGGCAACCATATGTTAAACCTGCCATCAACAACCTGTTCACCTGTAACAACAAGACGCCATATGCCTTGAGGGATTCCTGACCTCCTACCGTCAAAAAGAAAGAACTTTTCCTGATCTGTTCTGTATTGATTCGGCTGACCGAAAAACACAGAAACCTCTACCCCTTCAAGATTTACAGATGTCAAGCGGGTAGTTGGCCTCATAACACCTGTGGTTTGGCCACCTGGGGAAATCAATTCCAATGTAAAAGTATCAGCAAAGTTCTTCCAGAATGTCATGTACATTTTTGAGAGGTTGCCCGTTGTTACAAACTCAACATTTATGGATTCGCCTTGTTTAATGATGTTCGAATAATGATGCCCTGCCGAGCCTTCGTTACCTGTTGCAACGACAATTACGGTTTTCCACCTCTCTGCCATTGAATCAATATATGTTTCAAAAAGAGAGCTACCGTTGTGGGAGCCGTTGTTTGTGCCGAAGCTTATATTGATTGCAACGGGCATATTAAGCTGTATTGCTTTGTCGGAAATATATTTTATTGCACGCATAACCTCTGTTGATCTTGCAAAGGCTTCAAAACCTGTCTGTCCTAATTTAACAACAATTATTGAAGCCTCGGGCGCTGCTCCTTCTTCACGCCCGTTGCTTGACCGACCGTTACCGGCAGCAATACCCGAAACCGCTGTTCCGTGCCCGTTTTCGTCAAGGCCAAAAACAACGCTCCCGCCCTGCATTGTGTTCAGAATTTCATTGATTTGTTCGTTGTTGTACTCAATGCCTGTCTTAAACCCCGTAGGCGGTACCCCTACTCTTGTCTGATCCCAAAAAAATAACACCCGACTTGTGCCGTCTTCGTTTAAAAAATCGGGGTGGGTATAATCAATGCCCGAATCGATAATTCCTATTATCGTCCCTTTCCCTCGTAAACCAAATCTGTTTTTATCACGAACTGGGGGAATGCACGCCTGCCCCATGCTTCGTTTTAGTAAAAATGTTAAAGTTTTTGGTAGCTCTATGTATTCAATTTCTGGGTAGTTATATAGCAAGGGCACTTGACCTTCCAATAATGTCAATATCGCATAATTGTTGCTAAGTATCTCAACTTCTGCTCCTGTTTGCTCCCCAACGGATATTATGTTGCCGTTGTATTTAACTATAACCTCAATAAGGTTACCGTTTTTAACTATTCTCGGGTCAAATCTTATTATCTCATCTATTTCTGTCGCTAAATAATTTGACAAATCAACCCTCCTAAAAAATACTGTTGATATTGTTTACATCTATCCTTACATATTTCCATTTAAATCCCGACCACTTATACCCTATTATGTATATATCGGTAACCATAACCGGATACATCCAAAATGACTCATCGCCCACATTCATATATATATATGAATCCTTATATTGTTTTAACATTTTATATTCATCGCCCTTGAGCCATGAATGTCCACCGGGTATACATTTAGGTGCGGGAGACGGTGGGAAGGGAAACGCTTCGCAATAAGGTGAAAATCTGAAAGGCATAGCCAACCTCCTTGTATGTTTTAACTAATTCATTATATGCGCCAAATTATTTAAAATCCTCTGAAAAGCCATGTATATCAAACTTATTGTGCAAATTTACAGCAAATGCTGTTTATAATCAAAATCTAAGCATAGTATATTTATGAAGAGAAATGTGTAAGGAGTTATGTATATGCAATTAAATAATAATTCAAACCTCCAACCCGCAAAAGGCAATTTGCAAGTTCAGGTTTTTGCAACGGATGTCGGAAAACCTGCAAATAACGTCACTGTGCGAATCACACGCACACAAAACAGGCAAGCAATTGTTGAAGAAATGATCACCAACGACTCAGGTAAAACACCGACGGTTGAGCTTTCGGCACCACCTATTGAATACTCTTTAGAGCCGAATGGTGATCGAAAGCCATATTCCGAATACGATGTCAATATCACTAAAGAGGGCTACCAACCAGTCGATATAGAGGGCGTTCAGATACTTGCCTTGACGAAAGCTTTACAAAACATACGTTTAGACCCAATTATTCAACCCGACGAAAGAGTTGAAAACTTTATAATTAAACCACACACGCTTTGGGGAAATTTCCCGCCAAAAATTGAGGAAGAGCCAGTTAAACCCCTGCCCGAATCACTCGGGCTTGTTGTTTTACCCAACCCCGTAGTGCCTGAATTTATTGTTGTACATGATGGCGTTCCTAGCGACTCAAAGGCAAAAAATTACTGGATACCCTTTAAGGACTACATAAAAAATGTTGCAAGTTGTGAAATATATTCAACATGGCCAAGGCCAACAATTGAAGCAAATATACTCGCAATTATCTCTTTTACTCTCAACAGAGTATATACCGAGTGGTATCGGGGCAAGGGTTATAACTTTACAATAACTAACTCCACCGCTTATGACCAATCTTTTGTTTTGAACAGAAATATATATGAGAATATTTCTGAAGTTGTAGACTATCTTTTCACAACATTCATTACAAAACCAGGAATACGCCAACCTCTTTTTGCACAATACTGCGACGGGGAAAGAGTAAGATGTCCAAAATGGCTCGAACAATGGGGCTCCAAATCCCTCGGCGACCAAGGACTTTCCTCGATTGATATACTCAAACGATACTATGGTCAAGATATCTTTTTGTTGGAAGCAACAAAGGTTTCAGGGGTACCCGTTTCATTCCCCGGCAGCTTAATTCAAACAGGTTCAACAGGTCCAAATGTTAGAACAATACAGGAGCAATTGAACGCAATTTCAAACAATTTCCCCGCAATACCAAAGATAAGAGTTGACGGGATTTTTGGTCCTCTGACAAGAAACTCAGTTGAAACATTTCAAAATGTATTTAATCTCCCATCAACGGGTATTGTTGATTTTGCTACATGGTACAAAATTTCTAATATATTTGTATCCGTTGAAAGGCTCTCAGAGCTTTAATAAAATTTAAAACACAGCAACCAAAAAGTTTCATAATCTCTCATTTTCTTTAACTCATTGACAAAACTAACGAACAACTATAAGATTGTATATAGGGCTTAACTGAACTTTTAAGTGTAAATTCTATACGCTTTATATTTGAAATCGTTTGTTTATCGTTTCAAGAAAGAGGGGGAGGAAAAACGCATGAAAACCGTTTCCGTCATTGGGCTTGGGAACAGAGGAACAGAGTATATGCTGTTTTTAAAGCTTTTTCATCGTTCAAAAATTAAAATTAATGCACTGTGCGACATAAGTCAACAGGCATTGGATGACATTTCACCAAAATATAAGGTGCCTGAGGAAATGCGCTTTTTAGACCCTGATTGCTTTTTTGACAAGGGCGTTATGTCCGACGGTTTGATTATTAGTGTTCAAGACCAATGCCATTATGATATAACCGCTAAGGCAATTAAGACAGGGTATAAATATATTCTGCTTGAAAAGCCTGTTTCTGATAACCTTGATGAATGCAATGAGCTTCTTAACATGGCAAAAGAAAATGGTGTATTGCTTGTGGTGTGCCATGTTTTAAGATACTCAAATTATTTCAAAAAGGTCAAAGAGATAATAAGAAGTGGAGTTATCGGTGACATTGTTTCCATTAATCACACAGAAAACGTCGGTTATTTTCACTTTGCGCACAGCTTTGTTAGAGGCAATTGGAAAAGAGACGACACCTCAACACCCTCAATACTTGCAAAATGCTGCCATGACCTTGACCTTATCAGCTGGTTTGTTGACAGCGATTGTAAAAGTGTCAGCTCGATTGGTGCTCTTAACTACTTCAACAATGAGCATAAACCGCAGGGTGTTGCTAAAACCTGTCTGGGTGGTTGCAAGGCAAAAAAAGGCTGCCCCTATGATGCGGAGCAGCTATATATCAAAGACCCATTTTGGAAAGCTAAGTTTATTAAATACATGCGCAGAACGTTAACAGGTAAAACTAAAAACACAAAAGCCGATATTTACGAGGCTTTGAGAAACGGAGATTACGGCAAATGTGTTTTTCAAAATGATAACAACGTGTGCGACCATCAAATAGTTACAATGACTTTTGAAAACGGAGCAAATGCAATTTTGACACTCAACGCTTTTTCTGAAAAGATGTTTAGAGAGCTCCATATCATGGGCACTAAGGGCGAGATTATAGGCTACAATCAATCTTTACGCCTGTGCGTTTTCGGCAAAAAATCGAAAAAAGTAAGTGTCGGCGGGTTTAAATTCAGTGGTCATGTGGAGGGCGATATTCGAATTGTCACAAATTTTGTCAAATTACTTACAGATGAGCAAACGGATTTGTCAGATATCACGACAATTGACACAACAATCCCGAGCCATGAAATAGCTGCTGCTGCAGAGGTTTCCAGAAAAAACAACGGTAAAACCCTTTTGCTGTAAGCAATCCCATAAGACAATATAAAAATAAGCTGTATCCGAACGGATACAGCTTATTATCTTTCGCTAACTTAATAGATCATAAATAAATAATACGATCTTATTGCATAGGCAAAGAGAAATGCAAGGGAAACGGGAAGGAGATTTTGTTTAATCCACCCATTAGTTTTTTCAACAACTTGAACCGCGTCTTGGTTATCAATTGAAAAAAGCGTAAGCATGAGACCAATACCAGTCAGAACTATCCAGTTTACAGGCGAAACGAGTTTTCCAAAAAACAATGATTGAAAAAGCACAAATAGCGGAAAAACAATCGCCCCAATAGATACTAATTTTACACTTTTATCCTCTGTCTTTTTGAATAGCATAACCCACATAACAACTACCAAAACCAAATATGGCAAGACAGACAACAACACGGACAAAATATATTTGTCGGGCATTTTTAAAGCTTTGTGAATCGCACTCTTTTCAAAAAATATGAAAAACATTAAAGAAAACAAAAAGCAAAAAAATACAGATAATAGTCTAAACACGAACCCTTCCTTGCCCACAAAAGCCAAAATAGAAATCACAAACAAAGGTAACAATAAAATGAAAAAAATAGGATAAAAATATAAAAATACAGTTGTTGCAACAAGAGGAAAAACAAACAACGTTTTTGAATAAATGTTGACAACAAATAAAATTACTATAATTGTCAAAATCAAAAATGCCTTGTCAATATCATAGCTTACTTTTAATGCATTTTGTATCGGGGATATACCCATTGCTGTTATAAAGCATAAAAACACAACAGGCATTCTGTTAACATCTTCCGCTTTAAAAACGCAGTATGTCAAAAATAATGATACCAACAAAAACATTATTATTTCAAATGGAATGCTGATAAGAAGACCCTTGAAAGGGATTGTTCCAAATGCAACAATCGCAAAGAAGCACGCAAAAGCGGCGATTAGGCTCTTGTCGTGTGTAAAAATTTTAAAAAACTGTTTCCCCATTATTTATCACCTAAATATAAT
>DASRNM010000043.1:0-4924 GCA_035647435.1 Clostridia bacterium
CGACTGCAATGACCGACCGTTCCGGACGGAAATTTTCAGAAAAATATGCGAGGACGATTACGACAAAATCACACGGTGTCCACGCTGTCTAATATGGAATGGTATTTATAAATAAAAACTAAATATTGTATATTCAGATAACTGAGTACGAGCCTACAGCCGGAAACGCTGGTATTGATAATCCAGTAGGAGCGAGCTTACGAAATGCCGACGAGTTATAGCTTTTAACGCTATACCTTGCCGGCTTTTTTTATTGTCCTTTTTGCGTTAAAAGCAGAAAGGACTTTTTATGTTTTATGACAGATGGCAGTGCCACATTGCCAAATACCCCTGACCTCCAATTTTTGATTTCAGCTTATATCAAAAATCAAAAATTTGGAGGAAAGAAAATGAAAAATTATCGTGACAGCGATTACGCTGCTAACAAAAAAGCGAAAGGTATCGTTTATCGTTTTTCGAATCAGACCATTGAAATCACATTAGAGGATTACTTGCGGGAGAATCCTGATAAGAACGAAGCGGACTTCACAGAACTTAAATCTCTTTCAGATGAGATTTATCTCAAACAGGTGCGCGCAGAAAATGCCCAAACCAAAAAGAATGTGTCCATTCACAGCTTGGAAGCAACCACTCTGTGCTGTGTTGCATCTCCGGAGGACGCTTTGATTGCGGCGGAGGAGCAAGCAGAAAACCAAAGACAGCGGCGAGAAATCGCAGCTAAGGCGATATCCACGCTGACCGAAGTTCAGCGTCGGCGGTATTTGCTCAGCACTGTTCAGGGCTTATCTACATGGCAGATTGCCGCAATGGAGGGAGCAAATCAAAAGGCGGTATATGAATCTTTAAAGGCTGCGGAAAAGAAAATTAAAAAAGTTTTGGCAAATGATTAAAAATACCCCCTCAAAACGGGCTTTAAAGTGCATTAGGTGAGAGGAGATGGAAACCTCTTGTGGGATAGGTGGCTATGAATAAGCCGCCGCCCTCCACAACTGAATAAGTCAATCGTCAAACACATTCCCTTTTCCGGAAGCCCCTCGGACGGTGCGCCAAGACCCCTGCAAAGGATGAGCGATAACACCTGACCGAAACTGCCAAGGTGGTAATTTGGCAAGGCAATGACCGAAAAAAGAGGCAGATACTCCGGCCCAGCCACAGTCCGAGCGTTGAAGCGGTACTTTCCAACCGTGAGCCGTCGCAGGCAATGGGGGTCGCTCGGCATAAGAATGCGGAGGGGTGGAACTCCCGTGGAGCGGTTTAACCGACCGTCGTTTGATGATTCCCGGTAAGTGCAAGGGATATAGTACCAACTGCGTTGGTACGGAATAAATATTGCACTTTAAATATAAGGCGCAAGCGGCATAGTAAATAGATTGAGGTTTATTATAGCCTCCCATATCTCTAAAAACCATGCCGTTTTCGTCTACATAATGCTTTATATAGGAGGCTTATGTTATGCAAGTTAAAGTAAAACGTGGCGAAATGTATTTCGCCGAATTATCTCCCGCTGTGGGTAGCGAACAAAATGGATACCGTCCTGTATTGATACTGCAAAATGCCGTAGGAAACCGCCACAGTCCCACTGTAGTGGTGGCAGCTATTTCGGGCAAGCCCAAAAAGCTGAATATGCCCACCCACTGCTATCTCCCTGCCGGAAATGGGCTTGACATTCCATCTGTAGTATTGCTGGAACAATTACGGACGCTTGATAAGAGACGGCTGGGTGGACGCATTGGGGAACTGGATGAAATGACAATGAAAGGAATTGATCGTGCTTTGGCGGTCAGCTTAGGGCTTGAAAATGAAAAAGAATCTGAAAAGTAAGCATGATAACTTTATGCTGATTACTCTGTGCGCTCGTTGCGTATCACAATTTTATAATTCCCCGGAACATATTGTCCAAAAGGCAAATCCCAATCAAAAGATCAAAGAGCTTTGTTGTTATTGCTCTTGTAAAAATGGATACGATTACAAGCTTAAAAGGAAGGTGAAATAGATGGATGCCATCACAAAGGAAACCCGCCGGGAAAGCTATTACACGGTTTTGACTACTCTCACAGAACGACATAAAGCGGTTTTGACAATATTAAAAGAATGTGGCGATATGACCGCACAGGATATTGCTACAGAACTCTACAGCCGCGGTATAACGTCTACCGACGAACGCAACTTTGCCGCTCCGCGATTAACGGAGTTAGCTGATAAAGGATTGGTTCAGGCGGTGGGGAAGAAAATCTGCTCAAAGACCGGACGAAAGGTTTCGATCTGGTCGGCTATATCGGTGGATATACAAGATGATTAAAGAAACCCTTGAAAACCCCATATAGGAGGTTTTATATGATGAATGAAAAAGCAATTACTCTTTCACCGGAGAATAACATTTACAAAATAGGAACGGTTACTTATCAAGTGGCCGCCTTTTTTGATTCGGATAAACCCTCACTCCCAGATAAACTCAAGCGGCTTTTATCAGAAGAAATCAAGAATAATAAAAATCATACGTTTGCAAAGAGCCAAGACGGTAATGTAAAATAGTATTGTAACATTGCTTATTTGGCTGCAAGGAAAGGAGGAAAAATGGTACAGCCAAATATTAAAGAAGAAAAAATCACAGCCCTCTATCTAAGATTATCACGTGACGATGAGCAGGACGGAGAGAGCAATAGCATTTCTAATCAAAAGGCACTGTTGACCGATTTTGCAAAGAAAAACAAGTTTCGGAATCTTAAAATCTTTGTGGACGATGGGGTTTCCGGCGTAACATTTAATCGAAATGGATTTAAGGAGTTATTAAGGTTAATTGAAGCGGATCAGGTTGCGATTTTGATTGTAAAGGATATGTCACGTTTAGGCCGCAACTATCTGGAGGTTGGACAGCTAACTGAAACCACCCTGCCTCTGCACAATGTGCGCTTTATAGCCGTTAATGACGGAGTAGACAGCGATAAAGGCGAAGATGATTTTACTCCGTTCCGGAATATTATGAATGAGTGGTATGCTAAAGATATGAGCCGCAAAATGCGCTCGGCACTGAAAACCAAGAGCAATCAGGGCTATGCGATAGGTCACCCGCCCCTCGGCTATATGTATGATGCTATTGATGTTAAGCGGTGGATTATTGATCCGGAGGGTGCGGAAGTCGTTCGGTACATCTATTCCATGCGGCAACAAGGAACCAGTATTAATGAAATTGCAAAGATACTTAAACGAGAAAAAGTGCTGATTCCCTCTGTTTATGCCCAACGCAAAGGTTTTAAGAATCCCACAAAACAAGCTGTCCGTGGCGAGTACCTGTGGGACACCAGTATGATACGGAAACTACTGATGAATCAGGCTTATGTCGGTGATGTAGTAAACTTTCGCACTTACAGCAAATCTTTTAAACTGAAAGAGCGGTTAGCCAATCCTGAAGAAAATTGGGAAATCCATAAAAATGTACACGAACCCATCATCGACCGATCAGTCTGGGAGAACATTCAAAAATCTTTTGGTCAAACCAAATACCGCAAACCTAAGCATATAGAGAAAAATATGTTTGCCGGACTATTACAATGTTCTGATTGCGGAGCAAACCTCAACTACAAATTTACCCACGATAATCCAGATAATCACTATTTTTCTTGCAGAAACAAAAGGGCAAATAACGGACTATGTAGTAAGACCCACCATATCAGGGTGGACTCCATCACAAATATTGTTACACAGCATCTTTCGGGTATTATAAGATTTGCGGCTTTGTTTGAGGATGAGTTTGTAAAATTAGTGGTTGATGAACATTACAAACAAATTCAAATAAATCAGCGCCGGAATCAGGAAGCATTACAGACAGCAATAGCCAGAGAAAAAGAAGTTGATATCCTTTATGAAAAACTGTTCGAAGAAAAAATTCTTGGAAATCTTACCGAAGATCGTTTTAAGAAGCTATCCTATAAGTATGAAGATGAACAGACGGAACTAAAACAAAAAATTAAGCACCTAAAACAAATTGTTGCAGTTGAAAAACGTCATGAAATGAATGCGGATGGATTTCTTCAGTTGGTTCGAAAATATACAGACCTTCAAACTTTAACAATAGAAGTTCTAAATGAGTTTATTGACAGAATAGTAGTTCATCATAGGGAACAGCTTTTTGGAGAAACTGTGCAGAAAGTGGAGATTTACTATAAGATGATTGGATATGTAGAACTTCCTGAAATGAGCAAATCTCAAAAGGAATCTTTTCTGAAAACTTTTGGAAGAAATGAAACAGACCGAAGTGCATAACATCATTTGCACTCCGGTCTATACAAAACAAAATACCCACAAAAGGCTTCAAGCCCCTTATGGGTATTCAGTATGGTCCGAGTGGCGAGACTTGAACTCACGGCCTCTTGATCCCTGGTGCAAGTAGAGAGCTTTGAACTCCCAATTGTTTCAACATTTCCAATTCTGTCATACTTGCAAATCAAGCGTTCTACCAAACTGAACTACACCCGGATATATGAGGAGAGCTTAGCTCCCCGAATTATTACATTTCCTTAGCGAGTTTTTCAACTACGCTATCATACATTTCCTTATCTCTTGCACTATCATTGAAATACACAGTCATATCATCATAGTACTTCTGTGCCTTTTCAAGTGCCTTAACAGCTTCATCAAGCTTTTTAGTAGCACGCTTCAGACGCTGAGAACTAACCTTTGCCTGACAACGTGCCGCGGCAAGCTGCTTGCCTTTTTCAATATCAAATGTATCCTTTGGATCACACTTGGCTACGCCACGTACAGTCCTACCAGCATAAGTAGAAACTGCAACAACCTTATACGGCGTACCGTCTGCCTTCGTGGGAACAAAATACTTGTACTTATCCAGAGAATATTCCATAATTAATAACACCTTTTTCTCATTTATTTAATTGAAAATGTAATTTTCAATCATTTTGTATATATA
>DASRNM010000044.1:0-3829 GCA_035647435.1 Clostridia bacterium
ATCCTATTACGAATATAACAAATCCCATGAAAAAGACATATGCTTTTGGTTGTTTTTTCATTGTTCACCCTCCTCATAAATAAAAATTTCTTCAACGCTCATACCAAAATGCCGAGCTATTTTAATTGCTAAAATAATGGAAGGATTATATCTTCCGTTTTCAAGTGAACTGATTGTCTGCCGTGAAACCTCCAAAGCAGCAGCAAGCTCCTCTTGCTTAATGCCACATTGCTTTCGGATTTCCTCTAAACGATTTTTCACATACTCACCTCTTACATAATGGAAAGCTTGCTTTACAAGTTGATTATAGCACAAAACAACAAAATGTCAAGTAAACTTTCCATAAAAGTTTTACACATTAAAAAAGGAGAAAGGTACTGCAGAGTTACAGCGCATAAAGGACTGGGTTAATAACTCTCCCCCGAAAAACCTTTGGCTGCAAATCTCCTAACGAAATTGCAGCTTTAGTTAATTATAAATATTCTTATAATCTTGGGCAATTAAACTTACACTTTACACATATTAAAATATTTCTTAAAACACTTTACTTAAAAGGGATTATATGGTATAATATAGAAAATAATTAAGGCGGTGTAAGTATGTTAGAAAAAGTAATTAGCATAAACCAAAAACAATCTGAATTTAAATCATACGGTACAAGACTCCTTGCAATCTTTATTTGTGTTCTTACAATAATGTGCTCCATGCTTGTTCCCACCGGCGCAGGTTCATTGATGACTGCAGAAAAAGAAACTTATGCCAACATTTTAACCCGCACAGATATAAACCTTGCCGTTCAAACAACCGTCCCGCGTGCATTATATGCATTCGTTGAGTTGCCGGCAGATTGGTGGGGTTGGAATTATACCAACGAACAACTGCGCAGCGCACATCTTGGTGCTCCCATGAATTATGCTGAACTTTCAGACGAAGGAGCAACGCAAACGGTTGATAATAAAGTTGTGTTTCCTGTCATTTTAAATGGCAACATTATTGCAACAATTCTGGTTGGCAAATATGACGGTCAAATCCATTCAACCTATGGCGGTGCAACCGAGCTGGGTGAAGCAATTGCCAAAAACCCAGGCGAAGATTTCGTTCTGTTTTCAGACAGTCGAGGCGCTTTCGTTGTTACCGACGAAAACGATATCATACCATTACAGCAATACCCATCGATGCCCGATCTCTCGGCTGCAGTGCGGGAAAAATGTCTTGACAAGTCAGACTCAATTTTTGAATTGCTTTCAACAGAAAAAACAACTATAAGCCAAAATGAACTTTTCAGCAATACGATCTCTGTTCAAACAGCGCAGAATTTTTATTCGGTTGAAGCCGATAAAGTGCGTAAATCGTTTGAAACTAAAGGCGCGGCGGTTTCGTCTGCAGTGCTTGATGCGGGCGAAAATATTATGGCGGAATTCGCCCGAAATTCAGAGAAATCTTTGCGCCGCTAAAATAATTCAAGAGCAAACTTGGCATTAGGCTCAGACGAAGGAAGCGCCCTCCAAACGGTAGCCGCGAACAATCACGGTACTGCCATGGGCGATTATCTCGATACATACCAAATTGTTTTACAGGGAAACTTTAATATTTGCTGGGCCGCGACAATAGCATCTATGCTCAGATGGGAACTGCCCAACCAGCACGGCACAATCACGGCCGTGAATGTAGTTGAAAGCACTACTCATTCAAGTCTTTATCGGAATTCAAATTATCTTGGTGCTACCCTAGCATTCGCGCGCACAACCTTGGATAATTATCTTCCGGCTGTATATATTGTCAACAGCTCAAGTTCCGCTAGAACAAGAGCGCAAATACGCACGGCAATCAACAACGAGGATCCCATATACATGTTTCTCCAATCCGGCAACACCGGTCACGCTGTAGCCAACTGTGGATTTTTGGACTGGACCGACGGCTCTTTTACAATACGAATTATGGATCCAAACTACAGTTCTTTTCAAATGTCCGAATATCAGTCATACGGTTCAAGCTTTTACTACACCACTCCGGCCGGAACGCGTTATAAGTGGACGGCTTCTATATACCTCAGCTATTAGGGGGATGCAAAATGAGTTTATTTAAGACAAAGAAACCTCTCCTTTTTATCACTATTGCCGCGGCGGTAATTATCTGTTTTTCAATCGTTTTGATAATCGTGCACGGCAAACGCAATTCTGAAACACCACTTTCATTGGAAAGAGAGCATATCTCAAGTATTTTCCTTGAGGGCTATTCCGAATCGCGCTTTTTAACAGAGTCCGAAACAGATGAAGTTGTGCGCCGATTCAATCTCTTTGATGTTTACAAGCAAAACAACCCAAAATATGCCGTTTCATCAGATTTGATTTATGCGGGTGTTAGTATAAAATACATCATTTCGTTTAACGATAAAACCGAAATAACAATCATATCGTTTGCAAAGGGTGTATTCAACCTTGGCGGCGAGACTGAAATAAAGTTCCGAAAAACCGTGTGCTCCGCTGCAGGAGTAGTAAAAAATATGGCCGCCTATGAAGAGTATAATGGGATGCTTTTTAGTTAATGTCTGCTAAACAATCAAGGCTGGTATAGATGGCTTGCCTCTAAATAATTGCGGTATAATAACCTTGCAGCGGCGAAGTGGTATTCGCCGAAAATGCTTCGCATTTTGAAAAAATCAAGGATTTTCCTGCAAGAACATTGTATCATCAAAACTCTGTGCTGCGGCACAGACAGCGGCTTTGCCGCTTATAAAGACTTACGTCTTTAGCTTTGTGGTATAACAAGGGGAAAGGCTTAGGGTGTGCTATTTGGCAAAATCATGATGCAAGCAAGATAGGCAAATTTTCCGACTTAATGTGCCTGTCGGCATATTAAGCACACTTCATTAGGTGCAAAGCTCCGTCTCCATTGTCGGTAAAGACGACAATTTCACTCGTTCTAAATCACTTATTATGCGAGTTCAAAGCTACTCACCAAATAGCCGGAAATATCATTTTTATAAGTATTAGACATACAAAAACCTGCCGGGAAAGCTGAATTGCTTTCTCGGCAGGTTTTGTTTATATTATGCCCTAATTATTTTAGCATACCATGGTAGACGCCTAGCCAATAAGGCAGGGTGTAGGTTGTTGAGCCTTCTAAACTATTTGGGTTGTGGTGAGAGTCAAGCCAGAACGAGCTGTTGTTATACTTATGAAACGCACGCTCGTCGGGCGGGGCTACTGCCCAGTCAAGCTGTGAAACATAAAGGAGATACTTTAATATGTCTTCAACTTCAGACTCTGGCGTAAGCTCTGGAAGAGATAGCCCTTTTGTTATATTAAATGATAGTGTTGTGTTTACGTCAAGCCCCAAAGATGAAAAGTCAAGTGCTGCAATATCGTCTCTTTTTCTATTTGATGCAAGATATCTTATAGTCTCAACAGGGTGACGGCTTAAAGACCATGCTGCTGTTTCAAGAATATCGTTTCCATAGGCATCTTTAATTGTTTCCTTTGGATATGCAAGCTGATAAATGTAATACCAAAGCGGGTTTTCACTATATTTCATAGACTCCCACCATTCATCAAGTGCTAAGCGGTAGTATGATAATAGCGTGTCATCATCTTCAAGCTGGAATAATACATAAAATGCAAGCATTGCCATTTCTTCATCAGAATAGTTAATAACAACCCGCTTAAATGTTTCCATAACACTGCTAACACCAAGAAGATTTACTGCCACACCAAGATAGGGGGAAGCCTCTTTACCTATAGTGTACGCTACTGCAGCCTGCATTCTTTCTGTGTACTGTGCTGCTACATGAGCATATTCATACGCAGGGTCAAGCGCAAGCATACGGTAT
>DASRNM010000045.1:0-8988 GCA_035647435.1 Clostridia bacterium
CTATAAATCAAATTTAGTTTATGTTGTAAATGAAAACAATGAAAAAGATTTACATGGCAGACATAAAGGTGAGTTTTTTGAATTAACCCAATTTAACAATTGCAACTAATTCATTCATGTTTTAATGCTTACTTTTTGGAACCCACGGGTAAAAAACATGCCACTCTTGCCTGCACCGTCGTGTATATATAAAAACACCTGCGAAGCGAATTGATCGCCACAGGTGTTTTTTGTGTTTGCATTTAGTGTATAACTTGAGCGTATTTAAAATATTCCTTTAAATCATAAATTGTATCTTTTGAAATTGACGTCTTAAAGCCGGTGAACCACCCTATAACCACTCGCCATGATGTTTGATATAAAATCTTTTAATCCATTGACACGCAAGAAAATATCCGGCAAGAATGAGTGCTAGCCAAGGTGCAAATGACAAGGGCAGCGGTGCCATATCAATACCGATAGCAAAGCGGCTAAATCCAATTACGATGGAAATTATAGCAACCAATGCGGTAGAAATAAGCAAAGGAGCGGATGACCTGCTTTGCAGGAAAGGTATTTTACCCGTTCGAATAATATGAATGACCAAAACTTGTGATACCGTTCCGAATACGAACCATCCAGATTGGAACAGTGATGACAATTCTATTGTGTTCGCACCAATTACCCACCACATAACAGCAAAGCAAAGAATGTCGAACACCGAGCTAAGCGGCCCCATGTAGGCCATAAATGATCGGATAGACTTCGCTTCCCATTTGCGTGGCTTTTTGATATATTCTTCATCTGTTTTGTCAAAAGGCATTCCCATTTGAGAAAAGTCACAAAGCAAATTTTGCGTTAATATTTGCACCGGTAGCATAGGCAAAAATGGAAGAAAAATGCTGGCGACCATGACTGATACCACATTTCCAAAGTTTCCGCTCACTGCCATTTTAATATACTTTATAATGTTTCCAAAAATGCGGCGGCCTTCAAGAACGCCTTCTTCAAGTACCATTAAATCCTTTTCCAATAAAATAATGTCAGCGGATTCTTTGGCAATATCAACGGCTGTATCGACTGAAATACCTACATCAGCTTGATGCAAGGCAGGGGCATCATTAATGCCATCTCCCATAAATCCGACGGTGTGCCCTAAAGTTTGAAAGGTCTTTACTACTCGTTCTTTTTGAGAGGGAGAAAGCTTTGCATATAAATCACAGGTTTTTACTGCATTTAAAAGCGAGGAATCGTCCATTCGCTCTACATCGCTCCCCGTTAAAAGCGGAGAGGTTTTTACGCCCACCTTGCCGCAGACTTTAACAGCAACTCCTTCGCTATCTCCAGTTAGAACAACGGTGCGCACGCCATGTTCTTTCAAGGCGGAAATTGCGGTACCTGCGCTTTCCTTAGGCGGGTCAAGAAAACCTACAAAGCCGATTAGAACCATATCCCGCTCATCAGCGACACTAAAGTTGTCACTGTCGGGCACTTCGTTTTTCTGCGCAACGGCAATCATCCGCAGGCCGTCAGCGTTGTATTTTTCATATACTTCAAGGGCAGTACGGCGGGTTTCTTCATCCATGGGCAGAACACGGCCTTGCATTTCCACAAAAGATGATATAGCGACAACTTCTTCTACCGCTCCTTTGGTGATAAGTTGCCGCTTGCCGCTTTGGTCTGTTAAGACCACGCTCATTCTCCGCCGAGAAAAGTCAAAGGGAATTTCATCCACACGGCTGTAGTTGGCCACTATGCCATCGAGCTCGTGTTCATTTGCTCTGTTAATAATAGCAAGGTCAATCAAATTCTTGAGCCCTGTTTGAAAGTGGCTGTTTAGATATGCATGGCGCAGAATGCGCATATCTTCCTTTCCATGCAAATTCATATACCTTTCCAGCACGATTTTATATTCAGTCAATGTTCCCGTTTTATCTGTGCAAAGCACATCCATTTCTCCAAAGGTTTGAATTGCACCAAGTGTGCGGACAATTACCTTATGTTTTGACATGGAAACGGCACCTTTTGCCAAGGTTGAGGTCATGATGACAGGCAGCATCTCGGGGGTAAGCCCCACTGCAAGGCTAATTGAAAACATCAAAGCGCTTGACCAATCTTTCTTTGCAATCCCGTTTATGATAAAGACAGCAGGCACCATAATTAGCATCATGCGCACCAAAAGGCGACTGACTGAGCTCACGCCCCGTTCAAAACTTGTTTGAGCTTTATCGCCGTAAAGGGATTTAGCCATGGAACCGAAATAGGTGTTATTGCCGGTTGCCAGCACAAGGGCTGTGGCACTTCCGCTTACAATATTGGAGCCCATAAATCCGATGTTTTGCAAATCGGTCAACCCGACATCTGATTCATCATCTATATAATTGAATTTCTCTACAGGGTTTGATTCTCCGGTTAAAGCTGCTTGTGCTACAAATGTGTCTTTCGAACTTAAAAAGCGAACATCTGCTGGTAGCATATCGCCTGCGGAAAGCCGCACGACATCACCAGGAACAACCTCATCCATATGGATTTCATGAAGCACGCCATCTCGCAACACACTAGCTTTATTTGAGATCATTTTTGTAAGGCTTTCGGTGGCTTTGTTAGAGCGCAGACTTTGCACAAATGCAACTGTGCTGGAGAGTATTACTAATGATAGTACAATAATAACAGTTAGATAGTCGGGACTCGATGACATAATAACATCAGTAAAATAAGTGATTGCAGCTATAAGAAGCAAAATAATATTGAAGGGGTTAACAACAGCTTTTTTCAGCTGGTTTAATGCTGTGTTTTTGTTTCCGGCAGTAATAACATTTTTGCCAAATTCGTCTTGCCTGCTTTCAGCTTCAATGCTGGTTATGCCCGTTTGAGCAGATGAAAAACGAGCAAACAGCTGATCTGTAGAAAGAAAAGCATATGAGCGAAGCTTTTGTTCAGTGTCTTGCTTGTTTTTTTGAATTTGAAAGTTATTTCTTTTTTTAAGTCTCATTGGGATCATTCCTCTCTTATTTAGGGTTCCCAGTGAAAACACATTTAGGCATTAAATATGCCGCCCTAAATAGGCGGCACTTAATGCAAGGCAAAATTATCCAACAGCTATAAAAGCACTGGACAACAACCCACATAATATGCCAACCAATCAGGTTGTGTTATGTACTGAGGTTTAGAATAGCTCGTACGTCTTCGGGGATCGCCGTCCATTGGCTCACTTCCTTTTAATTCATCTATAATTAATAATTATATCAATTTAAGGGTCAGAGGTCAATCTATTTTTCGGATTTGAATCACTTTTCGCAAAAGAAGTTTGATTTTGATTAAATACATGTCAACTTATATTTGTATGGCTATTAGCGCTACCGAAAGAACAAAACACTTGCGGATAAAAAACAGGGATATGATACTGCTGTTTTTGGGAATTTCTATACAAATTAGAGATACCCCTTATTATATGACCGTAGTTGTTGCAGAGAAAGTGAAAATTAAAAACCCCTGAAACGCTTATATATCAAGCATTTCAAGGGTTTAAAATTTGGCAGGGGCAGAAGGATTTGAACCCTCGGCACGCGGTTTTGGAGACCGCTGCTCTACCAACTGAGCTATGCCCCTATTTGGTGGGCCATCAGGGACTCGAACCCCGGACCAACCGGTTATGAGCCGGTTGCTCTAACCAACTGAGCTAATGGCCCAAATTGAGAGACTTGTGCGCCCACGGCAAAGGCAATGGGCGCTTGATGGAGCTGCTAACCAGATTCGAACTGGTGACCTCATCCTTACCAAGGATGTGCTCTGCCACCTGAGCCATAGCAGCAATTTCATCACCCAAAATGGGAAAAAAAGTGGCGACCCAGAACGGGCTCGAACCGTCGACCTCTAGCGTGACAGGCTAGCGTTCTAACCAACTGAACTACCGGGCCATTTCCTTGCGTTTACCGAACGCAAGTAATATTAACATATTCATGTTACTTTTTCAAGAGCTTTCTAAAAATTATTATTGAATAATAATTTTGCAAACAAAACCGCCGAAAGCTTCGTGAAAGACTTCGACGGTTGTTTTTGGCTGCGGAATAGGGATTTGAACCCCAACAAACAGAGTCAGAGTCTGTCGTGCTACCGTTACACTATTCCGCAATATTCCATGCAAGATGTTATTATACACATATTTTTATAAAAGTCAATATTTTTGAAAGAATTTGTTCAAGTTTTTTTGAACAAATATTGACTTTTAATGCTTTACTTTAGCATATTATCATGGTATCATATTATCACAATATTGGAGGAGGATTAATTATGAAGAATTTGAAAAGAATTTTAGCGGTTGCTCTTGCTGTTATGATGATTGCATCATTATTTGCTGGTTGCGGCGGCAATAGTGGCAAAAATGTTTTGAAGTTCGGCTTTGACGCTAACTTTCCGCCCATGGGATTTAAAGATGATTCGGGTGAGTATGTAGGCTTTGACATTGATGTTGCAAAAGAGGTTGTTAAGATAATTGAGGGCTATGACGAGCTTGAACTTATCCCGATTGATTGGGATTCAAAGAACGCAGAGCTTGAGTCTGGAAACATAGATATGATTTGGAACGGCTTTACAATGCATGTTGATAATCGAGACAAGGATTATACATGGACAGAGGCGTATATGGAAAATGCGCAGGTTATTTGTGTTGCTACTGATTCAGACATTCAGTCATTGAACGACTTAAAAGATAAAAGTGTTGCTGCACAAAAGGACTCGAGCGGACTTGCTGCATTTAAAAAGACAGAAATTGCAAATTCCGCAAAAGAGATTAAAGAATTCCCTGAGTATGACACAGCTTTGATGAACTTAGAGTCAGGAGCTGTTGATGCAGTTGTTATTGACGAAACCGTTATAGGTTATAAGATTGCACAGGGCAACGATAAATTCAGAATTCTTGATGATTCTCTTGCTGCTGAAGAATACGGCGTAGCATTCCTCAAGGGCAACACAGAGCTTAGAGATAAGGTTCAAACTGCTCTTGAAACACTTGCTGAAAACGGTAAACTTGCCGAAATTTCAACTAATTGGTTCAGCTCCGACATCACAACGGTGGGCAAATAGTTTCATCGTACTAATACATAAACAGGGGGCAATCAATACATGATTGCCCCAATTTTTTGAGGTTATATTATGTTGTTTCAACCATATCTTCTTGCTTTTGATTTAGAAAATACACTGGTGCAGTTAGCCGGTTCATTTGGCAATACGGTTTTGATTTTTGTGCTTACTCTTATTTTTTCACTACCGTTGGGCTTACTTGTGTCGTTTTGCAGGATATCAAAGCTTAAACCTTTGCAGCTTTTAACAAAGCTTTATATATCTGTAATGCGTGGCACGCCGCTTATGCTCCAGTTGGTTGTTGTGTTTTTTGCACCGTATTATCTTTTTGGAATAAAGCTTTCAGGAAACTATCGATTTTGGGCAGTTATCATTGGCTTTTCAATGAATTATGCCGCATACTTCGCAGAAATTTACAGGGGCGGAATTGAATCCATTGCAAAAGGGCAATACGAAGCTGCCAATGTTCTCGGTTTATCAAAAGCACAGACATTTTTTAGAATAATTTTTCCACAGGTCATAAAAAACATTTTACCGGCGATTACAAACGAGGTTATTACTTTAGTAAAAGATACTTCGCTTGCATTCTCAATAGCTTATGTAGAAATGTTCACAACGGCGAAACAGCTTGTTGCCGCGCAAGCAACAATTGCGCCTTTGTTTGTTGCCGGTGCATTTTACTATGTTATGAATTTTGTTGTTGCTGTCGTTATGGAACGCTTTGAAAAGAAGCTTAGTTATTATCATTAGGGGAGGGGATTATATGAAAATACTGTCAGTTAAAAACATTCAAAAAAGCTTTGGCGTTCTTGAAGTAATAAAGGACATTTCCCTTGATGTAGAGGAGGGGCAGGTTGTTGCTATTATAGGCCCGTCTGGTAGTGGTAAATCTACTTTTCTGCGTTGCATCAACCAGCTTGAAAGGGTTGACGGCGGCTCAATTAATATCTGCGGTATGGATATGATTGAAGGCTATGAAAAAGGAAGACCGATATACGCTTCGCCCGAAACTCTTAAAAAAATCAAACAAAAGATAGGTTTGATATTTCAAAATTTCAACCTTTTTCCGCATCTTTCAGTTTTGAGAAATTTAACTGAGGCACCGATGTGCGTGTTAAATCAAACAAAAGGACAAGCCGAAGCAAATGCATATAGATTGCTAGAAAAAATGGGACTGTCAGATAAGGCAAAAGCGTATCCATGCCAATTGTCAGGAGGTCAACAGCAAAGGGTGTCTATCGCAAGGGCACTTGCATTAAACCCTAAGGTTTTGTTTTTTGATGAGCCGACATCGGCTCTTGACCCTGAGCTAACGGGGGAGATACTTAAGGTTATAAAAGAACTCGCAAAAGAAAACATGACAATGGTTATTGTGACGCATGAAATGACGTTTGCAAGGGATGTGGCAGATCATGTGGTGTTTATGGACGATGGAGTCATAGTCGAGCAGGGCAAGCCCTGTGGGGTCATAAGGAACCCCAAATCTGAAAGAACAAAAGCGTTCTTAGCAAGATTTGAAGGGTAAACCAGAATAATGTTTTAAATGCTTATATATCAAGCGTCCAAATAAAAAACTATGAGAATAACAAAGAATCTTTAAACAGCAATTTTGTGCCCATAACGGGATTTATTATATTCAATAAAAAACAACAGCTTTTTATAATTAAGCTGTTGTTTTTATATTTGTATAATTTATTGTAGATAACTTTCTGATTGAATGATGTTTGCTTTTTTGCCTATGACAACGATTATATCATTTTCCTTAAAAACGAAGTCGGGCTTGACTTCAGTGGTTATAACGCCGTCTCTATCAATGGCAATGATGTTGAGCCCAAATTTTTGTCTAAGGTTGAGCTTCATAACATCGACACCCTCGAACTGTTTGCTCAGCTTCAATTCGGCAATTTCCACCTCATTGCCCAAAGGAATATATTCAAGCACGCTTCTTGAAACCAGTTTTTTTGCGAGTCGAACAGCCATGTCGTTTTCTGGGTAGACAACGGTTGCACCGATTTTTTCAAGAACGCTACCTTGCTCAAAGCTAATTGCCTTTGCTATAACATTTTTAACTCCCAAGCTGACAACGTTCAGGGTAGTCAATATGCTGACATCAATTTTTTCACCTATGCAAACAATGACAGTATCGCAGTTTTGTATGCCTGCCTCTTCAAGAACCTCTTTGCTCAAATCTTTAGCAACAAAGGCGTGCTCTGTAAAATGACGAACCTCTTTAATTTTTGCTTCACTGTTGTCTATGACAAGAACATCCTTGCCTGCCTCCGCCAAGGTTTTTGCAAGTGCAAGACCAAACCTGCCAAGACCTATTACCCCATATGATGAAGAATTTTTAAATTTCATATTAATATAACTCCCTTAACCTATTGCAATATTTTCTTCAGAATAACTCAGATTGATGTCGGGCTTAAAAATCCACAGAGACGCTATTGTTACTGGCCCGAGTCGGCCGATAAACATTGTGAATGTGATAACAAGCTTGCTATACAAGGACAATGTCGGTGTTATACCTGTTGAAAATCCAACAGTTCCGAACGCCGAAACCTCTTCAAAAAAGTTTTGCATGAATGTGTTATCGGGTTCAAATATGCAAAGCATAAATGTGCCTGTAAATATAACCATTGCGGCCATAAGCGCAACAATAAAAGCCTTAGTAATTACAAGTCTCGGAATCTTACGCCTAAATGCAGATGAATTTGATTTTAAAGCAACGCTTTTTGCCGCCTGTAAGAGGGAAAAAAATGTCGTTGTCTTAATGCCGCCTCCGGTCGAACCCGGTGAAGCACCAACAAACATCAAAAAGCAAATAAACAATAAGCCGGCATTTGTAAAGTTACCAGTATTGAATGTGGCAAACCCTGCCGTTCTTGATGAAACGCTGTGGAAAAACGCACCTAAAAACGAAATGTCCTCTGTGCCCCAAATTATTAAGGTGCCAACAGTTAAAAGAGCTCCCGACGTTACAATAACTACCTTTGAATGAAGTGTGAGTCTTTTCCACGACCTTTTTTTGAGCACATCGATTATAACCATAAACCCTATGCCACCCAATATAACAAGCGCACTTGTTATAATGTTGAGGGATGTATTGCCGGCATATCCGGTCATGCTTTTGAAACCACCGAAAATATCAAAACCGGAATTGTTGAACGATGCAATCGAATGAAAAACACTGACACCGAGAGCTGAAAGTGGTGGGTATTCCTTAGAAAAAACAAAATAATTCAGAATAACACCGAGTGATTCAATAATGATTGTGATGACAAGTATAGACTTTACGAGCCTGACAAGACCTTTTGAAGTGTCGACATTAAGCGCCTCTTTTACAAGCAAACGTTCTTTAAAGTTTACTCTTTTTCTCGTAAGCATAACAAAGGAAACACCTACGCTCGCAACTCCTAAACCGCCGATTTGGATTAAAATGGCAATCACAGTTCTACCAAAAACGGAAAAAGTGTCTGCCGTATCGGTAACAGTTAGCCCAGTCACGCACACAGCACTCGTTGAGGTGAACAATGCATTGATAAGCGAAACATTCTCACCCGAGTTAACGGATATGGGTAGAAGCAACAAAAACGCACCGACAAAAATAACTAACGAAAAACCAAACGCTATCAGTCGAGCGGGTGATTGTTTTTTTATTATATTTGAAATAAAAACCTTTGTTCTCCAAAGAATCATATTAATTGGCTACCTTTACAAGCAATAATTTTTAATATAGTATATACTAACACAAATAATAAGTAAAATGAATAGAGTAACTTGATTTTTTTACAAATTTTTAAAACCGTCGAGAAACATGTTTTGAAGTTAATTTACGATTGTTTTATAACAATGGCTATGATGATTTAAACCTTGTTAAATAAGTTTTAACTAATTTTTTTTAAATTTCTTTATTTTTCACATTTGTTTGAC
>DASRNM010000046.1:0-9994 GCA_035647435.1 Clostridia bacterium
AAAATGGAAGAAAAAGAATGGACTCTTTTCGCATATCTTAATGATTTTCGAGCCAAAACTCATAAAATCTCAAGTTTATTGAAAATATTTGCGAGGTATTGGAATTTAACGTTTCCAATACCTCGTTTGTCTGCAGACTGAGACCCCACTGATGTCAGTGGGACCTCTTTTCAAAACTATTCTGAATAAATTAAGCTGTCCGTTAGTGGTATGCTCATGTCATTTTTTCTGTATTCGGTGGGCGTTTGGTTTTTATACTTTTTGAATACTCTTGAAAAGTAATTGTAATCAGTAAAGCCGACTTTTTCCGCTATCTCCGAAATATGTAAAACAGTTTCACGCAAAAGCTTGGAGGCATTATCAATTCTTGTACGGTTTAAATAATCAATTATGCTGTGTCCGGTCTGCGTTTTAAAGGTATGCTGCAAATACGAAACGCTTATGCAAAAAGCTTTTGCCAGCAAATCGATATTGATAGCCTCTGCGTAGCAACGCGAAATTCGTTTTTGAATATCACTGACAATGAGCTTTGCCTCAATCTCTTTTGATTGTGAGGTATTGATTTTGTGCACATGTTTTTGGGTTGCTGCAAAAAGAAATTTGAATATTTCCGAATTTAAAAGAAACTGCGAGCTGTCATGCGGTGTGTCAACGAGTGCCGCCGCCTTTCTTATACAATTTCGGCAGTCAACATCATTTCTGATAACGCTGTTATATGAAAAGCTTTCCGCCGTCTCCGATGTTTGAAAATATTCAGGAGGAACAACGAACACATAATACTCATTGTCTTTCGAAAGGCTCACACTCTCATGAACCTCAAAGTTGTTGAAAACAAGGATATCTCCGCTTTTAGCCTCAAAAACCTTTCCATCAATCTTCAGTGTGACAGAGCCATGCACAAGATAAATGATTTCAAGGTACTCATGCCAATGTCGCCATATTTTCGGATGGTTGAAAAAATGATAAGTAATAATTTTTATCGGTGATCTTGGCTGCACCTCATATCGCACATATTTTTTCAATGCGTTTCCCCTCTCAATCAAAAAGCGTATTTATCCTATAACACAGCAGTTTTGTGCTATTTGATATAATACAAAAAAAGTATAATAAAATCAAGTCAAAGTTTCGCGTTTTGCCCAATTTTTTATGAAGGTGATAAACGATGAAAAATTTATGTAAACAAATCATGGCGTTTCTGTTGTGCATTTCAATCCTCTCGGGTGCCTTATTAGTTGCTTCGGCAGATGAAAATAAGCTGAATTTAACAGTTGCTGCCGATACGCATTTTAAGTGCTTTTCCGATTGTGGTGAATTTCCGTCCGCCTCCTCAGCAGAGAATATTGAGGGAATGCTTGATGGGGACGTCTATTACTACGCATCTTCGCAGGGACAAATGGACAGAGAATCCTATGCAATTGTTAAACAGCTTCTGTCTTCATTTGTTGCAAGTGATGATGATTATCTTCTTATCGCCGGTGACCTTACCTGCGGAAAAAGACAGTCACATATTGAATTTGCCGAAATGCTCAGAAATGCAGAGGAAGAAAGCAACAGGGAAATATTCGTAATCTGTGGCAATCACGATTGCGGCGATGTCAATTCTGAAACAAAAGTTGGGATTGATGAATTCAAGCAAATCTATACCGATTTCGGCTACTCACAGGCTCTCGCATTGCACAATACCTCGGGTTCATATACCGTTGACCTCTCCTATAAATATCGGTTGATAGCAATTGACTCGTGCATATACGGTGAGGATGAAGGCGAAATCAATTCCTCTGTTATGCAATGGATAAGGGAGCAGGCAGCCGCAGCAGAGACAGATGGCAAAGAGCTGATAGGAATGATGCACCACAGCATTCTGCCCCATTTCTATGTTCAACCGATGATAAGCGACTATTCAAATCTGGCGGAGCAGCTTGCTGATATGGGGATAAAAATTGTTTTTACAGGTCATATTCATGCCAACGATATCTCCTCAGCAACAACAAAATCGGGCAACACAATTTATGATATTCAGACCGGCGCACTTATAACCTCTCCCAATGCATTCAGACATGTTTCATTCAGTGACAGCGGCGTTGAGATAACAACCGATTATATTACACAAATCAATACAGACGACCTTATGGAGGGTTACAATGCAGAACAGCTGAGAAGAATTGAAGAAAGCTTTCCGGATTATTCATACGGATTTTTTGAAGCGGGAATGTGGCGTTGGCTGAACAGATACATAGGCTCGGCAGAGAAGCTCGGAAGAATACTCAAGCTCGACAGCGGTTCAAAAGCATATCAAGAGCTCGACCGCTTAATGAGCATTGTGTGCGACGCCATAAATTTGCCTATATACGACAACGACTCAACTTTGGGAGAGCTTAACAGCCTTGAAGAAATTGCTCAGAGTGCAGGATATGAACTGCCCGGAAGTGATTATAAACAGGTATATCAGATTGTTGCCGCGTTAATGGGGAACTTTTATCACGGCGACGACGGCGAAACCGTGATGGATACCGAGGTATCGCTACTTTTCGATTGCATCAGGGCGGCGCTTGCACATTGTGCGGTTAATATGATATGCGACGGCTCTATAAACAATTTGCTCGGTTACCTTAACATCGATTTGCCGATTGACAGCCTTATCACCTCTGCCGCAAGAGTTGGTTTTGCTCAGGGCGTTGCCGAAAAACTTACACGAGCGTTGCTTACTGCATTGCTTGACGGTATTTCCGGGGATTACAGCGGACCTGAGGATATCAATGTTGTGCTTGAAGTCCCCTCAGACACAGTGAGCCTGACCCTGTTGGGGAGAATTCTTGAATTCTTGTTTACTGTTTTTAATACCTTTAAAAAGCTGATTTTCATTTAAAAGATAGGACAATCGTATGATAATTCACACTCTCGGAACCTCTGCCGGAACTCAACCCTACGCAGGCTTTCACCACACATCAATCGCAATAGAAACCCAAAATGGGCTGTATTTTTTTGATGCGGGTGAATGCTGTGCATATACCGCCCACATAAACGGTATTGATTTACTCAAAACCAAAGCAATTTTTATTTCTCATCCTCATATGGACCATGTTGGAGGCTTGGGCAATCTGCTTTGGTATATAAGAAAAGTAGGTATTGCAAAACAAACACCCCTCGGCAGAGAGGATAATATTGATATTTTTACACCCTGCCTTGAAACTGTGGACGGGTTCATGAAGGTATTGCAAAACACCGAGGGGGATTTCAGCTGTGACTATTCTCATACTGTGCACAAATTTGCCGATGGCAAAATATTTGATAACGCAGATATCTCGGTAACAGCCGTTCACACCCACCATATGCCGAAAAAACACTTCGAGTATATGTCCTACTCCTTTCGCATTGAATGTGAGGGCAAAACCGTAGTGTTTTCGGGTGATATGAGGATTGAGGATATAGACGATATTTTGCCGGACAGATGTGATGCGTTTCTGGTTGAGACGGGGCATCACCAAATTGAAGATATCTGCGAGCAAATAAACAGAAAAATGAAGAAGGTTGATACTCTTTTATTCATTCATCACGGTGGATATATAATGCGCGATACTGACGGTGCCTCAGCGCGCGCAAACGCTGCCTTTAACGGCAAGGTGCTTATTTGCAGGGACGGATACTCATACAAAATTTGAAGGGGTTTGAATCAGAAGGGAGCATTTCTAATGAAAATAAAGCAAAAGCTTATTAACTACAAGAATAATGTCCTGACCAGCACCTCTGTCAGTTTCAAGGAGCAGATGGGATATTCAGGCGGAATTTTCGGCAACACCATGGGGCAAGACAGCGTCACTACATACGGTGACAAGTTCAACCGCAATTTTATGGGTATTAGTAACAAAATGCTTTTGATAAAAGGTAATGTGTCAACAATTCTGAGCTTTATTATTCCTCCCATTGCCGGAGCACGGTACGATATGCCTGAAAATCCAGGCAAACGAAGCAACCTGAGGTCGGCAATAATGGTGATGCCCATTCCTTTTGCGATAACCTCCCTGCTACTGTTCATTGTGCCGTCTGACTCTGCACTATTTAACTTCATCTGGGTTTTCTTTCTCGGTTTGATTTTTTCTGTTTCCGATACCTTTTATGATATAGCGATGAACGCTCTTGCACTAAAGCTTGTATCACACCCGAAGGACAGAAAGAACTTTTTCACAGCTGCATCACTTGCGGCATCGCTTGGTTCAATGCTTCCCGGCTGGCTTATTCCGATTGTTGTGAGCACAACCGACAACGTTCACAGACAGCAATGGATATATTTCTTTGTTGCCTTAGGCTTTTGCATTATAGGCATTGCGAGCATGTATGCCCCGTATTTTACTATTGACCAAAAAAGAGAATTTATAGTGCAGACATCTAAAAAACCGAAAGAAACCGAAAAAATCAAATGGGATAGAAAAACAATCGGTATGATTTTACACAACCGTCCTTTCGTAATAATTCAGATTTCTATGATTTTTGATATGATAAGAAAAATTACATATGATACCCTTCCGTACCTTTATGATGACATCTTTGCTGATTTCAAAATGAAAGCAATTATCGACATGATAAGCGGTGCACTTTCCTACGCCGGTCTTTTTGCGGTGCCATTTGTCGGAAGCCGGGTTTCGGCACGCAACATGATGGCAGGAGGATACGCATATACCGGATTTTTCTACATCCTGATGTCGCTGTTCAACATTCATTTTGACTTAAAGTCCATTCGTAAGAAAAGGTATGTTGTAGGTATTCTTATCGGTCTTGCAGGTATGCCCAACGCCGCTCAAAGTGCCGCAAGAAAAATGCTTGTCGCCGACTCCACAGACTATATGGAATGGTATGCAAGAAGGAAATATTCGGACCCGATGCGCAGCGACGGAATGCTCATTGCGGCTCAGTGCATTGTGAGTAAAATAATTGAATTGCTGAAAGCTAACCTGTATAATGGTCTTTTTGAGCTGATAAAATACAAGCCGAAGGCTCCCGGCAGCAGTGTTAAACCGGTACAAAGTGTCAGCACACTCAAAGGTATATATACCGTTATAACCCTTTGCGGTGTTATTGGCAATCTGTTTGCTGCGATTACCTTCATGTTCGACAACTATACAGGAAAGCGTCGAGAGAAAATATTTGCGGAGCTTACAGAAATGAGAGCTACACAGGCTGAAAAGGAAGAACCGCAACTGGTATAAATTGTAGCACTGTTTAAGGATAAAAGGAAGTGATTTTGTGTCAATGGCTGTTTGTGTGGAATTGCCTTGCGCGCGCACACCTGAGGAGGTTGGAGTCTCCTCAACAAAAATGCTTGAGATGTTCAAATTGATGGAGAAAACGGATTATCATGGCTTTATGGTAATTCGTCACGGTAAGATTGCGGCTCAATGGTTCAGAAAGCCGTATACCTCCACTGCCCCCCATGCCATGTATTCGGTGAGTAAGAGCATCTCCGCAATAGCAATAGGCTTTGCGGTGAGTGAGGGTCTTATTTCACTTGATGACAAGGTGGTGGATTTCTTCCCCGAATATGTTCCTTCAAAATGTGATAGTGACCTCAAAAAAGTTGCAATCAAGCATCTTATTACGCTTAGCGCGGGCAGAGATATTTCTCCGCTTAAAAGTAAGGTGAAAAATGATTGGATTGAGATTTTTATGAAATCCAAATCTGCCTATACACCCGGAGAGAATTTTTCATACATCAATGAATGTTTTCATATAGCTTTGGCCATGCTGAGAAAGGTCACGGGAGTATCGACTGTAGAATACCTCACGCCCAGGCTTTTTGAGCCGTTGGAAATTCCCGTACCATTTTGGGAAAGTGACCATAACGGAGTTGAAGCAGGAGGTTGGGGCCTTTTTCTTTCCGCTACAGACCTTGCAAAAGTAGCAATATGCTTTATGAATAACGGTGTATATAACGGCAAGCAGGTTATTCCGCAGGAATGGATTGCTCAGGCTTTGGTCAATCGCAAGGGCCCAAAGGCTAAGATTCAGAACAATCACAATTTCGGTTACGGCTACGGTCTGTGGATAAAACCGGGCGAAGAACCTCCTGTGAGATTTGACGGTAGGTTCGGTCAGGTTGCCGAAATCTACAAAAAATATGATGCGGTGGCAGTAATTATCGGGGGCGATATTCACGCCGCTAACCGTGACATTATTTTCAATTACTTCCCCGAAAGCTTCATTGATGAACAACCGAACGCTGAGCCAAACGAGGAGCTTGCACAAGCAATTTCAAAGGCGGAATACAAGGTGCTGTTCTCCGAATACCGCAGCCCGATTGAAAACATTATAAACGACAAATGTATCACATTCAGTAAAAAGCGCGTGCTTAATATGCTTGATTTTCAGGTCAGCGTAATACCTACCGCCGCTACATATATGTCAAAATACAGAGCCGGAAATATTACCGATGTGCGGTTTAATTTCAAGTCCGATTCCGTGAACTTCTCATGGTGTGAGGGAGATGAAACGAACAGTATAGACTGTGGACTCGACGGCAAGTGGCGTTCAACAAAAATGCTGCTTACAGGAGTACCCTACACTTCATATGCCGCTGCCGCATGGAAAAATAATAACACGCTTATGCTAAACATACGCCCACAGGAAAGCTTCTGTGCGCGCAATTTAAAATTTATATTTTCGGGTAATAAAGTAAAAATGAAGCCGAGCTCTGACCCACCGATTGATGCAATACTTGACGGTGTGCGAGGAACAATAAAATCGTTCCTCAAATCCGAAAAACTTACAGACAAGCTTTTGACATGGGGTAAGAATTATATTGAGCCTGTGCATAGCGGACGCTTCAGAAAATAATGAAAGGGGTGCTGTTTTGAAAGCATTGCTTTTAATCTCGGTGATTGCAGAACTTATCTTTGTCGGGTTTTACATATTCTCACCACTCATAAAGGGAGGCAATAAACCGCTTGTCGCAAAAACAATCTGTGCGGTTACCTTTGTTGTTATCGGCGTGATTGCAGCATTTGCTTCGGGCGGATATAACACAGCATACGCTGTGCTTATCAGCTTAGGGGCCGCTTTTGGCGCTTTCGGCGACTATGCTCTCAATATGAACACAAAAAGCCGCAGATTTCTGATTGGGCTTGTTGGCTTTCTCATCGGACATATCTTTTATGCATCGGCGTTTGCTTCAATGCTTATCAAAATATCTGTTTTACTATTGCCGCAAATATTTCTGTTAGGTCTATCGGTAATAACGGTTTCACTTATTATTGTCGCAATGGGAATAAATCTCAAGGTTTCGCTCGACAAAAATCTTATCCCGGTACTCATATATGTTCTGACAATCAGCACAATGCTTGTTTTTGCTGTGGCTATTGCAATTTCAATGGTTAAAATCGAGGGTATTAAAAGCTTGTCCGCAGCACTTCTAATTGCGCTCGGGGCAATGCTGTTTGTTGTTTCCGATGCTGTGCTTGCAATTAAGACATTTTCAAAAAAAACTGTCAATATAAACCGTGTAGTAAATCCTATTACTTACTTCTCAGCTCAGGTCATGCTTGGCCTAAGCATTTATTTTGTTCAGTTTTTAACAGTTTAGTGGGATATTGGAAAAAATATATTTGGAGGATAATTGATGTTTGAGCAGTTTGATATAATAAAATGCAGCACTCTAATTCACCATTACATCACCAACATGGTGGATAAGGCACGGGATAATCTCCCCTATTGGTTGTTGTTGCCAAACAAGAAGCCCGCAGAGGCGGCACACTGTCGGGTTGACGACGCCGAGCTTGTGGGTTCATGGTATGAGGGTCTTGTGTGTGCTATGCAGGTACTCAACACAAACGAGGGAGACGATGTTAAGCAATCACTCAGAAGACATCTGATGAAATCCTGGGGCGAGTACGGGCTTCGCTATTGTGAAAAATATCCATGGACACACACCGTTCATTCATCCTTTCACGAGATGGGTTACATTCTACCCGCACTCAACCTCATCACAGAGGAATATCCCGATGACAAGGAAGCGGAGAAACGCACCTCTGAGCTTATTCGAGGTATGCGTTCCCTTGTTATTGAAAGAAAGGTCAGAACCTTTTGGTCAGGTGATTTTCAGGAAACCGAACCCATATATGAATTCCCGAATGATGTCTATTTAAAGGATGGCGGTTTTGACCTCACACGCCATACGGGCAGAGGAGAACAATCGATTAGAAACGCACTCATGCTTCCGGCCCTTGTTCAAAGGTATGATTTAAAAGGCGACAAGGTTGCTCTTGATTTAGCAACAGGACTTGCAAACTATGTGCTCGGCCCATCAAGATACTTCAACTATAAAATGGAATTCTTCGGCCATGTTCATTCGGCGGCATGGTTTGCCTATGGACTTGTCTATCTCGGCAGGCTGACAAATAATAATTATTATATTATCAAAGGGAAGGGAATTTATGATTATATTCGCTCTATCTCCTCTGATTTCGGTTGGGTGCCTGAGTATGCGCAGTGGCATCCTATGGAGGAAGAACACTGCGAAACCTGTTGTATACGAGATATGATTATTTGTGCTAAGGAGCTTGTGAACTGCGGATATGCGGAATATTGGAATGACATTAATCTTTTTGCAAGAAATCAACTAACCGAGAACCAGGTCAGATACACAGGATATGTAACCTGTGATAATTCAAAGTCGGATGAGAACGGTATAACCTATCACGACATCGACAAGCGAATGCTGGGAGGATTTACGGGCGGAAGCGAACCGAATTCCATATCCCTTACCCGTTTTCGCTCTATTGCGGGCTGTTGTGTGGGTACTGCTCCAACAGCTATTAAAACTATTTGGGATAACTGCATTACTAATGAAAATTCTTGCGAAATTGTAAATATCCCCTGTCAAAAAGAAACGGAAGCCATAGAAATGGACTCCTTCATCCCTAATGAAGGACGAATACGCCTCACAGCAAAAAAGCCCTGTTGCGCAGGCTTCAGGCTTTACAGCTGGATGGGCGATAACATAACCTTCACAGTAAACGGAAAAGAAATTTGTGCAAGTGTTGAAGATGCAGTTGGCAAGGCTGATTTAAGCAACGGCGATGTTTTTGAATTGACTTTCGATATTAAAACGGTTGCAAAAAAAGAAACGGTCAGGGGCACCGAATTTACGGTATTCTGGCGTGGGTGTGATGTCGTGGATTTAACGCCGGGAGGAGAGCATATCCGTCTTTATCAACGGGACTTGTCAAAACCGAAATACTATCCGTCTGCGGATGATATTGAATACACAGGTGCCTCTAACCTTGGACCGACCCAGCAGAAGAAGTGAGATAACATTTCTACTATTGTCGAAGCAATAAAAATTGGGCATCCTTTCGTTATTCGGGCGCACACACAGGTGCGCCCCTACGGCGTTACATACAATTTCGCCGAATAATTCCGAAGGATTTTTGCTTTTTAAAGAGGTAAAAGGTTGCTTTCAATAATCCGTTTCTGTATACAATTCATCCTCTTTCCTTTTTAGAGGATTTTCGTCTATGTATTTTCTAATCTCGTACAAATCTTGCTCATTTCGGATAATGTGCTCGTAATAATTCCGTTGCCGGATATGTTTTTAAACGGCAGATTGAGTCTAAAACCATTTGATAATCTATGGTAGGGGCGCACCTGCGTGTGCGCCCGTCTGCGCATTACAGAACAATATAAAATAGATATGGCTGGGCATTATAACATAATAATCAACGGTTACACCTTGATATTTGTTCTCCATTTCAAACAGCCATTTTTCAACCATTTTATACGGGTTATTCGGGCGCACACACAGGTGCGCCCCTACTAATTACCATTTATAAAAAGTGAAAGAAGTCGATTATCATTAATCGACTTCTCAGCCTGTAGACAAAGTCCGCCTTTCGAGGTGGATTTTGTTGTATTCTAAGGGCAAAAGTGGTATAATAAAAGCACAGAAAACGTAGTAATATCAAGGGCTGGTGAGCATTTTGCTATACAAAAATCAAAGCGAAAATCG
>DASRNM010000047.1:0-6081 GCA_035647435.1 Clostridia bacterium
GAATAATACCTCATATTGTTCACGCACACAGCCAAGCAAAAAGGGGAGAAATACTGCTAATTGATTTTTTAAGAAAAAAGATTATAGACGAAAAGGTTTTTATTTGTGTAAGCGACGCCGTCAAAGAGCAATTTGAAAAAAGGGGGCACAAATGCACAACAGTTAAAAATTCCATTGATTTTTCGAGGTTGAACACGTGCGCTCATCTTGACAGGTCTGATTACCAAAACAACCCCGATGACAAGCTCTTGCTGATGTTAGGCTATGATTTTAAAATAAAAGGAATTGACACGGTTATAAGGTCATTGCAAAAATATGATAAAGATCATAACATTGTTCTGCTGCTTTGCGTGGCAAATCATATTGAAAAAGCTCGCAAACAGATAACGAAACTTTGCGGCGGGATACCAGAATGGATAAAACTGTTGCCACCGAGGGACGACATTGCGTCATATTACAATATTTGCGACTTGTTTGTTTCCGCCTCGCGCAACGAGGGGTTTAATTATTCGCTTGTTGAAGCAGCGTATTGTTTAAAGCCCATTGCCGCAACAGATATTCCCGGCCAGAATGAGCTTGAAATTCCCTTTACCTTTATCTTTGAAAAGAACAATGAGGAGCAATTTTTTTCGGTTGCTAAAAAATCTTTAAATATAAGTGATGAACAGCGTCTTTACAACACAAATATCGCCAAAGAGTATGTAATAGAACAATTTTCTTTGCACAAATGGACAAAGAGGGTTGCCGAAATATACAGCAAATATTTGTAGGAAAAACAGGGAATAAATAGATTTTTCCAAAAGCATGGCTTTTATGCAATAAATATTATATAATATAAAAAGAGGGAATCATATAGTAACGGAGGGGACCTTTTGAAATATCCTGACAGTGCAGTGCCTGAAGAGAAGGGCATTGAAATTAACATAATAAAGTTTCTTAGAGCTCTTGTGAAGCGGTGGTGGATAATTGTCTTAATCGCCGTTATCGGGGGCAGTGCTGGCTTTACAATAGCAGAAATTACAAAAACTCCAACTTACTCATCAACCTTTGCTTTTGTTGTCAGCAACAAGGGGGACGATGAGGTCTTTTCAAGTAGCGATATCGCTGCTTCAATAAAAATGGCGAACACATACAAATACATTCTTTCTGGGCGAACATTGAGCAACCTTGTTGCATCAAAATGCTCTTTTGATGTAACGCCTGAAATGATTTCAAATTCATTCGAGATTGCAACAATCGATGACTCTAATATAATCGAAATGAAAGTTACAACCAAAAGCATTGGAAAATCATATGAGATTGCTCAAATAGTTGCAACAAACTATAAAGATGTTGTCGACGCGGCCGGCTTTGCAAATTCAACCTTGAATTTGTGCGAAAGTCCGGAAGCTGCAAAAAAACCAAATTATGACAGCACAAACATGCAATATGCAATAATCGCAATGTTTGCAATCGTCTTTTTAGCGACAATTGTTATGGTTGTAATTGATTTTCTTAAGGATTCGGTCCAGAGCGTTGAGGATATCAAATCAAAGCTTGGCCTGAAAGTTTTGGGTGTTATTACAAACATAGGCGACCTGAAAGGCAAGAAAAGATTCCATAAGCGTGGCAGTTATAGCAACAATGGGTTGTTGATTGATGATAAAAGGGTCGGTTTTTCTTTCGTTGAAACTTTCAAAGCAATAAGAACCAAGATAGAGAGTGATGCGAACGAAAATGGACACAAAACAATTTTAATTACAAGTGCAGGTGAAAACGAGGGCAAAACAACGGTTGCCGTCAACATTGCAATAGTTCTTGCTCAAAACGGTCGTGCGGTTTTGCTTATTGATGCTGACCTTAGAAAACCTTCAGTCAACAAAACTCTCAATATCCCTGCAACGAAAGATAAAGGCCTTCAGGATGTTGTGAGTGGTAAAGCTTCGGTTGAAAGTGCATTAAAGTATGTTGAAAAATACAAGTTGTTTGTTCTCGCAGGCAGTGCTTCTACTGAGGATTCTGCTGAAGTTTTGGCAATGCCTCAGATTGAATCGTTGTTAGAAACCGCAGGAAAAGAATTTGATTACATTATCATCGACACTGCACCGGCAAGTGTAGTGACTGATGCGTCAGTTATAGCAAGAAGTGCTGATGCCGCCATTATGGTTATCAAAGACGACACAATGCCAATAAATCGAATAAAAATGGCGATGGCCGACATTACCGGCAGCGGAGCTGAAATCATCGGTTGTATTTACAACAATGTTCCTTATAGCACAGGGAAGTTCTACAGCATTTATAGATATGCCTCGAGAAAGTATGAATACGGGAACTATGGCTCAAGCTATGGTTATTACGGGAAAAAATATGGTCACGGGCATGAAAACTCCTATTATGACGAAATGAACAAATAAAAACTTATAGAAAATACCGCGAAGGAACCTTTTTGGTTTGCTTTGCGGTATTTTTTTGTGTCACTGGATAAGCATTGTTAATATATTGTTATCAGGTTCGTACTATTAAGGAGGTATTTTATGAGTAACGAAGATCTTCAGATTATGATTGAAAGATACAAAAAACAGTTAAGAGAGTTTAGCCAAAAAAACTCAACCCCCTCTGGTTATAATGAAAATAGAGCATACGAACAATCTATGCCCGTTTTTGCCAATGATGTACAGGCTGCAGATGAAATAGAAGAAGAAATAGCAGACGAAATAGAAGAAGAAATAGCAGACGAAATAGAAGACGAAAAAGCAGATGAAATAGAAGACGAAATAGTAGGTGAAAAGGCTAGTGAAAAAGATCAACAAAACATAGTTGACAGGGCTGATTGGGATACATATTCAAAACCAATGACCGATATGCGAGGAATAGAAAATGATCCAAACATCGTTACCGAAAGGACACCGCAGGAAATGAGGAGAGACGCAGGAGAGCTTTGGGGATTGAATGGGTTAAGGGATGTCGAAAGGTTTAGAAACGGCATTGAGCCCGCGTATGATAGCCAGGTGTGGGACATGGACCCGCAAACTGAAAACAGCAATGAAAACAACAAAGAAGACAACATCAGTCAACGCCAAGGGGAGATAGATCCAGCTTTTGAGCAGCGCAGATATTTTGATGGGAGCAGGTTTTACGAAAGAGTTCCTTATTATGAAGAATTGCCAGAGAGACGGCTAACAAGCGCTGAGGCTGAATATGGAAGTTTTGATAAATTTCTTCAAATTAATCCGGCAAGAGGTTTGCTTAAAGTCGAAGTTTATGCAGCTGACCGTTCTTTCCCAATTTCTAATGCAAGAGTTGTTGTTCTTAAAAGCATAGCAGGCAGAAACTATGCTTTCTATGATGTGAGGACAAATGCGGAAGGCATTGTAGATGAGCTTGTGTTACCGACGAAAAGCGGCGATGTCTATGAGGGAGTAGCGGTTCCCTTTACGGGCTATTCAGTGTCGGTCGAGCATCCGGACTATGAAAACATGATTTTAAGAAATGTCTTCATCTTCGACCACATAACGTCTGTTTTGCCTGTTGATATGGAGCCTTTGACGGAAGATTCAGTTGAAACCGCCCCTGTAAGATATGATGAATTGCTTTACATGTCCGATAATAGATAGTTGTGGGGTGAAAGAATGCAAAATACACCCAAGATTCCAAACAGAATAACGGTGCATTTAGGTAATCCTGATCAAAAAGCAAAAAGTGTAAATGTATCTTTTGTAGACTATATAAAAAATGTCAGTGCAAGCGAAACATACCCTATTTGGCCCGAAAACGCACTGCGTGCAAATATATATTCAATTGTTTCGTTTGCATTAAACAGGGTTTATACAGAGCATTATCGGGGTAGTGGGTATGACTTTGACATCACCAATTCTCCCGAGCATGATATGAAATACAATGAAAAGGGGCTCACTTATCAAAACATTAGCAGAATAGTTGATGAGACATTTAATGATTATGTCATAAGAAGCGGGCAAAATCAGCCGCTTATTGCAAGGTATTGTAGCGAAACAGAGTGTAATTGCCCCGGGCTTGTCAGACAGGGGACAGTAAGCCTTGCACTTGAAGGAAAAACCCCTTATCAAATATTGCAGAATTATTTCGGCAGAGACATTGAAATTGTATTCAATGCACCGTTAGTAAATGATATTAAAATATACCCAGGGAAAGCGCTAAAAATGGGGGATAGTAGCCCCGACGTTGAGGAAATTCAAAATCAATTGCAAAACATATCGGTTAATTACCCCACAATTCCGGAGATAAAAAATGTTGATGGTGCTTTTGATTCCGACACTCTTGCTGCTGTAAAAAGGTTTCAAGAAATATTTGACCTTGATGCAGATGGCGTTGTCGGCAAAGCAACATGGTATAGGTTGAAAATTATAGATGTCGATTTAAATCGATAATTATAATTTAACTGATGTCTTGCATACAAATAGTTTTTGTGCAGATAATTAATGGTGTAGGGTTTTGCTCTGCACCACTTTTTGGTTGAGGTTGTGTAAAAGTATGGGTGATAAGTTTACTCCGGATTTTGATGCAAATGTTAAGCTTATGGATTCGGGCATGCGGATTGAAGAAAGCTTTGACCTAAATGGTAGATGCTTTAAGTTAGGCAATAAGAGGGCAAAGCTCTACTCAGTAAACGGTATGGTTAATAATGATATTATTACAGAAGTTGTTAAGCTAATGTTGAATCCAGAAAACAGTTCAAACAATGCTACGGATTTCGCTGACAGATTTGTTGCGCATGCTCAAACCCAGATAGAAAACGATGTTCAAAATGCAATAATAAGCGTTTTTTCTGGGGAAGCTGTCATGCTAATTGAGGGTTACAATGAAGCAATTATTATTGATGCGAGACATTTTCCTGTGCGTTCTGTTCAGGAGCCCGAAAATGACAGGGTTCTTAGGGGCCCCCATGAAGGCTTTGTTGAAACGATAGCCTTTAATACTGCGCTGATTCGGCGGAGGATTAGGGATTCAAACTTGATTATCTCAGTTAGCAAAATCGGAAGCAGATCTAAAACAGATGTTGCGTTATGCTATCTTGACAACAAAGTAAATAAAAAAATTTTAAATAATATTGAAAAAAGAATGAAAGACATTAATATAAATGCATTGACTATGGGGCAAGAGAGCTTGCTTGAATGTCTTTCGACAAAGCAAAAGTTTAATCCTTTTCCAAGGGTAAGGTTTACCGAAAGGCCTGACGCGGCGGCTGCTTGCGTAGCAGAGGGGAATATTATAATCCTTATCGATGGTACACCTGCCGCAATGATTGTGCCAACAGGTATTTTCGATTTTTTTCAAGACACAAATGATTATTATTTTATACCCATGATAGGCACATATTTTAAATTTTTAAGGTTTTGCATTTCGTTTGCATCGGTGTTTTTAATACCCGTATGGTATACATTTATGAAATATCCCCAATATGTGCCCGAATGGCTTGATTTTATTAGAGTTGAGGACCCGACAGGATTACCCATTTTTGCGCAGCTTATCTTAGTCGAGTTTATAGTCGGTGCGCTCAAGCTTGCCTCACTCAACACCCCAAGCGTAATGGGGGCAACCTTCAATATAGTTGCGGCGTTAGTTCTTGGCGAGTTTGCTGTTTCTGCAAGGTGGTTTGTTGCAGAGGTTTTACTTTATATGGCTTTTGTCTCAATGGCAAATTTTGCCCAGCCGAATTTTGAACTGGCGTTTGCACTTAAATTGACAAGAGTATTTTACCTTGTTTCAATAGCTCTGTTCGGTATATGGGGGTTTTTGAGTGCAATTATAATATCAACAATTATGCTCGTTACAACAAAAACACTTTCGGGGCAAAGTTATCTTTATCCGTTAGTGCCCTTCAATGGAGCCGCATTTATTAGATTGATTTTCAGAAGAGGGATTCATAAAAGCAACAATTAAATCAAGGCAATAAAAAACGCAGTGTGTTGAACACACTGCGTTTCAGTCTGCAGACAAACGAGGTATTGGAAACGTTAAATTCCAATACCTCGCAAATATTTTCAATAAACTTGAGATTTTATGAGTTTTGGCTCGAAAATCATTAAGATATGCGAAAAGAGTCCATTCTTTTTCTTCCATTTT
>DASRNM010000048.1:0-15551 GCA_035647435.1 Clostridia bacterium
ATTTACCAATAAATCATATAATGAACAACAAGAGCGATTCTTCTTTGCAGAATGATAAAAATAGGGGAGTTTTTATGAAAAATATTTTAGAATCTTCATGGATTAAATCAGAAAAGCAAGACAAGGATGCCGCTGTTATATTTTTTAGAGATTTTCATGTAAATGAAAAGGTGGAGCATGCTCAGCTTCAAATAACATCTTTTGGTGTTTATGAAGCGCAGATTAATGGTAGAAAGGTCGGCAATTATATTTTTGCACCTGGGTGGACAAATTATAAGGAAAGACTGCAATACCAAACATATGACATAAAAACTCTTATCTCCAAACATAATAATATTGAAATCAGCGTCGGCAGGGGCTGGAGAATGCATGAGGAATACGACGATTCACTTGAGTTTTCTTTAGGTGCAACAGCATTATTAGCCGTGATTGAAATTGTATATAAGAGCGGAGAAAAGCAAATTATTTATACTGATGAAAATTGGCAAGTCAGGCAAAGCAAGCTAAAGTACAGCAATATGTACAACGGCGATGTGTATGATGCTACATTTGAAGACAAAAATCCAAGACCTGCTGTGAAATTTGACTATCCTAAAAACATACTAATACCTCAACAGGGTGAGAGAATAAAAGAGATTGAAAAAATACCGGCATTAAGAATGGTTATAACTCCGAATGGTGAAACCTGTATTGACTTCGGTCAAAACATAACAGGTTATGTTGAGTTTAATATATGTGGGCAAAAAGGGGAGGAAGTTGTTCTTTATCACGCTGAAATACTTGATAAAGAGGGCAATTTTTATACCGACAACCTCAGAAGCGCAAAGCAGGAGGTAAGGTTCATTTGCGACGGAGAACGTCATGTTTATAAACCGATTCACTCTTTTCAGGGTTTCAGATATATTAAATTAGAAAACTGGAGTGACGAAATACTGCTTGATGACTTTAAAGCGATTGTCGTTCATTCAAACATTAGAAGAACAGGCTACTTTAAGTGCTCGAATAAGCTTGTAAATAAATTATATAAAAACATTTTATGGAGCCAAAAAGGTAACTTTCTCGACGTGCCGACAGACTGCCCTCAGCGAGATGAAAGACTGGGGTGGACAGGGGATGCACAGGTTTTTGCACGCACAGCCTCTTACAATTTTGGTGTAAATAAATTTTTTGAAAAATGGTTAGCAGACCTTAAAAGCGAGCAATGCGCAAACGGTTCTGTTCCACATGTTGTTCCCAAACTCCCGTGGGACGGGGATGGTTCCTCAGGTTGGGGCGACTGCGCCGTTATTTGCCCTTGGCAAATGTATCTTACCTATGAAAACAAAGAATTGCTTTCAAATCAGTTTGATTCAATGCGCAAATGGGTTGATTATATTTATGAGCAAAGCGAAAACTACATCTGGGCTAAAGGCAAGCATTTTGGCGATTGGCTCAGCTTAGATGAAAAGGATGAAAAAGGCAACAATGCAACACCCGATGAGGTTATATCGACAGCCTACTTCGCGTACTCGACATCCTTGCTTATTAAAGCAGGCAAAGTTCTTTCACTTGACATTGAAAAATATGAGGCGCTTCTTTCTAATGTCAAAAAATCATATATAAATAAGTTTTTAGACAATAACGGCAGAGTTGTCTGCAACACTCAGACAGGTTGCGTTTTGACAATCTATTTTGATTTGTCCAACAACAAACAGGTGGTGGCAGACCAATTAAATGAGCTTATAAATGAGTGTGGGCACTTAAAAACAGGTTTTTTAAGCACACCTTATTTGCTTCATACTCTGTCTGAAAACGGTTACGAAAAAACTGCATATGATTTGCTGTTAAGAGAAGAATACCCCTCATGGCTATATCCTGTAACCCAAGGTGCAACAACTGTTTGGGAGCATTGGGACGGAATGAGACCTGACGGCACAATGTGGAGCGATTCAATGAATTCCTTTAATCATTATGCCTATGGAGCCGTTGCCGACTGGCTGTACGGCGTAATGTGTGGTATAAACATTGATGAGAATGCTCCCGGTTTTAAACACATTATTTTTAGACCTGTTACAGATGAAAGAATTAACTTTGCAAGAGGCTGCATTGTTTCAAATTACGGAGCGGTTAAATCTTCGTGGAGCAGAGAAGACGGTGTTGTTAAATACTTTTTTACTGTCCCTGAAGGATGCACAGCAACAATATATATAGACGGCAAGACAAAGAATATTCAGAGTGGTGAATACGAATTTTAAAATTTGAATTATATCATTGCAATAAAAAAGTGCAGGAGATTTGCATCTCTTGCACTTTGTGTTTTATCCATTATTGTTTTGTTTTGCCCTTGATTTTTGAAATAGCAAACAAGAGCAGCATAAATACGATTATGCCAAAAATTGAACCGATACTATCGACAAAAATATCAAAAACTCTGCAAGCCCTTCCGGGTATGAAATATTGGTGTATTTCATCTGTTATTGAGTATGCTAAGCAGACAAAATATGAAAGAAAAGGTCTTGCCCGAGAAAAAGACAATAAAAAAGCGTTGGAAACGAGAACCGAGAGTATAAAATATTCTGCCGCATGAGCGGTTTTTCTTAAAAGGTTGTGCCCAATTGTATCACCGATTAGCGTGGATATTCTTATTAGAAAGCCTTGACTTAATTCCTCTGAAACTGTGCCCTCTTGACTTGATAAAAAGAAGACAAAAGCCATAAAAGCTAAAACAAAAATCCAAGAAAAAGCACAGATATAAGCCCTGATCTTTTTATTTTTTTTAAGTTTTGACTTCATTAATCTTTCCTCATAGCCTTGATAAAGCTTACATTATTACCCTCAGGGTGAGGATAAATTCCCGAGACGCCCTGTGCAAGTGCAAAATAACTTGATTGAGAAAAAACAGGGTACATGACACCGTTTTGTATTAGGTGAGCCTCTGCTTGAGCGCAACCCTGTGCAGCTTGAAGCAAATTGCTCACAGTGGGAATTTTGTCTAACAATGAGTCATATATCTGGGATCCGTACCCAAAAACATTGTTTGGGTTATGTGATGTAAAGCTTTTTAAAAAGTTAGCGGTTAAGCTGTCATTGGCGGTAACAGGGTAAAATGCCAACTCATAATCTAAACCTTTAACCCTGCTTTTAAGATTGGAGATTTCAAGCACCTCAATTGAAACATTCATCGAAAGGCCGAAAACTTCCTGCCATTTTTGCAAAAGCTTTCGCATGAGTTGCTCATGCTCGGGTGAGCACAAAAGGACAGCGTCAACAGAATCGTCTTCAAGCTGTTCAAGACCCTTTGCCATAAAATCCTTTGCCTTGTTTTCATTGCATTCAACAAATTTAACGTTATCTGTTGTATCCCTGAAATTCAAATCCCCAACTGTACAGCATTCAGGCACAATACCTTTTGCCTTATAATGTGTTTCGGGCACGTCAATTGCAGAACTGTCAATTGCATGGCAAAGAGCAAGTCGAATATTCATGTTTTGAAACTCGGGGCTTTGACAGTTGAAAGCAAAACCCCAAACAGTGTTTTTGTGTTCAGTTACAGTGATTTTATCATTTTTAAGTAGGGTTGAAGCGTATTCTTGCAGGACAGGTGAAGCAGAATACGAGCCTTGAAGTATGTTCTCAACTGCCGCAACTCTGTTTTCGTTCACCATAAAACTCACTGATGAGGGGAAAACAACACTGTTGCCCGAATAGCTGTCGTTTCTTTTAATGAAAAGCGATGAATCCTGCGCCCACCTTGAAACATAAAACGGACCATTGCATAGAATGTATTTAACGTCGATGCCGTACTTGCCTTTTGTTGCATTGAAAAACTCTTCATTGCAGGGCATACATGCAGGTGTTATTAAAGTATATAAAAAGTCAGTGCTTTTGTTTTCAAGACATATTTCAAGCTTGGTGTCGTTGATTGCTTTCACTCCGAGTGCTGAAACTTCTATATCGCCCTGATGAACCATTTTAGCGTTTTTAACATTATAAAGTAAAGAAGCATTTTTTGATTTTGTTGTTGGGTTAAGTGTTCGTCTGAAAGCAAAAACAAAATCATGGGCTGTAACCTTTGTATTAAAACTATCCTTGTAATCTTCACCTAAAATATCAGAATGGCTTTTTTTAAGATTCCACTGAGCGTTTTGTCTTAGCTCAAAGGTGTATGTCAGTCCGTCGCCAGAAATTGACCAGTTAACAGCTACACCCTGCGTGATTTCACCGTTTTCATTGAGTATGACAAGACCTTCAAAGGTGTTGTTGATAACAATCTCCGCCGCATTGCCTTGAGCTATTTGAGGGTCAAGGCATACGGGGTCTGAATCTATAGGGAACACAAAGCTTTTATCCAACCCCGTGTCCCGTGAGCAAGATGAAAAAATTATGCAAGCTACCAGCACGGTCACAAGTGCGGTAGAAAACATTTTCTTCATTTGTTTTCCTCCATCCATTTCGCAAGTTGGTCAGCTAATGCGCTGTTGCTCGGTTTTTCTTGGCTTTTTTGCTGTTGCATATATTTTTGAACATCACGCTTGCCTGCGCCGGAAACAGATTTGCGTTTTTCAAAGTCAGTGAGTTTTTCTCTGTGACCACAAGCGCAGAAAAAGGTTTTTTTATCACCTTCACCACGCATTTCAAGTTTTTTATGGCAATTCGGGCAACGGGCATTCGTAAGCACACTAATGCTTTTTCTGAATCCACAGTCCCTATCAGGGCAAATAAACATTCTGCCTCTCTTGCCGTTGACGTCAAGAAGGTACTTATCACATTCGGGGCACTTTTCTCTTGTCATGTTATCGTGCGTGTAGACACGGCTGTCCGCAATGACACTCTTAACTAAATGGGTAGCATAGCCTCTCATGTCAGAGACAAAATCTTCGCTGTCAACTTTGCCTTTTGAAATTAGTTGCAGTTGTTGCTCCCACTTTGCTGTTAATTCGGCAGACTTCAAATCGTTTGGTACAATGCCTATAAGTTGCTTGCCTTTAGATGTCGGGTGTATTTCCTTGCCCCGACGCTCTATATAAAACGAGTCAAAAAGCTTTTCGATTATATCAGCTCTTGTTGCAGATGTGCCAAGACCGGTTGTGGTTTCAATAATTTTGCGAAGCTTGCTGTCATCTATTTGTTGTGAGGGGTTTTCCATAGCCGTGAGCAAAGTTGCCTCAGTGTATCTTCCAGGTGGTTTTGTTTTACCCGAAACTGCATTGCAACTTTTTAAAGTTACCTTTTCACCTTGTTTGAGAGTGGGTAATTGCTGTGAGCTCAACTCACCGTCGTCTTCGTCCTCAACAGCGCCGTAAACAGATTTCCACCCAATGCTTTTGACGGTTTTGCCTTTAGCATAAAAGCTGTGTTTGTCTATATCTATTTTGACCTTAACCTCTTCATATTCAAACGGCTCACTCAAAACAGCCAAAAAACGCTTTACTACTAAATCGTATATGTTTCGCTCTTCGTTTGTGAGTTTTGAAAGCTCAACAAACTGCTCGGTAGGTATTATTGCGTGATGGTCAGAAACCTTTGCACTGTTTACAATATATTTTGTGCGCAGCTTTCCTCTTAGAATCTTATTTGCCATTTCTCTATATGGGCCCACAGCGATGCTTTTGAGCCTTTCAGGTATGGTTGCGACAATATCATCGGTGATGTACCTTGAATCCGTTCTCGGGTATGTCAAAAGCTTTTTGTGCTCATAAAGGCTCTGCATAATTGAAAGTGTCTGTTTTGCTGAATATGAAAACCTTTTATTAGCGTCCCTTTGCAGTTCAGTCAAGTCATATGCGGCAGGGGGAGAATTGAAGCGATATTCTTTTTTAACCTGTACGAGTGTTCCCGGTTTTCCATTGACAGATTTTGCAATTGACTCCGCCGTTGCTTTATCAAAAATTTTCGCTTGATTTTTTGAATCTCTGTATGTTGCCTTAAACCCGTTGAATTGTGCCACAACTGTAAAATAGTCTTTAGGCACAAATCTTCTAATTTCTTCTTCTCTGCTTGCAATCAGCGAAAGAGTAGGGGTCTGAACTCTGCCTGCAGAAAGCTGTGCATTGTGCTTGCAAGTGAGTGCCCTTGTTACATTCAACCCGACCAACCAATCCGCTTGCGACCGTGCCTGTGCAGATTTAAAAAGGTTATCATAATTACCTAACGGTTTGAGGTTTGCAAAGCCTTCTTTTATGGATTTATCTGTCTGTGAAGAAATCCAAAGGCGTTTTGCAGGTTTTTTCCAACCTGCTTTTATCATTATCCACCTCGCGACCAACTCACCCTCACGGCCTGCGTCTGTGGCGACAATTAATTCGTCAATATCATTTCTGCGCATGAGCGAATAGACTGCGTTGTATTGTTTTCTCGTTTGACTTATAACAACAAGCTTCATTTTTTTTGGCAGCATAGGCAAATCCTCAAGCCGCCATGAAGAGTATTTTTTATCATAAACCTCTGGCCCTGCAAGCGTAACTAGATGGCCGAGAGCCCATGTGATTATATATTTTGAGCCGATTAAACAGCCTGTGCCTTTTTGACGACAACCGAGGACTTTTGCAATGTCTCTTGCAACAGACGGCTTTTCGGTAAGCACCAAAATCTTACCCATTATTTACCCTCACTTATTTTTAATAATACAATATAACATAAAAAATATATCATATAATTCATAGCTTTGCAAACCGAAATTATAAAATTTTACGGGTTTTGACTTGTTAAAATGACGGTTATGTAGTAAAATAATTTAATGTATAATTATTAGCATGGAATAAAAGTATGTTATGGATTTGTGTTACTTTCCCAAGCTTCGGAGGTAGAGAATTTGTCAACTGAAACAAACAATAAAATCTGTTTGGTTCCGCCCGATGAAATGGACAAGCAGAGAGAATATATGCAACTTGTGAAAACGGTTTTAAGCACAAGATACGAGCCCCAAACACCTCATGCATTTGTTCACACCTATGGGTGCCAAGAAAATGTTGCAGACAGCGAAAGGCTCAAGGGTATGCTCTTAGAAATGGGCTATTCTATGACTGAAGATTTAAAAAAAGCTGATTTGATTTTGTATAACACCTGTGCAATTCGTGAGCGTGCTCAAGATAGGGTTTTTGGAAATGTAGGAGCTATTAAAAAATACAAAACTTCAAACCCGAAATTAAAAATAGCACTTTGCGGTTGCATGATGCAGCAAAATCACATTGCGCAAAAAATCAAAAAAAGCTACCCCTATGTTGACCTTGTTTTCGGGACACATGTTTTGCATAAGTTGCCCGAATTTGTTTATAAAACCTTGTGTGGTGGCAAAAACATATACGAACTGCCCGAATCCGACGGCAAAATAGCTGAGGGAATACCTGTTGCAAGAGACAATCATTTTAAAGCGTGGTTGCCTATAATGTACGGTTGCAATAACTTTTGCAGCTATTGCATAGTCCCTTATGTTAGAGGGCGTGAAAGAAGCCGTGATCTGCAAACGATTATAAACGAAGCAAAAGACCTTGTATTATCGGGATATAAAGAAATTACACTTTTAGGGCAAAATGTTAATTCATACGGCAACGATATCGGAGAAGGGGTTAACTTTTCTTCAATATTGAGGGAGATGAATAAAATAGACGGTGATTTTATTATCCGTTTTATGACCTCAAACCCTAATGACTGTACCCATGAACTTCTTGACACAATGGCGCAATCCGAGAAAGTTGCAAAGCATTTACATTTGCCGTTTCAGAGCGGCAACAACAGAGTGCTCAAAGAAATGAACAGACGATACACGAGGGAGAAATACCTTGAGCTTATTGAATATGGCAGAAAGGTTATGCCAAATATATCTTTCACAAGTGATGTTATTGTCGGCTTCCCAGGTGAAACTTATGAGGAGTTTTGCGACACCCTTTCGCTTGTTGAACAGGCGGAGTTTACTTCGCTTTTCACATTTATTTTTTCACCCAGAGAGGGCACAAGGGCGGCGAAAATGCATGACCCTGTGAGCAGAGAAGAAAAGGGTAAATGGTTCCAAGAGCTTTTAAATTTGCAAGAGAAAATTGCGGCAACAAGAACAGCGTCAATGAATGATAAAACTTATAGAGTGCTTTGTGAAAACGAGAGCAAGCAAGGCATAATAAGCGGCAGAACACAAGGCAATGTCATCATTGAATTCCCGGCAGAAAGGGATGTTATCGGAACATTCCAAAACGTGAAGGTAGCAAAGACACTGACATGGATGCTCAAAGGAGAGCTTTTAAAATAGTTAAGCAAAAATTTCAAATATAAAGGAGAAAAACAATGGATTTAATCGAAATGACCAGAGAACTAGGCAAGGCTATTCAGAAAGATGAGCGTTTTGCAAACCTGCAGGCTGCAAACAAAGCTAACGAGGCAGACAGTGAATTGATGGAAATGATTAACAGAATTCAGCTTGTTCATATGTCATATCAGTCAGAGGCAGCAAAAGAAGACAAAAACGAGCAGAAACTCAGCGCATATGATGAGGAGTTCCAAGGCATTTATCAAAAAGTTAAAGACAACGAGAATATGCAGAGATATGAGTCCGCAATGGAAGAAATGGACACGCTCATGAAAAAAATAACAGGCATGCTTTCACGCTGTGCTTTAGGTGATAACCCGGATGTATGTGACGTTGAAGCAGAACAACAAGATTGTGCAGACTCTTGCGACGGTTGCTCAGGCTGCAACTAATAAGGATTTTTAAAAACTCTGAGGTGAAATTAATGGTCGGCTTAACCCCTATGATGAGGCAGTATTTTGAAATAAAAAAAGACTATAAAGATGCAATTTTGATGTACCGTCTGGGCGACTTCTATGAAATGTTCTTTGAGGACGCCAAGGTTGCCTCAAGGGAGCTGGAGCTCGTTTTGACGGGAAGGGATTGCGGGCAAGAGGAGCGAGCGCCCATGTGCGGTGTGCCGTTCCACAGTGCCGACTCCTACATTGCAAAGCTTGTCTCAAGGGGATATAAGGTGGCAATATGCGAACAAATGGAAGACCCTGCAACCGCAAAAGGGATTGTCAAGCGTGGTGTTGTAAGGGTGGTAACGCCCGGTACTGTTATTGAAAGAGATATGCTTGATGAATCAAAAAACAACTTTTTATCCAGCATTTTTTATATGAATAAGAAAGCAGGAATTTGCTTTACTGATGTTTCAACGGGCGCAGTGCATCTCACCGAACTTGACGATAGCGGTGACATTGAAGCAAAACTCATTAACGAATTGGGGCGTTTTTGCCCCAAAGAGATTCTAATCAACATAGAGTGCGCAAATCTCGAAAGAGTCAAGGCGTTTATTCTTAATAACTTAGGAGCATCTATTGAAAGCTTGCCGAACGAGATTTTTCTTTGTGAAAAATGTGAAGAAAATGTCTTAAATTATTTCGAAGCAGAATCTTTGCAGGCGTTAGGGCTCAATAATAGCTGTGAGGCTGTTTGTGCATTAGGTGCGGCACTGCATTACCTTTCAGATGTTCAAAAAACTGATTTACAAAACATTAAAGAAATTAACTTTTACAACGAGTCGCAATTCATGAAGCTTGATGTTTCCTCACGCAGGAACCTCGAGCTTTGTGAAACCTTGCGCAGTCGTGAAAAAAGGGGTTCTTTGCTTTGGGTGCTTGACAAAACAAAAACACCTATGGGTAAAAGGCTCATTAGAAGTTGGACAGAACAGCCGCTTGTAAACCTTGCTCAAATTACAAAGCGACACAATGCGGTTGAAGAGCTTTACAACCAATCCGTTTTAAGGCAAGACCTTATGATATCGCTTAACGAGATTTTTGATATGGAAAGGCTGTTGACGAGAGTTGTTTATGCAACTGCAAACGCAAAGGAGCTAAAGGCGCTGTCATGTGCAATCAAATGGCTCCCACAATTAAAATTCGGGATTGAGCAATGTAAATCAGAATTACTTAAAAACATATATGATGAAATTGACACTCTTGATGATGTGGCTAAGCTGATAGACGATGCCATTGTCGATGAGCCACCTTTCTCCGTTCGTGAGGGTGGTATGATTAAAAAAGGCTTTAACGCTCGGCTTGACAGTTTTAGAGAGATTGTCAATGACGGCAAGGGCTTTATAGCATCAATACAAGCACAAGAGCAAGAAAGAACGGGAATAAAAAAGCTTAAAATAGGATATAACCGAGTTTTCGGATATTATATAGAGGTGCTAAACTCCTATAAGGAATTAGTGCCTGAGGAATACATAAGAAAACAGACCTTGACAAATTGTGAAAGGTACATAACGCAAGAATTAAAAGACCTTGAAGCTAAGGTTTTGGGCGCACAAGAGAGAATTGTTGGGCTTGAATATGAAATCTTTAACGAAATCAGGCAAAAAACTGGTGAACATCTTTACAGAATTCAAACAACCGCTCAAGCAGTTGCGGCTCTTGATGTGCTTTGCTCCTTTGCGCACGTTGCCGCTACAAACAGCTATTACAGGCCTGACATGGTTGACAGTGACGAATTGCATATAACAGACGGTAGGCACCCTGTTGTTGAGCTTATGCTCAAAGATGCCCCGTTTGTGCCTAATGACACTTTGATTGATTGCGATGAAAACCGTTGCGTAATAATTACAGGCCCGAACATGGCAGGTAAGTCGACGTATATGCGTCAGGTTGCATTGATAACACTAATGGCTCAGATAGGAAGCTTTGTGCCAGCGAAAAACGCAACAATAGGCATTGTTGATAGTATATTTACCCGTGTTGGTGCATCAGACGATTTGGCATCGGGTCAATCAACCTTTATGGTTGAAATGAGCGAGGTTGCACAGATACTCAAAAATGCAACGCAAAAGAGCTTAATTGTTTTTGATGAAATCGGTAGAGGAACTTCAACTTTTGACGGAATGAGCATAGCAAGAGCCGTTTTAGAATATGCTGCAGATAAGAAAAAGCTTGGAGCAAAAACTCTTTTTGCAACACACTATCATGAGCTAACGGAGCTTGAGGAGCAGATTGAAGGGGTTAAGAATTACAACATAGCGGTTAAAAAGCGTGGCGATGATATCACGTTTTTGAGAAGAATTGTCAGAGGTGGAGCGGACGGGAGCTACGGTATCGAAGTCGCAAAGCTTGCAGGTGTGCCGTCGTCAGTTGTAAACAGGGCCAAAAAGGTTTTAAAAAGCCTTGAATCTCAAAGTGGAGGGCCAGTAACAACTACTGTTAGTTCGCTAGACGAAGACCTCGACGACACTCAAATATCTTTTGCATCAAATGCGAATAACGAGTTGATTGAACAAATAAAGACTCTTGATGTCAATACCTTGACACCCATTGAAGCATTGACATTGCTTTATGAGTTTTCAAAACTTGCTGAAAAACATTAAAATAAGGGGGGGAGTTCAATGCCAAAAATAAATGTTTTGCCAAAGCAAATAGCGGAGCTTATAGCGGCCGGTGAGGTTGTTGAGCGCCCGGCCTCCGTCGTAAAGGAGCTTGTTGAAAACTCAATCGACGCAGGCGCTACGAGTATAACCGTTGAAATTAAAAACGGTGGAATAAAATACATAAGAATAACTGATAACGGTTACGGCATTTCACCAGCTGACATTAAAAACGCTTTTTTAAGTCATGCAACGAGCAAGATATCCAATGTAAACGATTTAGATTCGATATTGACACTTGGCTTCAGAGGCGAAGCTCTCGCTTCAATATGCGCCGTTTCAAATGTTGAGGTTTTAACCAGAATAAAAAAGAATGATACGGGCGTTATATATAAGATTTTAGGTGGCGAAGAAGCTGCTTTTGAAGAAGCAGGCTGCCCAATCGGTACAACAATAGTTGTCAGAGACTTATTCTACAATACGCCGGCAAGAATGAAATTTCTTAAAAAAGATGTTTCTGAGGCGAATGCGGTTGCAGGTGTGGTGGACAGGCTTGCAATTTCACACCCTGAAATTAGTTTCAGCTTTATTCGTGACGGAAAGCAAACGCTTATGACTCAAGGGGGTTGCGACCTCAAAAGCACAATCTACTCTGTTTTTGGCAAAGCCTTTTCGGAGTCATTAGTGCCTGTTGATTATTCGCTCGACGGTGTAAAAGTCAAAGGCTTTGTTTCAAAACCTGCAAATTCAAGGCCTAACAGAAGCATGCAGTTCTTCTTCATCAACAACAGACTTGTGAAAACGGGGACAGGCTCAGTTGCATTGGGCGAGGCATATAAAAATTCAGTTATGGTTGGCAAGCACCCTGCATGTGTTCTCAATATAGATATCCCACCGCAGACTGTTGACGTTAATGTTCACCCCGCAAAAATTGAAGTACGGTTTGAAAATGAAAGAGAAATTTTTAAAGCGATATATTATGCAGTCAAAAACGCAATAACAGGCGTCTATTCACGCCCAAAGGCTGATTTATCGAAAGCGGCTGTTAAACAATATTTTGATGTGATTGACAGCACCTCGCAGACTAAATTGCCCAGCAAAGGCAAAGATTTTTGGTCAAAACAATCAGCTGAACAGTTTAGAAAAGAAACAGACAAAGAAATTAGTACAAAAGATTCAAAAGCAAGGGAAATACCTGTCACAAAACAGGAAACAATAAATCAAAACAAATCTTTTAGACTTAACGACAGCGAAAAAATAAACATTCGGGCCGATGACGATTTGCCCTCACTGATTAACGATAGGGCTAAAGAGGAACCGACCGTTCAAGAGCCTGTTGAAATCGAGCAAAATGATTCAAATGCACAGAACGAAGCGTCCATTGACGATGTTATTGTTATAGGTGAAGCGTTCAAAACATATATACTTGCGCAGCTTGACCAATCCATGCTTGTTATCGACAAGCACGCTGCACACGAAAGAATGATTTTTGAAAGGTTAAGGGCACGAGAAAAAGATAATTCAAAACAGCTCATGCTCACGCCTGTTACAGTTACTCTCAATAAAGATGAGTATTCGGCAGTGCTTGAAAACTTGGATTTGCTCAGTCAGGCAGGCTACGAGGTTCAAGATTTTGGAGCGGGCATGGTTATTGTTCAAGAATGCCCCATGGAGCTTGAAAGCGAAGATGTTTCACAGGTTATTATGGAGCTTGCAGGGCAATTGCTTGAAAACAGGCAAGAGCTTATCCCCAAAAAGCTCGACTGGATATATCACTCCACAGCGTGCCGTGCTGCAATAAAAGCAGGAGACTTTACCTCAAGGTATGAGCTTGAACATTTTGTTAAAAAGCTTTTAAGCATGCCTGAAATAAAATGTTGCCCACACGGCAGGCCAGTAATAATAGAAATGACTCGCAAAGAAATGGAGAAAAGTTTTGGCAGAGTATAATAAAATCCCCCTTGTTGTTATAGCAGGCCCGACAGCTTCGGGTAAAACAAAACTTGCTGTTGATATCTGTAAGAAATTGAACGGCGAGGTTGTTTCAGCAGATTCAATGCAGATTTATAAAGGCATGAATATTGCAACCGCAAAGCCGACTCTTGATGAAATGCATGGAATAAAGCACCATATGATCGATTTTTTAGAGACGGACAAAAAATACAGCGTTGCTCAATACTGCGAACAGGCGACAAAGTGTATTGAGAAAATACACCAAAAAGGTAAGCTGCCCGTACTTGCAGGCGGCACGGGGTTATATATAAATTCATTGGTTGAAAATATACAGTTCGTTGAGTCAAAAACTGATTATAGCTTGCGTGAAAAACTTCGAGAAAAAGCGGATTCCCAAGGAGCACAAGTGTTGCTTGATGAGCTTGATAAGATAGACAAAGAAACTGCTCGTAATTTGCATCCAAACAATTTAGGCAGAATTATCAGAGCGCTTGAAATCTACTACACAACAGGTATCACAATGTCTGAACAGCTTGAAAAGTCACGGCGCCACCCGTCACCGTACAACGTCTGCATGTTGTTTTTAACCTTCAAGGACAGGCAGGTTTTATATGACCGTATTAACAAAAGAGTTGATATAATGCTCGAAAAAGGTCTAGTTGAGGAGGCGAGGGGCTTCATACAACTCAGCTCTAAAAACACCGCCCGTCAAGCAATAGGCTATAAAGAGCTCGTGCCTTATTTTAATGACGGAGCTTCCCTTGAGGATTGTACTGAAAAGCTTAAAAGGGAAACAAGGCGCTATGCTAAAAGACAGCTCACATGGTTTAACCGAAACCCTGATATGAAAAAAATATATGTAGATGAAATGACGGAATATGACTATAAAGAAATTTTAGATGAATCTATTGAGGTTATTTTAAAAACACTGAATTGAGGCGGTCGTCATGAACAGGCAAAAAAGAATATTGTTTCGTTCGCTTTCGATATTGGCAGGTCTTATGATTGCAGCTTTTTTGATTAACGATATCTACAAGCAAGGCGTTGATAGGATAAACACACAGACTGCTTTTGAATACACTTTTGAGCAAACGCACGATGTCAAGGCATACATTGTTCGCAACGAAGAGTATGTCACGGCAAGTGGCACGGGCATTTCAGCCTCTCTTGTTGGCGACGGTGAAAGGGTTGCGATTAATGACCCCGTTGCGGTAATGTGTGGCAATTCAAACGACGCTTCTGTTTATGCGGAGATAAAAGATGTTGAGCAAAAGATATCGAGATATACTCAGCTGAACAGTCAAAAAAATCTTAACACTGTCAACATTAAGGGGTTTGACGATGATGTTTATTCAATACTCAAAAGCTTGCTCAATTCAGTTGATACGGGCAATTTGAGCGAATATTCAGAATATTGCGAAAGCTTTAGAGATAAAGCGACTGCCCGCGAAATATCTATCAGCGGAGCTGTGGATTTTAGTTCAAAAATTAGCGAGTTGAGCAGTAAATTAGCTGAACTTAAATCAATGGCAATTAACGCACAGGAGATTTTTTCAGAATCTGCAGGTTATTTTGTAAGCAAAACCGACGGTTACGAAAAAACTATCAATTATAATAATGTGACGAAACTCGATTATAAAGATGTTGAATCGGCTTTCATAAATGCAGGCCAAGTTCCGAAAGGAGCAATCGGCAAAATAGTAAAGGACTATAATTGGTACATTGTTGTTGTTGTCGAAAACAACATAGCTTCACAAATTGAGGTTGGCAAAAATATTAAAATAATTTTTCCACAAAGCTCAATAGGCAGAATTGAGGCTTCTATACGGGCAATAAACACATCAAGCGATGGCAACAGCGTTGTTGTTTTTTCAAGCAACAATGTCAGCGCCCAAACGCTTAACATGAGAATAGAAAATGCTCAGATTGTTCTCAATGAACATACAGGCTATAAAATTGACAGCTCGGCGATTAGGGTCAGCAAAGAAACGATAATAACCGAAAGCGACGATGCTGTTGAAACACAAAAACAGGTTGAGCACAAAGGAGTTTACATAAAGCTCGGGAATATAGTAAGGTTCAGAAAGGTTGATATTATCTATTCAAGTAACGACTATGTTTTGAGCGCAATTGAAAGTAAAATTGACAGCGGTAAAAGAAATGAATTTGTAGGCATGTACGATGAGATAATAGTCGGAGGAAAGGATTTGCAAGATGGAAAAATCTTATCTTGAAGCAACGTTTCAAAAAATTGAAGATAATATAAAAATTATCAGATTC
>DASRNM010000049.1:0-5503 GCA_035647435.1 Clostridia bacterium
TTAATATCGTTGTCTTTTATCAATAAAAACTAAAAAAACACCTATAATAAATCTAAATAATTCTTTTGGAAAAGGACATTGAATATTTGCAAAAAACTCTTAAATGACATGGCTAGAGCAAATCATTTAATAAGTGTTTGCTATTGACTTTTACGGCATATTAAACTATGATATTTGTAAATTAATAATTTGGGGAGTGTTGGCTTATATTGGGGAATGTTGAAAAAACGATGGAAAAAATTGTATCTCTCTGCAAAGGTAGAGGTTTTGTATACGCAGGCAGTGAGATTTATGGCGGACTCTCAAACACATGGGATTACGGACCATTGGGAGTTGAGTTCAAAAACAATGTCAAGCGCGCATGGTGGCAGAAATTTGTTCAAGAGAACCCATACAATGTCGGCCTTGATTCCGCAATACTGATGAATCCTCAAGTCTGGGTTGCTTCCGGGCACGTTGGGGGTTTTTCCGACCCGTTGATGGACTGTAAGGGTTGCAAAACACGCCACAGAGCTGACGATTTAATAGAGGCCACGGGTGCAAACCCCTCAGGCTGGAGCCTTGAGCAAATGGCAGAATATATATCTAAAAACAATGTTGTATGCCCAGGATGTGGGTCAAGTAATTTTACAGATATACGCAAATTTAATCTTATGTTTAAAACGTTTCAGGGAGTTACAGAGAATGCAAGAAACGAAATATTCCTCAGACCAGAAACGGCTCAAGGAATATTTGTGAACTTTTCTAACATTCAAAGAACAACAAGGAAAAAAATTCCGTTCGGAGTTTGTCAAGTCGGCAAAAGTTTCAGAAATGAAATCACACCCGGAAACTTTGTTTTCAGAACAAGAGAATTTGAGCAGATGGAATGTGAGTTTTTCTGCAAGCCCGGCACTGAACTTGAATGGTTTAGTTATTGGAAGAACTTTTGCTATGAGTGGCTTTTGTCCCTTGGCTTGAAGTCGGAAAACATTCGCCTTCGTGACCATGATGAAGAGGAGCTCTCACACTATTCAAACGCAACAACTGATTTTGAGTTTATGTTCCCGTTCGGTTGGGGTGAATTATGGGGCGTCGCAAGCCGTAGGGATTTTGACTTTAAACAGCATCAAAAAACATCAGGTAAGAGTCTGGAGTATTTTGACCAGACAACGGGGGAGAAATATTTGCCATTTGTCGTAGAGCCTTCACTCGGCGCAGATAGAGTTGCTCTCGCATTTTTGTGCGATGCATATGATGAGGAGGTTGTTGACAGTGAAAAGGGCGACACGAGAATAGTGTTGCGCTTACACCCTGCACTTGCTCCGATAAAAGTGGCGATTCTTCCGCTGTCAAAAAAATTAAACGAGGGTGCAAGGGAAATTTACGCCACCCTTTCAAAAAAGTTTATGTGCGAGTATGATGACGCAGGTTCAATAGGCAAGCGTTACCGTCGCCAAGACGAAATAGGTACACCGTATTGTGTAACATTTGACTTTGATTCGCTCGAGGATAAATGTGTTACCGTGCGTGAAAGGGATAGCATGGAACAGATCAGATTGCCAATTTCCGAACTCGCTTCATATATAGAAAATAAGTTACAGTTTTAGGAGGCTTTCAAATGAAAGTGAAGTTTACCGAAACGGTGTTGAGGGACGCTAACCAGTCTTTGATAGCGACACGATTGCCGTTTGATGATTTTTTGCCTATTTTGTCAAAAATGGACAAAGCAGGCTATCATTCAATAGAGTGTTGGGGTGGGGCAACCTTTGACTCCTGCCTTCGTTACTTGAATGAAGACCCTTGGGAGCGCTTGAGAAAAATTCGTAAAGCGTGCCCGAACACAAAATTACAGATGCTTTTGAGAGGGCAGAACATTTTGGGGTACAAACATTATCCCGACGATGTTGTCAGGCTTTTTGTAAGAAAAAGTGTTGAGAATGGCATTGATATTATTCGAATTTTCGATGCTCTCAATGACACAAGAAACATTGAGGTTGCTGTTGACGAAACTCTCAAGTGCGGTGCGCATGCGCAAGGCGCAATCTGTTTCACAATTAGCCCGATACACAATCTTGAAAGCTACATTAAAACCGCAAAAGAGATGGAAAAACTCGGCGTGAACTCGATTTGCATTAAAGATATGGCAGGCATTATGGGCCCGCAAGAGGCTTATGACCTTGTCAAGAATCTTAAAGAGAATGTTAAACTGCCGATAGTTGTTCATACACACTGCACAACAGGGCTTGGGTTGCTTTCGCTTCAAAAGGCTGTTGAGGCAGGAGCAGATGTTATTGATACTGCTATTTCGAGTTTTTCAGGCGGCACTTCTCAGCCACCGACGGAAACACTCGCATATGCTTTTCGTCAGCAGGGTTATGAGGTTGGGCTTAATGACAAGGTTGTTAAAGAAATTAACGATTTCTTCAAACCCTTGAGCAGGCAATTTATTGAAAGCGGTCAGCTTAATCCTCTTGTAATGGGGACAGAAACTGATGCTTTAGTATATCAAATACCCGGCGGAATGCTTTCAAATCTTGTATCACAGCTAACCGCACAAAACAAGCTGGACAAGCTTGACGAAGTTCTTGCCGAAACACCCAGAGTTCGTAAGGACCTGGGATATCCTCCACTTGTAACCCCAATGAGTCAAATGGTTGGTGTTCAGGCAACCGTAAATGTCCTCACGGGCGAGAGGTATAAAAATATTTCCAAGGAAGTAAAGAATTATATAAAGGGCGAATATGGTAGAGCTCCCGGCAAAATAGACGAAGAGCTTCGCAAAACAGTTCTCGCAGACGAGGAGCCTATAAAGGGGCGCTATGCCGACCTGCTCGAACCCGGTGTTCAGGCTGCAAGAGAATATTTGGGTGAGCGTGCAAAGTCGGATGAAGATGTTTTATCATATATCGCATTCCCTGCACAGGCAGAGGCATTCTTTGAAAAACGCGAAGAGCTAGCAAAGAGAACATTTTCATACTCAATTAAAATAGTCGAAGGAGAGGATTAAATGCTCGATATAAGCAACTTTGGCTTATCGGATGCTCTTATGGTTTCAATCACGGGCATCCTTGTGGTTTTGCTTGAGTTGGCTCTTATCGCAGTTGCTATTATGATTATTTCAAAAATTATCAGAATGTTTGGCAGAAAGTCAGATGAAAAAGTTGACGCACCTGCCTATAAAGACAACACAATAAGCTCACAGGCGCCCGTTGAGCAAAAGGTTCAGTCGGGCACGATGGTTTCAAGAGGAAGCTGTGATTTTATTAATGTTGACGATGCGAGTGCTGCTGTCATAATGGCCATTGTAAGCAACGAAAGCGGGATTCCGCTCAACAGACTCAGCTTTAAATCAATTAAGCTATTGGAGGGCAGACAATAATGAAATATGTAATTAGTCTCAATGGGAAAAATTATGAGGTTAAGGTTGAAAAGACCGATGCCGTAATTACAAACATTGAAGATATATCAGCACCAGCGCCGGCGCAAAAAGTGAAACCTGTTGCAACCCCAGAACCTGTTGCAGCTCCCGAACCTGTACAGGCTCCCGTTGTGGCACCAGCACCCTCAACCGAAGGCGAGAAGGTGCTTTCACCAATGCCCGGCAACATTATTTCCGTCACAGCGTCGGAAGGTGAATCGATTAAGGCAGGCGATGTTATCATGATACTAGAGGCAATGAAGATGGAAAATGATATTGTTGCACCTAATGACGGGGTTATAAAGCAAATTCTTGTCAGCAAGGGTTCAACAGTAAATACAGACGATGTTCTTGCCGTAATTTAAGGAGTGCTTAAATGAATTTAATCGGAATATTGCAGGGACTGTGGGCGTCGTCAGGTTTTTCTGCCTTAATGTGGCAGGAGGCGACAATGATACTTGTATCTTTTGCCTTGTTGTACCTTGCAATTGTCAAAAAATTTGAACCCCTCTTATTACTTCCCATCGCCTTTGGCATACTACTTGCCAATCTTCCCGGAACAGGTCTTATGGCAGACCCGGCGGGGTTGATGGATACATCAAATATTATTGAGGGCGCTCGTTGGTATGATACGGGTGTGCTCAGGCTTATATACGCAGGCGTAAAAAGCAGCATATTCCCGTGCTTGATTTTTTTAGGGGTGGGAGCAATGACGGATTTTGGCCCGCTCATTTCCAACCCTGTCAGTCTTCTCCTTGGCGCTGCCGCCCAGTTAGGAATATATGCGGCATTTATTATTTCAATTTTGATGGGATATTTGCCAAACGAGGCCGCAGCAATATCCATTATCGGCGGTGCAGACGGACCGACAGCAATATTCTTGGCGACTAAATTAGCGTCAAACCTGTTAGCTCCTATTGCGGTTGCGGCATATTCATATATGGCGTTGATACCGCTGATTCAACCACCTATTATGCGTCTGCTCACAACCAAAAAAGAGCGTTCCGTTAAAATGAAACAGCTCAGAAAGGTTGGCAAAACCGAGAGGATAATATTCCCAATAGTCGTTCTTGTTCTATGCACATTAATGCTCCCAGCGGTTGCTCCGTTAATCGGAATGCTTATGCTCGGCAACCTTTTCAGAGAGAGTGGAGTTGTCGAAAGGCTCAGCGATGTGGCTCAAAACGCACTTTCAAACATTGTTACGATTCTGTTGGGGCTCTCCGTTGGTGCGACTGCTAACGGGCAGGACTTTCTACAACCTAAAACACTTGGTATTATCGCAATTGGACTTGTTGCATTTGCGTTCTCGACAGTCGGGGGAGTCCTTTTCGGGAAGCTTCTTTATGTCATCACAGGTGGCAAGATAAACCCGTTAATCGGTGCAGCCGGGGTTTCCGCTGTTCCTATGGCGGCCCGTGTTGCTCAGGTTGAGGGGAGAAAAGCTAACCCAACAAACTTCCTTCTCATGCACGCAATGGGCCCGAATGTTGCAGGAGTTATTGGTTCTGCCGTCGCGGCAGGCTTTATGCTTCTAATGTTTGGGTAATGCAAAATTAAAAGATTGGTAGGTGGTAATATGTCCGCACCTCTCGCTCAAAGAATTAGACCCACAAAAATTGAAGATATGGTAGGTCAACACCACCTGCTTAATAAAGACAAACCCTTGAGGAACATCATCTTGTCGGGTCAAATTCCCAACTTGATTTTTTATGGACCATCAGGGGTTGGCAAAACAACTCTTGCAAGTATAATAGCAAAACAAACCAACCGCCATTTTGTCCAACTCAACGGCACCACTGCCGGAACAGCAGACATAAAGGCGGTTGTTTCACAGCTTGATACAATGATAGCGCTCAACGGTGTGCTTTTGTACCTTGATGAGATCCAATATTTTAATAAAAAGCAACAACAAACACTTCTTGAACACATCGAAAACGGTTCGATAACCTTAATAGCCTCAACAACCGAAAACCCTTATTTTTATGTATATAACGCTATCTTGAGCCGTTCAACTGTTTTTGAATTTAAATCTCTTTTGCCAACGGATATTTTACCTGCGGTTAAAAGAGCCTTTGATTTTTTGTCAAAAGAATACAGTGA
>DASRNM010000050.1:0-42604 GCA_035647435.1 Clostridia bacterium
AGGTTGATAGGCTGCGTGTGTAAGCATGGCGACATGTTTAGCTTGGCAGTACTAATAGGTCGAGGGCTTGACCATTTGCTTGGTCATGTTTGGTCCTTGCATTTTACTTCCGCTTTGTTCAGTTTTTAGGGTATGTTTAAATTAACCCCTTGATTATAATCAAGGGGCTTTTTATTTTTAAACAAATGTGGTATTATAATCTAAGTCAGACAGGGAAAATATTTACATTTGAATAGGAAGAAAATGGTATGACGGATTTTATTAAGTCATTAAAAAGCAAAGAAAATCTTGCAAGTAAAATTATTGTAATTACAGGTGTTTTGGCGGTGATTATCACTTTTGCCGTAATTTATACGATTTACGGCAAAGAGCTTTGGGAACTTGTTTCAGACCCTGTTGAGTTCAGGGAGTGGCTTTCTAAATACAAGAACAAGGGCGAGATTATATTCGTAGCAATAAGGGCGTTTCAGACTGTTATCAAAATCATACCTGCTGAGCCGCTCGAAATCGGTGCAGGGTATATTTTCGGCACTTGGTGGGGTTTTCTATGGTGCATGTTGGGCACGGGGATAGGCTCTATCGTCATTGTTATACTTACAAAACTTTTCGGGTATAAAATTGTTCAAGTGTTTATATCGAAAGAAAAAATCGAGTCACTTACCTTTTTGAAAAACACAAAAAAGCTTGGAGTAACGTTGTTTATTATATATTTAATACCAGGCACTCCAAAGGATATAATAACATATTTGATTGGATTCACTCCTATGAAAATGTGGGTGTTCTTTTTAATCACGGGGATTGCGAGAATACCGGCAATTATAACTTCAACAATGTGTGGTGCTGCCTTAGGCGTAAAGAATTGGACGGCGGCTATAATTATTTATGCGGTAACGCTGGTTTTTAGTATAATTGGCTTTATAGTATACAAAAGGATGAAAGGCAATCTCAGTGAGCAAAATGAGATTGAAGATAAGGTAGATTAGGGTTAAGCCATTAACCTGTCAGACGGGAGGCGCCTATGGCAAAAACAGTTTTAAGGGATAACAACAAATTCAGATGGATTCCGATAATGCTTTTTGTGACCGCTTTTCAAGTTGCGTCCTCCTCAAATGTGATATTTAAGGGTGCAAATGCAGACAAAGATTTGCTTTTATATTTTGCAGCATTTATTGCCTATGAATGGATTTTTTTGGCATTGGACAGGGCTGTTTTTAAAACAAAAGGATTAGAGCTTGAGGTCATCGGATTTTTTCTTTCTGGCATAAGTCTTGTAGTCTGCGCAAGCATCTATACAGGCTATGCGTTTAAACAATTGGCAGCTATTGTACTCGGCTCATGCGCATATTTTTTTATGCTGTGGTTTTTAAAAAACACTCAAACAGCAATGAATTTTAGAATGCCGGTCGCATTCATGGCGGTTGGTTTATTGGCGCTTAACCTAGCGATGGCTCAATCGGTGAAAGGTGCACTCAACTGGATTACAATCGGCCCTGTTTCGGTTCAACCCTCCGAAATTGTAAAGATAGCATTCATATTTGTTGGTGCGGCCACACTTGAAAAACTTCAGACAACAAAAAGCATCACAAAGTATGTCATATTTGCAATCGTTTGTGTCGGCGCGTTGTTCTTGATGAGGGATTTTGGCACAGCACTGATATTTTTTGCAACATTTATAATCATAGCCTTTATGCGTTCTGGCGATATGAGGACAATTGCTATGGTTAGCACTGCGGCGTTTTTGGGCGCAATAATGGTAATATATTTCAAACCGTATGTCGCAAACAGATTCGCAACATACAGGCATATTTGGGAAGATATGAACGGCAAAGGGTTTCAACAAACAAGGGTTTTGATTTATTCTTCAAGCGGTGGATTGTTTGGGCTGGGAATAGGTAACGGAAAGCTCCGCGAGGTTTATGCCACATCAACAGATTTGGTTTTCGGTATGCTGTGTGAGGAGTGGGGTCTGATTCTCGCAATAAGCGTGGTGCTTGTGTTTGCTATAATTGGCATATATGCAGTTAAAAGTGCAAAAAAAGCAAGGTCAACATTTTATTCAATAGCTGCCGTTTCTGCTGCATCATTGCTAATATTTCAACTTTCGCTCAACATTTTTGGGGTTACCGATTTGTTGCCTTTAACAGGTGTAACATTCCCATTTATAAGCCGTGGTGGCTCTAGCATGTTGTGTTCATGGGCACTTTTAAGCTTTATTAAAAGTGCGGGGATGAACGGAGGTGAGCTTAATGAATAAGGCTGTTAAGAGGGGTTATGTTTTATATTTATTAATCATCGCCTTTTTAGTAGGTGTTGTGCTTTTGATTTACGGTTTTGTAATTAACGGCCAGACATGGTCATCTAATAGGGCAAACAAGCACATATATTCGGGCGGAGAGCTTGCTGCTGCAGGCGCTATATATGACAGAAATGATAAAGTTCTTGCACAAACTGTTGAGGGTGAAAGAATATTCAATTCTGATAATGAAATCAGAAAAGCGACTCTCCACACAGTCGGTGACACTGCCGGTTTCATTGCGGCGGGTGTTCATTCTGCATACAAATCCACTTTAAGTGGGTATAGTTTCATAGACGGTGTCTATAGGCTCAAACAAAACGGAGTCGGCAACGATATTAAGCTTACAATAGATGCGCAAGCGTGCAAAACAGCTTTTAAAGCCCTTGGTAAATACAAGGGTACTATCGGGGTATATAATTATAAGACAGGTGAAATAGTTTGCATGGTTTCGGCGCCGACCTATGACCCTAAAAATGTGCCTAAGGACATCAATGAAGATGGTTTAGATAAATATGAAGGAGTGTACCTTAACCGCTTTTTATCAGGTGTATATACGCCGGGCTCAATATTTAAAGTTATCACATCTGCGTGTGCGATAGAGAATCTTCCCGACATTCACACCCGAACATTTAATTGCGACGGTAAATATAAAACGAACAGCGGAGACATTATATGCCGTGATTCTCACGGAAAGTTAAAATTTGAGGGGGCATTGAATATTTCCTGCAACTCGGCATTTGCAGAAATAGCTATTTTACTTGGGTCTGAAAGACTCTCTCAAACAGTGAGTGATTTCGGTTTCAACAATACATTAAAGGTTGGAGGCGTCAACACAGCAAAGGGTTCATTTAATGTTGACGACGCAACCGATTGCGATTTGGGCTGGGCAGGCATAGGGCAATTCACAACATTGGTGAACCCTTGCCGCATGATGGTTATAATGGGAGCAATTGCAAATAATGGTAACGGTGTTACGCCCTATTTTGTGGAAAGCATTATAACCCCGAATGGCACGAAAAAGGTTGTCGGCTCAAGTACGGTGAGCATAAAAATAAATAGCGTAACTGCTCAAGAGCTTAAAGAATTAATGCGTTCGAATGTGAAAAACTATTACGGTGACAGCAGGTTTAAGAATCTCCAAATGTGCGGAAAAACAGGCACGGCAGAGGTCAAAAACGGTGACCCGCATTCGTGGTTTGTAGGTTTTTCAAACCGCTCCGATATGCCGTATGCTGTTGTTGCGGTTGCGGAGAATGCAGGTTCGGGCTCGGGTACGGCAATGAATGCCGCCAATAAAGTAATGCAGCAAATCTTGAAAACGATTGAATAATCTTAAATTAGAGTTTGTAGTTGAAACGAATATGTTTTGGGGGATATTTAAATGGGTATAACAAAAAAAGTCTTCGGTTCATTGGCTAATGGCAGTGAGGTGTTCGCTTACGCCATTGAGAATAAGAATGGTGCAAAAGCGGAAATTCTTACATATGGAGCAACCTTGAATAGGCTTTTGATGCCTGATAAAAACGATGAATATAGAGACGTCGTGCTTGGATTTGATGATTTAGAGGGTGTTTTAGAAAGGTCCGACTTTCAAGGCATGTGTGTCGGTCGCTACGCAAACAGAATTGCAGGAGCTTGCTTTGAAATAGACGGGAAGGTTTATAATCTAACCAAAAACGAAAAAGGGATTACTTGTTTGCACGGTGCTGGGGAGTTTTCGCACGAGGTTTGGGATGTTGAAGAGGTTAACGACAACACATTGATATTTGAGTTTTTTAGCCCCGACGGCTCAAATGGTTTCCCTGGCAACATGAAAATAACCACTGAATACACCTTGAGTGATAAGAATGAATTGATTATAAATTATTGTGCAAGTGCTGATAAGACTACGATAATCAACCTTACAAACCATGCATATTTCAACCTTAAAGGATATGGAAACGGTAATATTCTTGATCATGTTTTGAGAATAGATGCCAATTATTATACACCAACTGACGAGAACAGTATCCCCATAGGGGAGTTGAGTGAGGTCAAGTCAACGCCGTTTGATTTTACACAGGATAAGGTTATAGGCAAGGAAATCAAAACGGATTTTGACCAGCTGAACTATTGCAGAGGGTATGATCATAATTTTTGCTTGAACAAAACGCAGGGTGCGTGCGCCGAGCTATATTCGCCTGAAAGCGGGATTTTGATGGAGACATATACGGATATGCCCGGATTGCAACTTTATTGCGGCAACTTTTTGAGCGGTAGAGAGGGCAAAAAGGGGATGCCAATGGAGCAACATGACGGGCTATGCCTTGAAACGCAGTATTATCCTGACACTCCTAATCAGCCTGATTTTCCTCAGTGCACATTTAAGGCGGGGGAGAAATTTAAGTCAACAACCGTTTATAGGTTTTTAGTAAAATAGCAAGAAATCTGTATGTTTAACGGCTAATATGAGAGGGTTGTGAAAATGGCAAGAATACAGGATGCAAAAAGAATAGTTATTAAGGTTGGAACCTCAACCTTAATATATGAATCAGGCAAAACAAATATTAGAAGAATAGCAAGGCTTGTCTCGGTGATTTCGGATTTGCAGAATTCGGGGCATGAGGTTGTGCTTGTAACTTCTGGCGCTATCGGTGTCGGTGTTGGCAAGCTCGGTCTTAAAGAAAAACCGAGTGATACGGCAGGAAAGCAAGCTGTTGCTACAATCGGTCAATGTGAATTGATGTTTATTTATGACAAGTTTTTTGGAGAGTATGGGCACACTGTTGGTCAGCTTTTGATTACAAGAAGCGACATTGAAAACAATGAGCGCAGGCAAAACCTTATAAACACATTCGAGAAGCTTTTTAACTACGGAGCAATTCCGATAGTCAATGAAAACGATAGTGTGGCTGTTGAAGAAATAGTTTTCGGCGACAATGACAGCCTTTCAGCAATAGTCGCAAGGCTTATCAATGCAGATGCGCTTATTATCTTGACTGATACAGAAGGGTTGATGAATAAAAACCCGCAAGAATGCCAAGATGCAACACTGATACCTATTGTAGAGGATATAAATGAAAAAATTCTTTCACTTGCAGGCGGTAAAGGAACCCGTATGGGCACAGGGGGAATGGTGACTAAGCTACATGCTGCGCAGATTGCCATGGAGGCGGGAATAGATACCGTGGTTATGAGCGGAAATAACCCAAAAGATATATATAAATTGCTCGACGGCAGACCTATGGGCACACTGTTTGTCGGCAAAAAGATTTAATAACTCAAAAGAACAGGAGATTTTATTATGAAAGAAATGCTTACAAAGATGGGCGAAATGGCAAAAAGAGCAGAAAAAGTACTTGCCTGTTCTTCGGGAGAGGCTAAAAACAAGGCACTTCAAACTGTTGCCGAAGCGTTGATTGAAAATAGCGAACTAATAATTGAAAAAAACAAAATTGACCTTGAAAATGCGAAACAAAACGGTTTGCCCAAGGCAATGCTTGACAGATTGAGCCTAAACGAGGACAGAGTTAAGGGCATGGCAGACGGAATAATCGAAATAGTTGCGGCAGAAGACCCTGTGGGCAAAGTCAAATCAGGCTCAATTCGCCCGAACGGGTTAAGGATTGAAAAAATCACCGTTCCCTTAGGTGTTATTGCCGTTATTTTCGAGGCGAGACCGAATGTTACAGCAGACGCTGCCGCCCTTTGCCTTAAAGCTGGAAATGTTGTTATTTTAAGAGGCGGTAAAGAAGCTATAAATTCAAACATGGTAATTGCCGAAACTATGCGAAATGCAATTGAAAAGGCAGGTCTTCCAAAGGACTGCATTCAACTCGTTAGCGACACTTCACGAGAGAGCGCAAACATGCTCATGAAAATGAACGACTATGTAGATGTTTTGATACCAAGAGGCGGAGCCGGGCTTATAAAAGCATGTGTTGAAAACTCCACAGTTCCCGTTATAGAAACGGGTTCGGGGAATTGCCATATATATGTTGACGCCACGGCAGATATTGACATGGCCACCGACATTGTCTTTAACGCAAAAACCTCACGTCCATCAGTGTGTAATGCATGCGAAAGCTTGCTTTTGCATAAAGATATTGCAGAAATGGCACTTCTTGCAATCAAAGCAAAGCTTGACGAAGAAAATGTTGAAATTCGTGGCGACGAAAGTGTTTGTGCAATTTTGCCCGATGCACTCAAAGCTGATGATAGCGATTGGGACAGGGAATATTTGGATTATACGATAGCTGTAAAAACGGTTAATAATATAGATGAGGCTATTGAGCATATCTCCGAACATGGAACAGGGCATAGTGAGTGTATTATCACCTCCGACTATACGGCGGCACAGTGTTTTTTGATGAGAATTGATGCAGCAGCCGTCTATGTAAACGCTTCAACAAGGTTCACCGACGGTGGCGTTTTCGGATATGGAGCGGAAATCGGTATTTCTACTCAGAAACTCCATGCAAGGGGCCCATTGGGGCTTGATAGCCTCACAAGTGAGAAATACATTGTCTATGGCTCTGGTCAGGTTAGGCAGTAAATAATATTTTTATAAAATCATTGAAATATGGGCTTTGTTGTGTTACAATATTTCAGATGGATTAAGAATGTATGTTGAAGGAGTGGGGCGACCCGCTCTTTCGTTTATCTATTCAAAAAATCAAAATTAAAAATTATCAAAAAGGGGTACTAATATGGCTAGCAGTAGCGGAGGTACAACCGTCGCAAAGGTTTGGGAAATAGCCGAACCTATAGCCGAAAGTCTTGGCTTGAAGCTTTGGGACATTCGCTTTATGAAAGAAGGAGTGTCGTGGTTTTTAAGAATTTTCATTGACAAAGACGGTGGCGTTTCAATTGACGACTGTGAAAATATGAGCAGAAAACTAGATAAACCTCTTGACGAAGCGGACCCTATAGAACAAAGCTACTACCTTGAGGTTTCAAGTTCTGGGATTGAGCGTGAGCTAAGGTTAGATTCACATTTTGAAATGTGTAAGGGCAAGAAAATTAAGCTCAAAACAATTCGCCCAATCAACGATAAAAGAGAATTTTCAGGTCTGCTTGAAGATTATGACAACGGAAATGTAACAATCAGGCTTGAAGACGGCAGTGGATTGAGTGTTAACAAAAAAGAAACAAGCTTTATTAAGCTTGACGATTTTGATATATAAAAGGTGAAAGGACTGGTTTAGAAGAATGAACAAAGATTTTTTTAGTGCCTTAAAATTGTTATCAAAAGAGAAGGGTATTCCCATGGACGTGCTTTGTGACGGTATTCAGAGAGCTATCGTTACAGCTGTCAAAAGGGACTATGGAAATAAAGATATAGTTTTTTGTGAAATAAATTCCGATGATGAAACAATGAAGGTTTTTGTCCGAAAAAACGTTGTTTCCGAAATATCAGACCCAATTTCAGATATTCTCCAAGAGCAGGCAGAGCACTATAAGCCGAATGCTCTCCCGGGCGATATAATAGAAATAGAGCTTGAGACCAAAGAAGTCAGCAGAATTGCGGCGGATAAGGGCAAGCATGTTTTAAGACAGGGTATTCGTGAGGCGGAACACGGTCAAATAAGAGAAGAATTCCAAAGCCGCAACCAAGAAATCGTAACGGCAAAAATTGAAAGAATTGACCCGATATCAGGGGATGCAATTGTCTTAATCGGCAGGGCAGAAGAAATTCTTTTGAAATCAGAACAAATTCCAAACGAGAGCTTTAAAGAGGGTGACCTTGTTAAGGTTTACATCGCAGAGGTCAAGGAGTCCAGCAAAAAGGGCCCTCGAGCAATAGTTTCCCGTACCCATCCTGGTCTTGTTAAAAGATTGTTTGAAACAGAGGTTCCTGAAATATATGACGGAACCGTTGAAATTATGGCTGTTTCTCGTGAGGCGGGTTCGCGCACAAAAATTGCTGTTCACAGTTCCGACAGTGATGTTGACGCCGTTGGTGCATGCATAGGCCCGAGAGGGGCAAGAGTAGGCAAGGTTGTTGATATGCTTTGTGGCGAAAAAATTGATATAGTCAGATACAGCGAAGTGCCAGAGGAGTTTGTAGCTTCAGCACTTGCACCAGCAGATGTTATTGATGTTGAGGTTGTTTCAGAGGCAGAAAGATCCTGCCGTGTAACGGTGCCTAACGGTCAGCTTTCACTTGCAATTGGCAATAAGGGTCAAAACGCAAGATTAGCAGCCAAGCTAACAGGCTGGAAAATTGACATAAAGCCCGAGAACGGTCAGATTGAAGCTGCCCTGAACTTAGATATATAAAAAAAGCGCAAGGGGTTGATACAATGCCACAGCGTCGAATGCCTTTGAGAAAATGCACTGGTTGCAATGGGGATAAGCCCAAAAAAGAGCTTGTCAGAGTTGTCAAAAGTCCCGAGGGTGAAATTTCACTTGACCTTTCAGGTAAGAAGCAGGGGCGTGGTGCATATGTTTGCCGCGATATCAATTGTGTAAAAAAGGCACGCAAGGCAAAGAGGTTTGAAAAGGCGTTCAAGTGCCAAATACCCGAAGATGTTTTTGAACAGATTGAGAGGGAGCTGGAGCAAAATGAATGACAAATTGCTGTCTATGCTTGGGATGTGCAGAAAAGCGGGTAGAATAAGTATGGGGCACGATGCAAGTATTGCATCAATCAAAAATAAAAAAGCAAGGCTGTGTCTGCTATGCTGCGACTTGTCCGAAAGAGCAATGCTTGAGTATGAAAAAGCAGCTGAAAATTATGGCAGACGAAAATTGAAAGTAATCCGCACAAAATATTCTATGAGCGAAATACAAATGGCTTTAGGTAAAAAAGCCGGAGCCATAACAATAAACGATGAGGGGTTTGCTATTAGAATTTTAGAAATTCTAAATAGTAAGATAGGGGAGGAATAAGTATATATGATTAATAAATACAGGGTACATGAGGTTGCAAAAGATTTTAATGTCAAAAGCACACAAGTAATTGAATTGCTTGCGAAATATTTCGATGAAGGCAAAAAGCATATGACCGCACTTGTGGAGGATGAGTTGGATATAATATTCGACACATACACCCAGCAGTTCGAGGTTGAAAGCTTTGATAATTATTTCAATACAGCAGCGAAATCAGACTCGGGCGAGGAGAAAAAGAAAGATGCACCAAAGGCTGTACAACCCAAAAACGACAAAAAGGGTGAGGGTAAATCAGCTACTCCAGATGTAAAGAAAACACAAAAGCAAAGCAAGGAGACGAAACCCTCCGAGAAGAAACAGGTCCCTCCCCAGAAAAAGGAAAAAGTCAACGACCCTCAAAAACCCATCGTTCAGTCACGCACAAAGGGAGAAACTCGCACAGTCGACACGAGAGCGGGCAATGTTGAGCTTGATAAGTATAACGAAAGATATGAAAACATTGCACCTATCAATAAAATCCAACCGCATTTCAATGCAGGTGGCAAACAGAAATTTAAGCAAAGATCTCAGCAATACCGTAAACGCCGTGGTATGAGAACTCCAAAGAGAGAAACAGAAGCCGAGAGATTAAGAAGAATTGCCGAGGAGCGTGCAAAAAGACCTCAGATGGTCTTAAAGCTGCCTGAAGAAATTACAGTTAGCGACCTTGCGGCAATGTTAAAAATGACAGCGGCACAGGTTATCGCAAAGATTATGGCTTTAGGGCAAATGGTAACCGTGAATGATGTAATTGACTTTGAAACAGCATCAATTGCGGCGCAGGAGCTTGGCGCAAAGGTTGAAAAGGCAGTTGTTGTTACAATTGAGGAAAGAATAATTGATGACAGTGAGGACGATGACGGTGACTTGGAGACTAGAGACCCTGTTGTTGTAGTTATGGGTCACGTTGACCATGGTAAAACCTCATTGCTTGATGCAATAAGGAATACGACTGTTACCTCCACAGAGGCAGGAGGAATCACACAACACATAGGTGCTTATAGAGTAGATATAAAGGGTCAAAAAATAACCTTCCTCGACACACCTGGTCACGCAGCGTTTACTTCAATGCGTGCAAGAGGCGCAAGGGCAACTGACGTTGCGGTGCTTGTTGTTGCAGCAGATGATGGAATAATGCCACAGACGATTGAGGCAATAAACCACGCTAAAGAAGCTGAGGTAAACATTATTGTCGCAATCAACAAAATGGATAAGGAAGGCGCTACACCTGAAAGAATAATGCAGCAATTGACCGAGCATGAGCTTGTGCCTGAGGAGTGGGGCGGTGACATTATCTGTGTTCCTGTTTCTGCAATGACAGGCATGAATATAGATAAACTTCTTGAATCAGTAATTCTTGTTTCAGAGATGAAGGAATTAAAGGCAAACCCGAACAGGTCCGCAAAAGGGATTGTTATCGAAGCTAAGCTTGACAAGGGCAGAGGCCCCGTTTCCACCTTGCTTGTGCAAAATGGAACACTCAAACTAGGTGATACAGTCGTAGCAGGTGCGGCAGTAGGTCGTATTCGTGTTATGACAGATGAAAGAGGCAAAAAGGTCGAAGAGGCTGGCCCATCGGTGCCCGTTGAAATAATGGGGCTTACCGATTTGCCACAAGCAGGTGACTTTTTCAATGCCGTTTCAGATGATAAATTGGCACGCGAGCTTGTTGAACAGCGCAAGAGAGAAGCAAAAGAGGAGCAGTTTAAATCCTTTGAGAAGGTTACTCTTGAGAATCTCTTTGAATCATTGCAAGCTGGTGAGTTGAAAGATTTGAACATCATTGTGAAGGCAGACGTGCAAGGTTCAGCTGAAGCTGTCAAACAAAGCCTTGAAAAGCTGTCAAATGATGAAGTTAGAGTACGTATAATTCATTTCGGTGCAGGTGCCGTGAGTGAATCTGATGTTATGCTTGCAGATGCATCGAATGCAATCATTGTTGGATTTAATGTAAGACCTGACCCGCTTGCCGCACAAAACGCAGAGCGTGATGGTGTCGAAATTCGACTTTATCGCATTATATATGACTGTATTGAGGAAATCGAGTCTGCCATCAAGGGCATGCTTGCTCCCAAATACAGAGAAGTGCAGCTAGGCAGGGTAGAAGTTAGACAAACTGTTAAAATATCCGCTATCGGTATCATAGCTGGTTGTCATGTTTTGAGCGGAAAGGTTTCAAGAAACTCAAAAATCCGCGTCGTGCGTGACGGAGTAGTAATTACAGAAGATGAAATAGCGTCACTTCGCCGATTCAAGGACGACGTGAAAGAGGTTGCACAAGGGTATGAGTGCGGCATTAGTCTTGAAAAATTCAACGATATAAAAGAGGGCGACATTTTCGAATCCTTCATAATCGAAGAATACAGAGATTAAAACAAACTTAAGGAGCAAATTAAATTATGGCCGGTTATCGTGTTGGCAGAGTTTCCGAAGATATTAAAAGAGAGATTATAGCGGTGATTAGGGAGCTGAAAGACCCAAGACTCAAGGGCAAGATGTTGACAATTGTCAGTGTTGAGGTAAGTTCAGACCTTTCATTTGCAAAAGTCTATGTGAGTGCAATTGAAGGCATTGAATCCGCAAAAGAGGCGGTTCAGGGTTTGAAAAGCGCAACGGGCTATATCAGGCGTGAAATAGGCAATACTTTGCGCCTGAGAAAAACACCGGAGCTTAGTTTTATTGCAGACGATTCAATCGAGCATGGCATGAAAATTGTTCAGAAATTGAACGACTTGCAAAAGGATGATAATAATGAAAATTAATTTGACTCAAGTAGTCGAGCTTTTGCATGAGAAGGACAATATTTTGATATTGACTCACTCTCACCCCGACGGTGATACATTAGGCTCAGGTTATGCATTGTGCAAGGCTTTGAGAGACAAGGGTAAAAACGCAAACGTCAAATGTGGAGACACAATACCTAAAGATTATAATTTTATCGTTAACCACATTAAACAACAGGATTTTAATCCTGAATTTATAGTGGCAGTTGATGTGGCGGATGAAAAGCTTTTGGGAGATGAATTTGAAAAACTCTATTCTCAAAAGATTGATCTGTGCATTGACCATCACAGCTCAAACACCGGTTATGCTAAAAAGGCTTATATTGACCCCAAATCTGCCGCAGCAGCTGAAATTATATATGACATTATCTGCATGATGGATATTGAAATTGATAAATACATTGCAGATTGTATATATACAGGGGTTTCAACAGATACAGGGTGCTTCAGGTACTCAAACACATCCTCTCGCTCGCATAGGATTGCCGCCGCTATGATTGACGCAGGGGCAGACACCTCTGAAATTGACAGAGTGTTTTTTGAAACAAAAACAAAATCATATGCACAGCTTGAAAGACTGGCACTTGATACGCTTGAGATGCATTTTGACGATAGATGCGCAATTATGACGGTTACGCAAGAAATGCTCTCAAAGACTGGCTCTAACTCAGGGGAATGCGACAAAATATCCTCTTTGCCTCGTCAAATTGAAGGTGTATTTGTTGGCGCAACAATAAGAGAGCAGGAGGACGGGGGCGTCAAGGTTTCTGTCAGGACACATCCGCCCGTTGATGCGGCACAGCTGTGCCGTAAAATGGATGGTGGCGGTCACATTAGAGCCGCAGGGTGCAAAATAGATGCACCGATTGAAAAGGCGAAGCAGATACTTCTTAATAACATTAAAGAAGTTTTGAATTAAAACATATTTTAGCAGAATGTAACGAGGAAGAAAAATGACAGGTATAATTCTTCTCGATAAACCAAAGGATATAACCTCATTTTTAGCCATTGCAAAGGTACGCCGTATTGTCAATGAAAAAAAGGCAGGGCACACGGGAACACTTGACCCTATGGCAACGGGTGTTATGCCTGTAGTGCTCGGCGGAGCAACAAGGTTTATTGACTATTTGCCGTCGCACGACAAGACATACAGAGCAAAGTTTGTGTTGGGTTTCAAAACCGACACTTTGGATATAACAGGCAAGGTTGTTGACAGGTTTGACATTAAGGCCGACTGCAATGCTGTTAAAACTGCACTGGAGGGCTTTGTTGGCGAGATTGAACAGTTGCCACCGATGTACTCAGCTGTTCTAAAAGACGGTGTAAGGCTCTATGAGCTTGCAAGGAAGGGCATTGAGGTTGAGCGAGAAAAGCGCAGGGTAACGATTTACTCCGCCCGATTTGATTCATATAACGAGCAAAACGGCGAATACGAAATCACCGTGGAGTGCTCATCAGGGACATATATTAGAGCCCTTGTAAACGATATCGGCGATGCTTTGGGGTGCGGTGCTGTTTTAACACAACTGCAAAGAACATCGGCAAACGGTTTTAACATTGAAGATTGTCTTTCTTTAAACGAGTTAGAAGAAAAGGTCAAGAACGGCGAGATTGAAAGTGTTGTCATACCGATTGAAAAAGCTCTTGAAAGTTACAGCAGAGTTGTTGTGACTCAAGCACAAGCAAACCGCTTCAGAAATGGCGGTGAGCTTGACATTGAAAGGCTTAAAATCGAAAATGTGCCGGGAATATATACAGCTTTCTCTCCCGAAAATGAATTTCTTGGTCTGGGGCAAATAATACAAGACAGCGATAGCCTAAAGGTGAAAAAAGTTTTTGTAAAAAAATAAGAATAGTAACCGCTCGACTAAACGGTCGGGCGTTTTTGCTATTTGAAAACTTTATCTTATTTAAATCGGCATGCGCCTATAGTTGGCGTTAGCGTTGTTAATCATTAAAAGGTGTATTGCCTTAACTTTAAATTGTAACAATAAAATTATCTTAAAAGCATAAGACTGCCTCTAAATGGATATATTAATTATTAAAGAATAATTTGCCAATGGAGGAATGTGTTTGTTTTTAAAAAGGATTTTGTCTGCATCGATGACTGTTGTTGTTTTTGCCACGATGTTTTATTCAACAGCAACGTTGACAGTCAATTCGGCGGAAATAACAAAGGTTACAGTAAAGACATGCAATTTGAAAAGTGCATGCGAGGTTAGTGTTACGGAAAAAAGCATAAAAGCCCCGCAATCTACTGCGGTAGAAAACAAAAAAACGCAAGCGGTAAGTAAGAACATTGAGAAAAAATCAAGCGAAAACACCAGCGGCGAAATCGCAGAAATCGTTAGAGAGTATATTCCAGATGTTATTTATACAATAATTGAGGGTATTAGAATATTGTCTAACGGAATGAACAATACCATTGCCTATCTTTCGCCTGCTCAAGATGACCCTTATTTCGAATTTATTGTTGATTACTATGATAACGACGGCAACCACCACATTGTGCCTTCTGGTGTTTATTTTGACGATGAAAACAGGCTTATATTCGGCAAATATGACACGGGTGTATATGATTCAAGCTTCAATTTAGATGCTAAAAACATTGTGTTTTATACAGCAAGAAAAGCGTGGCAGCGGTCTTTTGGCTTTTGCGAGATTTATGATGTTGCCGCACAATGGTTAACCTTTGACTATGTTACCGAAAGGATAAAATTCACCTATGATGGCAAGGACTGGATGTATCAGTTTTGGAAAGGGCGCTATAACGCATTTTTAAGGGGTGGAGAAATAGGAATATACACTAAACCTCAAGGCCGCGAAACAGAATTTTACGACTGTGCCCACTTCGATGATATGATGCCAATGTCAATAAAGGTCTACACAGGCGACTATGTTTATTTAGACAGGCCACTCGAGGAGCACTGGTGGGCGACAGGGTTTAAGCTAGGCGGGCCGATTGTTGCACCTGAGAAGCTGACACTTGAAGGAGCACTTGTGTTCAAAAATGAGGAAATGAGAGATTTGTTTTTGAGTGCGGTTAGCGAGCAAGTGCCGGATATGGAAGTTACGGTCAACGGATTTGATGTGAGCATTAAATGGTGATAAGTTATTAGGTAAAATAAAATTCCCCGTAAAGCTTTTGCTTTACGGGGAAAGTCTTGTTTTGTTCTATTTTACCCAAAGAAGTTCTATACTGAATCTATAAATAATGACCTTTACTTCATCAGAGGCAATTATATTTCCGTTTTCATCGAGTGCGACTACTTTGATATTAGCACTTCGTGCCAAAGCTCCTGTGTTGTTCACAACACCGTTTTGGTCAACAACAACCTTTTTATTGTCAGAGAGCCATATTATTTCAGCACCTTCAACATCAAAGCCCTCAGCCAAAATCCCCAACGAGAGCTTTTCATTTTTATATGATTTCCACCACGCAACCTTGTATTTGATTTCAGAGCCTACATCCTCTTCATCAATAACAATTTGCAGTGATGCCTCGCCGAGAACGGTTATGGTGCAAACGGCGGTGTAATTACCATCAACAGTTTCAACTGTGATTGTTGCCGTACCGGCTGAGTTTGCGGTTACAAGCCCATTGACAACAGACGCTACGTTGTTATCACTTGACCGCCATATAACATCCTTGTTTGATGCCGTGGCAGGCAAAACAGTTTGTCTGAGCTGTAATGTGTCGCCAAGGTTTAGGGAACAAGTATTATAGTTCAAACTCACGCCCGAAACAGGCTGTGAAACGGTGATTGTGCAGTTGGCGGTAAACCCACCGCAGACTGTTTGAATAATTATTTCAGCCGTCCCGGCAGAAACTGCTGTAACGGTGCCTTCGTTAACGGTGGCAACGCCGGTATTATTGGAGGTCCATGTTACAGATTTATCTGATGCGTCAGGCGGTGAAAAGATAGGTTCAAGTGTAACTGTTTCGCCGACATTTAAATCATAAGATGAATAGTTTAAGGATACTCCCGTAACGGGTGCATATGTAATTATAATCTGACAATACTTACTTACACCGCTTGCTTGGTGAATTGCACAAATACCCACCGTGCCTGCTTGCAATGCGGTGACAAGTCCGTTTTCAGAAACAGTTGCGATGTTTTCATTTTCTGAATCCCAATATATATTATCGTAGTTTGTAATAAATGGGAAAATGTTTGCTGAAAGCTGTAGCGTTCCCCCAACTAGCATTTCTGCAGTTGATTGACTGATATCTAGTGAATAGTCATACAATTCAACATAAGATAAGCGGTTGCCCTGCACGTAATCAAAGGCAGCAGAGGGGATATAGCAGTGCGCAACGAGGTCAATGCGCCGATATTCATCGTCGCCTAAAGGCTTATAAACTGCAGAGACAAAAGTGTCTGGAGGGAAATAAACATAACCAAAGGCTTTGCTTCCGATGGAATCCACACTGCCGGGTATTACAATTTCTGTGTAGTACCTACAGCTGTAAAAAGCCTTTTCGCCAATGATTTTAAGCCCTTCTTTTAAAGATACATCTGTCAAAGAAGGGCTTTGCTCGAATGCGTGATTGCCTATGGATAGTACGCTGTTATCAATTATGACATTAGCCAAATTAGAACAGCCACTAAAGGCGTGTTCAGCAATGCTTGTGACCCCGTTTTTAATGATGATGGTTTTAATCAGTGCCTCATGCTGCATCCAAGGGTAATCTGTTTGGGACTCAAGCATTTCTCCGTTTCCAGAAACCTGCAAAACCCCAGAAGAATCGCTCAAAGCCCATGATATGTTTGAACCCCAAGTTCCGCTGTACTCAGCGGCATTTGCAACAACATTGCCCGCGTTGCCAAATGGCACCGCAGCAAAAGCGAATAAAACAACCATAATAATAGCAATAACTTTTTTCAAAAAATCACTCCATAACTAATATGTTATTTTTTACATGTCTATTGTGAACTGCTTTTTCTGGAATTGCAACATTAAATTGTCGAAAAATATTTGTCTCTTAGTTTTATCATTAAAAATTTAAGCTTATAAAACACCTCTATAATATAATCCCCTTGTGAATTCACCCGAAGGGGATTCGCCCGACAGAAAAGAATCGATTATTCTTTGACACTCCGCTTTTGTTTCAATCGTAAAGTAAAGTGTTATAAAGTCCATGTTTTGAATTTCCCTTAGCCTGTCAGCCATATAAATCGGACGGGAATTGAGAACCTCGGAAAATCCGTTATTGCAAGTTATAGGGAAAACGATTCCCTTTCTATCTGTCAAAGAGCTTTTGCCATCGCATTGTGCGCAAGTCTTTGCGTTTTTATTAGGGCAGTTTCGTGTGAGCATTAAGGGGATTGAGCCGTAAGCAATAATTCCTCTTGGCAGTTCGCCCGTAAAGGTCGTAGCTTGTTGCAAAGTGGACTCAATGCTTATCAATGCCTCATCTGCACCCAAGTTTTTAAAAAATTCGAGGGATTGAGAGTTATATATATTCATCCCAAACCCGGCATGGGTTTTCATTCCCTCGTCTTTTGCTAATTTAAATCCGTCAAGAGTGCCCACGCAACAAGAGGTAACGCCCGCTTCCTTTGCTCTTTTAATTTGAGATTTTATTGTTTCGCTTGTTCCCATTATTCCTCTCGGGATTTCAACCGATACTTGCAAATCTTTAGATAAAAGGGTTTCAAGTTCTTTACTTGAGGTTGAAAGGGGAACGGTTATTTTGCCTATATTGTCAAGATTTTCAGGTATTTGAGAGACATCGCCAAAACGACAATAAAGCTTCATTTTTTTTGCTTTGTGCTCTTTTAAAGTTTTAATGTTGTTAGCATAAAAGGGGATTGGCTCGGTTTGAGCCAGCCTTTTCTCAAGAGCATCAAGCGCTTCCCGCCTTAAAGCATTTATAGCCGAAACAGGAACATTCACTCCGTCGTCAAGTAGGATTTCCATGTCTTGTGTATAAAACATTGTGCCGCCGCACTTCTTGAGCTGTTTTTCAATAGTCTGTTTAGTGATAGGTTTATTTAATGCCTTTTCTACAATTGTTTCAGAAGATACAAAAATACTTTTTCCGTTAGCTTTTGCTGACAGTGAAAGCGCCTCACCCTGTATGCAAGTTAAAGCGAACTCAATGCCTGTAATTTGTGGTTCTTTTTCATATAGCTTTGCAAGACGCGAAAAAACAGGATTGGCCGCCACAACATCCTCGTGTTGTCTTGTGCCAAACATTTCTTTGCCTCTTTTAGAAAGATAATAGCCGTCAGTAAAACCTGAACGAGAAAAAACGCTTTTAAGGTCAAACAAATCTTCATCATTTAGCTCGTTTTCAAGAGCCTTTCGGCAAGCGGTAACTGCCGCCGCAACATATTCAGGTCTTTTCATTCGACCTTCAATTTTTAAAGATGTGACACAATCAAACGCCTTATCATTTAAATTTGTTATCAGGGATAAATCTTTAAGACTCAAATCATAACCAGTGCCATTTTCAACCGAAAAAGGTAGGCGACATGGTTGCGCGCAAAACCCTCGATTTCCGCTGCGTGAGCCGAGCATAGCGCTCATGTAGCATTGCCCAGACAAGGACATACATTGAGCGCCGTGAACAAACATTTCAAGCTCAATGTCACTGCCATTGCTTATTTCTTGAATTTCATCAGCCGAAATTTCCCTTGGCAACACAACTCTTTTAAAGCCTAACTCATAAAGTTCATTGACACCCTCGAGTGTTTGAACTGACATTTGAGTTGAGGCATGCAAAGGTAAAGCCGGCGCAATAGATAAAGCTAAGTGCGCCAACCCTAAATCCTGCACAATAAGTGCATCAACACCTATTGCGCAGGCATGTTCTATTATTGAAACCGCTGTTTTAAGCTCATCGTCGCTTACAATTGTGTTGAGAGTTAAGTAAAGCTTAACATCCCTTGCGTGGCAATAACCGACAGCCTGCTCAAGTTCATTTTTATCAAAGTTATCTGCTTTTGCACGGGCATTCAAATCCTTGCCACCGAGATAAACGGCATCAGCTCCGCACCTGACTGCGGCAACAAGTGATTCATATGTTCCTGCCGGGGCAAGAATTTCAGTTTTAATTTTGTTGTTCATTAGCCACCATGCTTTGCACGAAGTGACAACAGCTCTTTGCTAAGCCTCTCCGCTTCTCTTCTTGTGATTTCAGCGTCCGTTCTTGCTCTCGCTGCGTCCTCCAGATAGTCCTGAATCTGTGAACGAAGGTTTTCAGCGCTTTGCTCTGATTTTTTTGCAAGGTCAGCATATTCTAATGAGCTCAGAACTGCCGCCTGTGTGATAGAAAGACGGGGATTTTCTTTGAGCAGTTGCCTTACCTTTTCATCGAGTTCTTGGCCCAACTCCGCAACATAATCGGCATCATTATCTGTTGTAATGTAATAGTCGTTGCCGTAAATTGAAAGTTTAACCCTGTTTTTTTCCATTATATTTTCACTCCGCATCCTAAAGTTTTTAAAAACTTAATAATAACATTATACTATATCATTCAAGCCGTTAAAAGGGGATTGTACAAAATTTTTTATTTTTGACTAAAATACTCTTGCACAGCTTTTTCCCTTACCATGAAAAACCTTGCAATTTTTCAACAAAAATGATATGATTTTGTAAAGAATTATTTAAAAAAAGAAAATATTTGTGAATCTTGCATAAATATTGTTGTTTTTGGAGGAGTAACATGAATTACAATCTATCTAAAAAAAGAGCGAAAGAGCTTATAACAGCAAAGTTGTCTCATAATATGGGTGTAAGGCCCGAAGAGGCAACTTATGAGCATTTTTATAAAGCGGTTGCGATTATATTGAGAGAAATGCTAGGAGCAGGCCGAAAAGATTTTCTTGACGAGAAAAAACAAAAGGGCACAAAAAAGGTCTATTACCTTTGCATGGAGTTTTTAATGGGGCGTTCCCTTAAAAACACTCTTTTTAACCTCAACCTATCGCAGGTTTTTAACGATGCACTTTCAGATTTTGGAGTAAAGGTCGAAAATCTTTATGATTGCGAACCTGACGCAGGCCTTGGCAACGGCGGGTTGGGCAGGTTGGCAGCTTGTTATCTTGACGGGCTTGCAACTCAAGGGTATCCTGCGACGGGTTACTCAATCTTGTATGAATACGGTATATTCAGGCAAAAACTTGTTGACGGTTGGCAAACGGAGCTTCCTGATTTTTGGCTACCAGGTGGTGATGTTTGGCTTGTTCCGCTCGAAAACAGTGCATATAACATCAACTTTGAAGGCTATGTGGAAGATGAGTGGGACGAACACTATCACCACGTCGAGCTTGTCGATTGTAAAGTCGTCAAGGCTGTGCCTTACGACATGTATGTTGCCGGCAAGGACGGGAAGGGCGTCAGCGTTTTAAGGCTGTGGAGTGCAAAGGCACCTGCAGGCATTGACATGGATATGTTCAATCAGGGTGAATATGTCCGAGCGATTGAAGAAAAATCAATGGCAGAAGTTATCAGCAAGGTGCTCTATCCTGCAGACAGTCATCAAGAGGGCAAGAGCCTTAGGCTAAGACAACAATATTTTTTGGTGTCTGCTTCAATTCAAGACATTGTTAAGGACCATTTGAGACAATTCGCCTCGGTCGAGAATTTGCCCGAAAAGGTGGCAATTCATATTAATGACACACACCCTACAATGGCAATTGCCGAGCTTATGAGAATTTTGCTTGACGAGTGTGGCTATGGGTGGGACGATGCATGGCGTATCGTTACCTCGACCTTTGCATACACAAACCATACAGTTATGAAAGAGGCGCTTGAATGTTGGCCTGTGGACCTGTTTAAGAGGTTGTTACCTCGTATATATCAAATAACAAAAGAGATTGATAGCCGCTACCGTAGCAGCGTTTGGGAGGCTACAAAGGACGCTGACAGGGTTGAGCGAATGGCAATAGTGTCAAACGGTGTCATAAGAATGGCAAACCTTTGTGTTGCAGCTTGCCACAGTGTCAACGGTGTGTCGGCCCTTCACAGTAACATTTTAAAAGAGAGTGTTTTTAATGATTTTTATAATCTAACACCGCAGAAATTTAAGAATGTTACAAACGGAATTGCGCACCGGCGTTGGCTTTGTCAGGCAAACCCAGAGCTTTCTGCGCTGATAAGCGAATTGATAGGCGATAAATATGTTTATGATGCAAGCGAGCTTTCAAAGCTAAAGAAATATGCCGACGATGCATCAATCTTGTCGGAGCTTGAAAAAATTAAACAAAATAACAAAGAAAGATTTGCTGCAAGTGTCAAAAAGTCTTCAGGTATTGTTTTGGATACGAACAGCATTTTCGATGTGCAAGTGAAGCGTTTGCATGAGTACAAGCGCCAACACATGAACGCTCTTAATATTCTTTCAAAGTATATTGCAATCAAAGAAAATCCGGGTGGCGATTTTACACCTCACACCTATATTTTTGGTGCTAAGGCGGCATCGGGTTATTTCATGGCGAAAAAGATAATCAGTTTTATTTGTGCTTTGGCAAACATGATAAACAATGACCCCGATGTTAAGGGGCGTTTGCAGATTTACTATGTTGAGGATTACAATGTAACTATGGCAGAAAATCTTATGCCAGCGGCGGAAATAAGTGAGCAGATTTCACTTGCAGGCACCGAGGCGAGTGGCACGGGCAACATGAAGCTCATGCTCAACGGAGCCATAACTGTAGGCACTCTTGATGGTGCTAATGTCGAGATTCACGAGGCCGTCGGTGATGAAAATATAATTATTTTTGGAATGACCACCGACGAGGTGAGAAGCCTAAGACTCAAGGGTTATTCTCCGATGGATTTTTATTCAAACAATTCTGACATAAGAAAAGTGATTGACTTCATTAATCACAACAGCATTGACTCAAAGAGTTTCCCCGAAATAGGCGCGACAATTATTCACCATGACCCGTATATGGTTCTTGCAGATTTTGAAGACTATCGAATGGCACAGGCGAAGGCTGAAAAGTTGTGGAAGGATAAAGATGTTTGGAATCGCATGTCGCTCATGAACATTGCATCGGCAGGCCGTTTTGCCGCCGACAGGTCAATTAATGAATATGCCTCAAAAATATGGGGTGTCAAAAAGTAAATAATTAACCAAATATTTTAAGAATCCCCTTGCCATAAAAGGCAAGGGGATTTGTATATTTTTTTATAATTTACGGAAGGCATTAGAGCACCACGTGTTAATTACATTATATTATTGTAGCGCCTAATTCACTCGATATTACAAAAAGCCTTTGTGTTTTTGTTTTGTGAATCGCCCTGTCAACGAGACTTTGATGTGTTAGCCTCAAGAGTGCCGTCGTCAACGATAAAGGCTTGAGTTAAACAAACACCGCCGTCACCGAGGAGTTGCGCACGAACATAGTAGGTTATCTGTTCCTCATAATCGTTGATATTAATTGTGTTGCCTGTTGCAATTATCTTGCCGTTAGCAACCCATTGAATTTCACTATAGTCTTTGCCTTCGATTGATATCGTGCATTCCTGCTCGTCAACATCAACTCGAGTTACTGAGGGGTAAATGCCCTTCGCTTTAAAGTCAGCAGGTAATTCATATTTGGGGTATCGGCTCACAGCAAAGAATGTGCCGTTTTCCATAGCCGTGCGAACATTTTCACAGTTGTTTTCAGGCATAGCAAAAAGACTGAAGCTCGTGTCAATGTCACTTAAGGTGTGAGCGTCAGTGTTTGAGAACCCCCAAACGTTTCTGCCTGTTGGGATAAGTGATTGAAGAAGATTGTCCCAAATCACTCTGTCATGATTTGTGGGTATGTTTATTCTGTTGAATATTTCTATACCAAGACAGGAGTGATATCTTTTGAGAAGATCCGCAAAGAAGCTGATGTTTTTCGGGTCATGTGCCCTTGAAATATCACCGCTTGCTTTAATCCAATCACCGGGGTGATTTATAAACGAAATTCCCCCAAGTTTATCAACTGCTGCAATAGGCCCTTCAAAATCGTTCTCTTTGCCCCAGATGTTTTGACCATAGTCGATAAAAAATCCGTTCACATGGTTTTTTCTCAAAACAGCGGCATTGAGCTCAATTGCGGGTTTTACATCAGTCATGCCTCTGCCGCCCCTGTCGGTACCGTTTGTGATTTCAAGATAACGCTCATTTGAAAGCGGAGTAGGTTTGTTAAAGATATTTATTATTTTGAGCACCGGCACTGTTTGTGGTGGCACATTCCACCCTCTGTTAACAACACCGTGGTCTGTCATTGCAAGCACGTCATACCCTTGCTCGTAATGACCTTCAATCATATCCTTAAAATCGACCTTACTATCGCTTGCTGATGAGTGTGTATGTAGACTTCCTTTGTAGATTCCCCAAGTATCCCAGTCAACAGATTTGTATGGGGAGATAATGTTCTTTTTCATAAAAAACGCTCCTTGTTTTGTAATTTTTCTTATTTTAATTCGACAATTGTGACCCCGTCTTCACCCTCACCAAAAATTCCAAGCCGATGGCTTTTGACAAAAGAGCAGGTCCTTAAATATTTTTGAACAGCCGAACGCAGGGCGCCCGTACCTTTGCCATGCACAACTGTGAATTCGTTTATGCTTGTTCTTAAAGCGGAATCAATAAATCTATCAAGCTCAATAATGCAATCGTCAACTGTCATGCCTCTTAAATCAAGCTTTGTTGGAGCGGCCATAGTAGAAATACTGTCAAAATTGCTTTTTTTGCGCTTGCCACCCGTGTCGGTTCTTTTTTGGGGACTCTCAACGAGTCTCAAACCCTCAAGCTTAACCCTTGTTTTAAGTATGCCTGCCTGCACTTCGACCATGTTGCTTTTGTCGGGCAGGGAAATAACATCTGCCTGCCCGCCGAGCTCTAAAACGACAACGGTGTCGCCAATCATTAGGGGGCGTGGTAGCGTGTATTCTTCATCAAAATCAATTGGGGCGACCACAGGGTCTGTGGCAGCATCAACAGCCTCAAGTGAGCGTTTGATCGACGCGCGTGCCCTTTTTGTAAGGGCAGCAACATCATTTGTTTTATCTTTTTCTTTTTTGAGCTTTTCAAGTTCTTGCATGAGTGCATACGCTTCACGCTTAGCTTTTTCAGTAATTTTCAAAGCCTGAGCTTTTGCGTTTTCAAACTCCTTGTCACGCAAAGCATTGGCCTTTTCCTTTGCCTGCTTAGCTTTTTCAAGCTCTGAGTTAGCGAGAGTTGTCATTTTTTCTGCAATCATTTTTTCTTTTTCAAGGTTTAATCGACTCTCCTCAAGTTTATCGATAACATCCTCAAACATGACATTTTGAGAGCTAACAAGCTCCCTTGCCCTGTCAACTGTGCTTTTGTTCATGCCAAGCCTTTCGGAAATGGCAAAGGCGTTTGAACGCCCCGGCACGCCGATTAAAAGTTTGTATGTGGGTTTAAGGGTATTTATATCAAAATCGCAGCAACCGTTTTCAACCCTATCGGTTTCAAGCGCATAGGCTTTCAGTTCTGCATAGTGCGTTGTCGCCGCAATTTTTGCGCCCTTTGCATTTATAGTTTCAAGCACTGACATTGCAAGCGCTGCACCCTCAATTGGGTCTGTTCCTGCACCGAGCTCATCAATAAGCACAAGGCTTTTATCATTGGCTTTGTCTATAATTCTAATTATATTTGTCATATGCGATGAAAAAGTAGATAGTGACTGTTCAATGGATTGCTCATCGCCAATGTCTGCTAAAACATGCTCAAAAACAGAAATATGGCTTTGGTCCTTTGCGGGTATCATCAGCCCGCACATAGACATCAAAGTTAGAAGCCCGATTGTTTTTATTGAAACAGTTTTACCGCCCGTGTTAGGGCCGGTGATAACGAGCGTGTCAAAACTCTCACCCAATGAAATGTCCACAGGGACAACATCGTCTTTGTTTATTAAAGGGTGTCTTGCTGCCCTCAGGTTAATTTTACCTTCGTTGTTTAATTCGGGTACACTTGCGTTCATATCGTATGCCAAATGCGCCTTTGCAAAAATCACGTTGAGTTCGACAGCACATTCATAGCTTGACTTAATGCTTTGTGCGAAACCACCTGCCATGACCGAAAGCTCGTATAAAATTCTTTCGATTTCTTCCCGTTCTTTGCTTTCAAGCACTTTAATTTCGTTGTTCGCCTCAACAACGGGCATCGGTTCAATAAATATTGTTGAGCCGCTCGACGAGGTGTCGTGCACAAGCCCGGGTACATTTGACCTGTGTTCGCTTTTCACAGGGATAACATATCGACCGTTGCGCAGGGTAACAATGTTCTCCTGCAAATATTTCGAATATTTTTGCGAGCGCGTGAACTTATCAAGTTGTTCGCGCACTTTTGATTCTTGAATTCGGATCTTTCTCCTTATATCATAAAGAGCCGCAGAGGCATTATCTGCCATTTCCTCTTCAGAAATAATCGCATTGTTGATAGTATCCTCAAGATATTTATTAGGTGAAAGAGCGCCAAAGAAAACATCAAGCACGGTGTCAACACCCGAATTGGTGCTTCTCCAATGCTCAATGCCTCTAATTATTTTGAGAACCGATGAAATGTCGAGCAGTTCACGCATTGATAGAATGCTCCCTGCGTCTGCTCTTGAAAGCGAATTGTTTATGTTTTTAAGCCCACCGAAAGAGGGGCCGCCAAACCTTGCGAGCATCATGTGCGCATCTCTTGTTTGCACCAGTAGAGTTTCTGCCATTTCAAGAGAGCTTTGGGGTTCTATATTAAAAATCATTTCTCGAGCATCTTCACAGGCCGTGTATTCGCACAGCCTTTCAAGAATTTTATCAATTTCAAGTGCTTTAAAATGTTTGTTTTCTTTTATGTTCATATGTTTCTCCGTTACAAAAGCTGTTTATAAAAACTTAAGGTTTTAAAACCTCTGCCAATCTGATTCATTAGATAGTTTTCGGTTATTGATGAGAGAGCGTCAAGGTTTTCGTTCGATAGTGAAAAACTATAAATTCTTTCAAACTCACTCAAGCAGATGTGCCGCATTGCGGTTACAATGCCCATACCTATAGGAGTTGTGTTTTGGTTATTATCACATTCCGAGCAGTGAAGCAGACCGTTTTGCATATCGAAACACATAAACTTGTCCTTGTATTTGCCACAATTCTCACAGGCAACCAGGTTTGGCATATAACCTGCAATTGAAACGAGCCTTAGCTCCGTCACGGCTTTTATTAACGGCTGAGGTCTTTTCCCACCAGAGAGCAAGCTCAAGGAGTTTAAAAAAAGCCTTAAATATTCATCCGCATTGTCAGATTCGGGGGCAACTTCAAGGGCAAGTTCACAAAAATATTGAGCGAGCGCGAGCCGCTCAATATTTTCTCTGAGTTTAAAAAAAATCTCAATCGGTTGCGATTCATCTATTATGTATGCATTCCTGCTTTTATAAAACGAAAAGCGGGAATAGCTTAAAAGTTGAGTTGAACATTGAAAACTGCTTTTCAGTTTTTTTGCGCCTCTAACAAATGCCCGAATAAGTCCGTATTCACGAGTGAGCACGGTAACAAGCCTGTCATTTTCGCCTGTTGCCGTCTCCTTTATCACCAGGCCATCTGTTTTTAGGTGCATGGTGCTTTTCCTCCTCAGAGTGTAATGAACAAAACTCAAGGTAGTCCTCGATACTTCCGCTCCTTGTGAATTTGTTCCAGGTTTCTTGTCTGTTTTTCATAACGCACCCCCGAAAGAAATATTAGTCGTCAGACGACTTAAGCTTATATATATTTTCTACGAGAGGCAGTCGGTTATAAGAGGTAAATATTTTTTGCCTGCCTAAATTAACGTCGTTTTTTTGTGCAATTTTCTTAATCTAATCCAAAGTTACGGATAAGACCTTCACGGTTTCGCCATCCGTCCTTGACCTTTACCCAGCATTGAAGATTTATACGGCACATAAAAAAATTTTCAAGTTCCAACCTCGCACGGGTCGAAATCTCTTTGAGCATTTTGCCGTCTTTGCCGATTATAATGCCCTTGTGACTTTCACGTTCACAATATATAACCGCATCAATGTCGAGAATGTCATTGTTTTCACGCTCGCTCATTTTTTCAATGCTGATTGCAATGCCGTGAGGCACCTCTTTATCAAGGAGCCTTAGCATTTTCTCTCGAATAAATTCGGAGGCAATGACTCTTTCGGGTTGGTCTGTGAGAGAATCGGACGGGAAGAAATGCTGCGATTCAACTGTCAGCTTTTCAAGCTCATTATACAACGAGTCCATATTATCGCCTTTTAAAGCAGAGGTTGGAACAATAGCCTTGAAATCATATAAAGAGGAGAAATATGCTATTCTCTCCATTAACAATTCTTTTTTTGGGAGGGTATCAACCTTGTTTATCACAAGAATCACGGGAAGTTTCCCTTTTTTAAACCTTTCAATCAGTTCAGATTCTGATTGCCTGATTTTACCAATGGGCTCAACAACAAGCATACATGCATCGACGCCTGAAATGCTGTCTACAACCGCTCTATTCATCCTTTTTCCAAGCATGGTCCTTGGCCTGTGAAATCCGGGCGTATCGGTGAAAACAAGCTGTGTTTCGTCTTTTGTAAGAATACCCATTATTCTTGTTCTCGTGGTCTGTGGCTTATTTGAAACTATCGCAATCTTTTGACCGAGCAAATTATTAAGGATAGAGGATTTGCCAACGTTTGGGCATCCTACGATAGCAATAAAAGCAGTTTTTGTCATCTATTTTTTCACCTTTCTGTTTCGGGGTTTTCTTTCGTTTTTTGTGTCTGGCTCGCAAAAAATAAAAATTATCGACACAAAAAGACTTAGGACAAAGGCAACCAACATGAAGATATTGGTTTTGTAGTAATCAAACATTGCTCTGAATGCATCGGGTTGCCAAAGCAAGACAATGCCGATTGCAAAAGCGAAGAAAGCTCCCACAAGAACAGAGGCGGCCGCAGTGTCCTTTGCTATTTTTGCAAGCTTATGAATCCTTTTCTCAACAAGATTGATAGTGCTTTCGATGGCTGTGTTGAAAAGTTCGCTAGTGAAAACAATCGTGTTCGCTATAAATATGATTGCAATTTCAACTCTTGTAAGAGTAAAAAAATCGAACAAAAACAAGAAAGAATACATATAAATCATTATAACAAAATGTATTCTCATGTTGCGTTCGTTTTTTAGACAATACAAAAAGCCTCTCCAGGCAAAAGCGAAACTTTTTGCAAGAGATTTCATTTAGTTTTCCTCCATGTAATAGCTAGCACTCCTCTTGAGACCAAGCTGAGTGAGAACAGCCTCTTCTTTTTCACGCATTCGCACGCTTTCAAGTCCGCTTTTCACATGGTCATAACCCAAAAGGTGTAGCAAGGAGTGAACAGTGAGAAAGGCAAATTCTCTTTGCAGGGAATGATCGTACATTTTTGACTGTTCGACTGCACGGGGGATTGATATAACGATATCACCGAGAATTTTCGCGCCCGTGTCTAAATTAATGTCAAACTCGTTGCTTTCATTGTGTTGTGGGAATGAAAGAACATCAGTGGCTGAATCAACATTACGGTATTGAAGATTTAACGCATGAATCTCATCGTCGTCAACAAAGCGAACGCTGATTTCCGCTGACGAATCAAAACTTTCATGTACAAGAACCGCTGTGCAACAGCGGCGGATAAGCAATCTTATCCCGGTTGGAACTTTTATGTCCTTTTGGTCATTTGTTATTATGACCTTTACTTTATTTGCCATCGCGTTTTTTGACCTCCTCTTTCTTTTCATAGGCCTTAATGATGTCTTGGACTAAACGGTGTCTTACAACATCCTTTTCAGTGAACCTAACAGTGGATATTTCATTTATATTTTTAAGAACTTTTATAGCATCTACCAGACCTGAGCGTTTGCCTGCGGGCAAATCAATTTGGGTAATATCTCCATTAACAACCATTTTTGAATTGGAACCGAGCCTTGTTAAGAACATTTTCATTTGCTCAACTGTGGTGTTTTGCGCTTCGTCAAGAATAATGAAACTGTCGTCAAGAGTTCTCCCGCGCATATATGCGAGCGGTGCAACCTCAATATTACCTCGCTCCTGTTGCTTTTGAAAATTTTCGGAGCCGAACATATCAAATAATGCATCATAGAGCGGGCGAAGATAAGGGTCAACCTTATTCTGCAAATCGCCGGGCAGAAAGCCGAGTTTTTCGCCTGCCTCAACAGCGGGGCGAGTCAAAACAATTCTGTTTACTTCCTTTGCCCTGAAAGCAGTAACTGCCATAGCAACCGCAAGGTAGGTTTTGCCTGTGCCTGCCGGCCCGAACCCCAAAACAACCGAATTGTTACGAATTGCCTCAACATACTTTTTTTGCCCTAGGGTTTTTGGTTTTACAGGGCGACCCTTTAAGGTAATACAAACACAATCGGCCGCCATTGCAGAAAGCTTATCTTCACTGCCTTCGTTCACCAACGACATAACATAGCGAACATTTTGTTCAGTGAGTGATTCGCCTTTATTTATCAACATCAACAGACCGTTAATTGCACGAACGCCCTTTGTGACATTTTCAGCATCTCCTGAAACCTTTAATTCTGAACCACGGCTAACAACCGCAACATTGTATGCTTGTTCAATAAGCTTGATATTTTCGTCAAAGCTGCCGAAAAGGCTGACGGTCTGTTCCATACGATCAACATTTATTATTTGTTCAAACATATATTCACTCCCGAGTTTTAAGTTAAAAGCTACTTTGCCTATGTTTATATTATCATCAACAAAGCTATAAAAAAACAATTTACATGCACATAATTTATCGTTGAGTTAAAACTGACAAAAATTTCATCATCAAACAAACAAATTGGGAATATTTTGTTCAATTATAACATATTTTCTCATTCATGTCACCATAAAAGCAAAAAATATATGAAATAAAATTAATATATTCACTTAACGAAATACAGATAAAAAATCAGGTTGTCGTTCACAATTTGTGTAACCGACAACCTGAAATAATTGCATTATTTGTAAATTAAACTAACCTTTTCTTGGTTTTTTCGCTTTATGATTATTAGAACAAGACAAGGCGTGAAAATCAGATAGGACATTCTCAACCAAAACAAATGCAAAAGAGGCGGCTGTTATGCCCAAAATTATATATCCTGAACAGATAAGCAACTTTTGGTTGCCTATTTTGTGGTTGTTTCCTTCGACTTTACAAGTGCAAACTTCGAAAGAGCAGGACCAATTATTTCATAAATAAAGGTTGCGCAAAGAACGACTGCTCTAACTTCTTTTGCATGGTCAGGTACGATAGTCGACGCTGCGAGGGCAAGACCGATTGCGACGCCTGCCTGCGGAATGAGAGCAAGACCAAGGTATTTTTTAATGTTATCGTTGCATTTGCAAATGACAGCACCCAAGTAAGCTCCAAGATATTTTCCGATCATTCTCGTTACAACATAGGTAATGCCTACAACACCGATTGACGGCAAAATGGAGAGATTAAGCCCAGCACCTGATTCGACAAAGAACAATATAAATATAGGTGGAGTTATTTTATCTACCAACCGAACAATGTTTACGGATATCTTTGAAAAGTTTGCAAGTGCTGCACCTATTGACATGCACATTAATAGTGCAGAAAAATTGAATAAGGTTGCAATTCCCGCGCCGAGGAAAACGAATGCAACTGTTAGTGAAAGACGGTTGCCATCTTTTTTAAACCATCTTAGACAGTATGTCAGAATCATGCCGAGCAAGAAACCGAATATAATAGCGCCGAATATTTCAATTAAGGGCATAAGCAACAATGTGAAAACACTTCCCGTGCCCGGTGAGGTGATTGAGTTAGCTATTGCTGCTGCGACGCCGAACAACATGAGTGCGATAGCATCGTCGATCGCAACAACAGAAAGCAAGGTTTGCGTAACAGGCCCCTTGGCCTTGTATTGATTGATAACCATAATTGTAGCTGCCGGTGCGGTTGCAGCCGCAATAGCGCCTAAAAGAAGGGCAAAGGGCAGATCACACCCGACAATTAATAATCCCACTACAACAAAAGCAGTTGCCAAAAAAGCTGCCAAAACGGCTATAACAACAGAGGATTTTCCGACCCTCTTAAAGTATGATAGTTTAAATTCACCGCCTATAGAAAAAGCGATAAATCCAAGAGCAATTTCAGAAACAATTGGGGTGCCTAAGGAAACATTATCGGGGATGATGTTTAGAATACTCGGCCCCAACAACAGGCCTGCAATAAGATAACCGGTTACATTAGGCAATTTGATAAGCTTAACAAGCCTACCACAAGCCATACCCCCCAAAATCATAATTGAGAGATAAGCTAAAATATTTAGTTCGACATTCATTTAAAAAAGAATTCCCTCCGTGTATGAGACGGGCATACAGAACATTATCCCTGAGTCTGGCTTGTCTAGCCCACCCGTAACTTCATTTAATATTTTTGAAATAGTTTTTACTTTATCTTCCTTAACGAGCACAAAAACTGTTTTGCTGGTTTCGCGATCAGGGTCAAGAACATTTCTAAGTGATGACATAAAACCGAGTTCATTATCACTAATTAGTGTGCGCGCCATGCCTGTGCTGTCAAGAATAGTTGCTCCCTTAATGCCATTTTCTGAGAAAGCAAACAAAAGGTTTTCAAGCCAGTCGGTTTCGTTTAGTACGATTGTTACAAGAGTCATCTAAACACTTCCTTTATTAGTTTATCTTTTTTCGCCCATGAAGAACAGAGCTACTGTGCCAGGGCCACTGTGTGCGCTTACAAGAGGGTCAAGGTTTTCGATTAATATATCCTCAACGCTAAACTTGTCTTTGACGAGCTGTGCGACTTTTTGCGCGTCCTCAATACAGTCGCCGTGAGAAATGCAAATCTTTTGACCCTTGACATCGGAAAAAACATTTTGCTCCATCCTGTTCACAAGTTCGGTCAGTGATGAGTTTCTGCCCCTAACTTTTGAAACAGGTATAAGTCTGCCCTCGTTGTCAACGTGCATAATGGGTTTAATGCTTAATATGCTGCCCACAACTGCGGTTCCAGCTTGCAATCTTCCACCTCTTTTCAAAAAGAACAAATCATCAACTGTGAACCAGTGGCAAACGTTTAGTCTGTTATCAATAATCCAATCATTTAGCTCCTCAATAGAGAGACCGCTGTCTCTTTTTTGGGTGGCATAGATAATAAGCAGACCGCAACCCAATGCAGCACAGAGTGAATCTACAACATAAATTTTTCTTTCAGGATATTTTTCCTTCAAATCTTCAGCGGCAAGCAGGGAGTTTTGATAGGTGGCACTCAACGCAGAAGAAAATCCAACATATAAAATATCTGTACCGTTTTTTAAATGTTCTTCAAAGCTGTTGTAATAGTTGTCGTAACTTATGCAGGACGTTGTGATTTTAACTTTATTCCTCAACATTTCATAAAACATCGTATAATCAATTCCGTCCCAAGGGCTAATGTTGCCGTTTTCATCCTCATACTGAACAGGCATTCGCAAAACATCGACATTGTACTTTTTACCCAATTCTGCTGTGAAGTTCGAGCCCGTATCGACTATTATTTTATAGCTCATGTTACAAATAACCTCCAATATTTCTTAATTACTTACATAATATAACTTTTAATTAAGTGTATACGCCAATAACCAGAGACCATCTAGAAAGATAGTAATCTATATACAACATACATTATAACGCAACTGTTGCATTAAAAGTATTACTAATTAGAATTAAACGGCTCATAAATTTTTGTGATCGTGTTTTGGATTGACAAACTCAAATATTTCATATAGAATACAAAATGCCGATTACACGAACAGAAAACGGAGGAATTTATATGGTTATAGCAGCAGTTGGTAAAAATGGGACAGGTAAAGATTTCTTTCTTGAGTATCTTGCCCAAAAGTATGACCTTCCCATGGTTTCAATAGGGGATATTGTCCGCGAGCTTGCGACAAATGACGGTCTTGAGCTGACGCGTGAAAATCTTCACAAGACATCTCAAAAGTATATGGGCCAATTCGGGCAGACATTCTTCCCGAGTCAAATTGTAAAGAAAATTAAAGAGTCAAACAGCCCCGTTTTTCTCGTTTCAGGTGTTCGACCTCTTTCTGATGTTCAGTATCTCAAAGACGCCTTCGCAGACGAATTTCTTTTAGTCGACATTGTTATTTCGGATGACATGGTAAGGTATGAAAGAATGCTTGCAAGAGGCTCCGACAGAGATGGTAATTCAGTCGAAAAGCTCAAAGGGTATGATTTAGGAGAAGAAAAGATTTTCAAAACCTCAGAAACTGAAAAGCTTGCTGATATCATCATCAAAAATGACGACGGAGTTGAGGATTTTTATAGTGCAATTGAAAACTTTTATAAAACAATTATTATGCCCAAACTTTAAAAACCTATAGGATTAGAGATTATATATCAAGCCATGAGTGAAAACTCATGGCTTTTTTAAAATTCTAAGATTATTTTAGTTTTATCAGTTTGTGTTTTTTGACAAGATAGGCATGCTTTGAAATATCAATTATTGGCTTGTCGTTCATCGAGTCGGTGTAAAAACAATCTATTTCCGCATGTGGGTACTTCTCACGAAAAGCGGTTACTTTGTTTTCTCGATAGCAGATGAAATGAATTTTACCAGACTGGATATCAACCTTTGTGCCTATATAATTCTCAACATTTAAGCGCCTGCAAACCTCTTTGATTGTAGCCTCAGGGCTAGCGGTTAAAATTAGATCGCCCTCTTTGTAATGTTCCTTGAAAAAAGGCTTAATCTTTTTGATGTTTTTATCCCAGAACTTATTAATGTCCTCTTCAAAGTTGTCAAGGGAACGAATGGAGGACTCAATGACATCTAAGTATTTTTCGGTAACCATCTCAAGGGTGACCATGTGCAGTTTGTATTTAATAAAACCTATTCCGACAGTAAAAATATGTTTTAGCAGTGAGGGATTCCTCTTTAGAAAATAGAAAAAGATGTCCAACCCGCTCTCGCCGTCATATATTGTATTGTCGAAATCATATACATTCATCTTCATTTTTATCACCACCATTATTATAATCAACATTTTAATCAACAAATTGTTGATCAAAAATCTTAATTTTTACAAACGAAATAGATGCTAAATCAAATTTAACGATATTTTTTAATAATATTAAGAAAACTAATTAAACCATATATATATAGTATTGTCAAGCGCGCGTAATGACCAATATTACATTTGGGAACTTAACTTTTGGTCAACTTGTCCAATTACTTGCTTGTAAAACATAGGGTTTTCACTTATTGTAAAAGTTTAACTATTGACAAAAAAATAGAAATAAAATATAATACAACATGAACATATGAATACATGTTCATGCGTTGTAATAGTTAAATTTTATTAAATAAACAATTGAGGTGATTTTGAGTGAAGATTGAAAACAAAAGCAGAGAAGTTCAACAAAAAGATGTTAAGGGTATTGATGCTATAGGAGTTGAAGAAACCGATACACAACAGCTGTATGATTTAGCCGAGTTTTTTAAAGTTTTAGGTGACAACACAAGAATTAGAATTTTGAACACGCTTCTTGGCGGAGAAAAGTGTGTTTATCACATTGCACAAAGTCTTAATATGGGGCAAAGTGCAATATCACATCAGCTCAGGTTGTTGCGCACGAGTAGGCTAGTCAGGCCTAGGCGTGAGGGAAAGACTGTCTATTACTCACTTGATGACGCGCATGTTGAACAGATAATGAATGCGGGACTTGAGCATTTGAAACACAAAAGGAGATAGAACAGTGAAAAGAGAAAGCGTAAATGTTGGAAAAGCTTATAAAGTTAATGTAAATGAATCTAACAATGAAGCACAAACCTCTTGCTCGTGCGACACGATTTATTCGGGTCAATGCAACGAAGAGGGTAAGGGAAGGCTCCCCATTTATACACTTGTGATTTCGGCGGCTTTGTTGGCGTTGTCTTTCTTGCCTGCACTTAAAAGCACGGGTGTTATGGCTGTTGCTGCATTGTCGGCACTCCTTGCGGGCTATCCTATTATATTAAATGCGTTTCGCAAAACGCTTAAGTTTGAGTTTGATGAAAGCACCTTACTTATGCTTTCGGTAGTTGCTGCTTTTGCAATATCTGAATTCAGGGAGGCGGCAGCAATTGCAATGTTCTTTAGGCTTGGCGAAACACTTGAGGATTATGCGTCGAGAAGGAGCAGAAAATCTATTTCAGATATTGCCAAAATAAGACCCGAAACAGCAAACATAAAAACAGCAGATGGTAAAATAGAGGTTGTTAATGCCGAACAGATTGAAGTTGGCAGCACAATAATTGTCATGCCGCACGAAAGCATTCCACTCGATGGGGTTGTAACTCACGGGCAATCGTCTGTGGACGCCTCTGCTTTAACGGGTGAAAGTTTGCCAGTTGAGGTCAGTGAGGGTAGTGACGTGATGAGCGGCATGGTAAATGGTAGCTCGTCAATAACGCTTAAAACAACAGCGGTTTTTGAGGACTCTGCCGCATCAAGGATAATTGAAATGGTTGAGTCTGCCGTTGAGAGAAAAGGTAGCTCTCAACGCCTAATTACGAGATTTGCAAAAATATATACTCCCGTTGTTATTGCACTTGGTGTATCAATAGGGGTTATCCCTGCTATTATAACAGGCGATTGGCACACGTGGATTTACAGAGGGTTAGTTATTCTTGTTGCCTCCTGCCCATGCGCTTTGGTGCTCTCTGTGCCGTTGGGGTTCTTTGCCGGAATGGGAGCTGCGGCGAGGCGAGGTATACTTGTAAAGGGCGGTCGTTTCGTCGAAGCAATGAGTAAGACAAGGGTTGCGATTTTTGACAAAACGGGTACGTTGACGACGGGTGAACAAAAGGTAAAGAAGATAAATGTATATAATGGCTTTACAAAACATCAGGTCAAAGAATATGCGCTGGCCGCTGAAAGGTTTTCAGAGCACCCGATTGCGAAGTCAATAGTTAAAGAATTTGGAAAGACAAGCACCGCTTATGCCAACAATTTCAAAGAACTTGCCGGCGGAGGTGTGCAGGCAAACTATGGGGAGCATACAATTCTCTGCGGTAGCAGAAAGCTCATGGTTGACAATTCAATAAGCGTGTTAGGTGTCGATAAAGCAGCAATGTATTTGGCTGTTGACGGCGTGCTTGCAGGTAGCATTGAGGTTGAGGATGTGCTCAGAGAGGACGCAAAAAAAACTGTTGAGGACTTGAGAAAACTTGGGTTTAAGAAAATATTAATGCTGTCGGGCGACAGTGAAGAAAATGTAAAAGAAGCAGCCATTGGGTCAGGTATTGATGAATACTATGCACAGCTCTTGCCTGAGGAAAAACTTGAAAAACTGCTTGAAATCAAAGAAAAGCACGGAGATGTAATATTTGTGGGTGACGGAATAAACGATGCTCCAGTTTTAGCTGCGGCAAATGCGGGAGTTGCAATGGGGCTCGGGGCAAATGCAGCGATGCAAGCAGCAGATGTTGTTTTGACGGGCTCAGTGCTCAATAAGCTCGTTGATGCAGTGAAGCTTTTTTCAAGAACAATGTCAATTGTGAGGTTTAACATTTTATTTGCCGTTGCAATAAAAACTGTGGTACTTATATTGGGGGCGATGGGATTAGCGCCTATGTGGGCAGCGGTTTTTGCCGATGTTGGTGTCCTTATAATCACTGTTGTGAATGCATCAAGGCTGTTACGGTAAAAAATCATTGCAATTAGTATGGAATTATATTACAATTATTGTAGCCACAAGCAAAGTATATGATGTAAAAATTGATTTGAGGGGTAATATGGTGAAAATTTCAGTCATTGTTCCGGTTTATAACATGGAACGCTATCTTTCTCAAACACTTGAATCCTTAAAAAATCAGAAACTTAAAGATATTGAAGTGATAGTTGTTGAGGATGGCTCGACAGATTCAACTGTTTCCATAATCGACCGTTTTGTCAAAGAGAACTCTAACTTCAAGAAAATAATTCTCCAAAGAAAAGGGCTTGCATTTTCACGAAATGCAGGCCTTGAAGTCGCTGCCGGGAAATATGTAACTTTCCTTGACGGCGATGACTTATATACAAAAAACTTTCTAAGTAATATGTATGACATTGCCGAAAAGCATTCAGCTGATATGGCTGTCGGTAGAATGAAAAGCTTCGACTCGTTCGGTAAACATTCATTTTCAAGCACAACCGAGCTTGCACGTAGAAAGCTTACAGAAAAGTTTGACACAGACTTAATATGGAATCCATCGTTGTCGAACAAGCTTTTTTTACGCTCAAAGGTTAAAGAAATGGGGCTAAAGGTTCAGGATTGTTCTGTTGCACAAGAGGCTCTTTTTTCAATGAGCTATGCACTCAAAAGCGATGTAATAGCTTGCTCACATAAAAGCTTTGCCCTGTATCGCACAAGAGGGCTTGACAAGGATTTGAACAGCAATGTTTCGCATTTAAACGATTATATAAACGGTTATGAGCAAATCAGAAAAGTGGCGCAAGAGAGTTTCGCAAAAACGATTGAAAGCGCAGTAACCGATTTTGACAAAGGTGAACTAATAAAAAAACGTGACGACTACCTCGAGCAAATATATTTAAAAGAGCTTACTGTTATACTCTACAGGTATTATAGGCGTTTTTGGTTGCTTGACGAAAGCTTTGTTGAACCTATTTGCAAAGCTGTTGAAAGCATTAATGAAAAATTGACCGTTCAGTCAAAGAAAAACATCACAAGATGGAACCGTGATATATTTAAAAAGGATAAACTTGTGATGAAAAGAGAAGAAATGGCTCAAAACCCTCTCGTTTGTATTTGTGTTTGTGGCGAGTTGACAAAACAGCAGCTTAAAACGCAGATGGATTATTTATATAGGCAGTCTCTTCCATCGTTTGAATTGCTTGTTAGTTCAGAATTCCGTGATATTTTCCCTAAGGAGTTCAAAAGATTTGAAAATGTCAGGTTTATAAAAGCCAAAACTCAGGCGGAATTTAAGAATGTCTCACTCGAATCTGCAAATGCTAAATATATAATGTTCCTTGACAGGTTTACAGTTATAGATTTAAAGGGAATTTTGCAGCTTTATAAAGCTATTTCAAAAAATAATGATACTGATTTTATTACCTCTCCCATATCTCGTTACCACAACGATTGTGTTGAAGAATACAAGTTCAGCACACTCTCTTTTTCAGTTAGCAAGAATGCCACTCGCAGTGTCGATTCTTCTGAACTAATTCTTGATTTATTTTTAAGCAATAAGCTTTTCAAAATTTCGCACATTAACGGAATAAAATTCAGCTTTTCCGACAACAGTGTGCTTGATATGTATAAGCTTTATGTTAATTCAAGATTTAAAAAGGTCTTTTCAAGGGGAATATATTTTGGCGAGAGAGAGGACAGGCTGTTGGCCGAAATCGCGGAAGTAAAAGGCCTTATTCCACCCGATTATTCAACATACTTGAAAAAGTGGAAATTGCACTACAAAAAGAATGTTTCAGAAAACGAATGGCTTACAAAATTAATTATCTTTCTCAAACGTGTTAAGAAAATGTTGATATATTCATATGATATGTTTTTGAAGGCGACATTAGGTAGGCTACCATTAAGAAACAGGGTATTATTCTATACCATTCGCTCAAATGGAGATTTGCTCGAAAATAGCAAATGTGTTTATGACAAACTTGATGCAAAAAAAACAGTTTTTGCTCATGCTTTGCCTCATTCAATTTTTCTCAAACCGATAATTTACTATAAGCTTTTCACGAGCAAGGTTATCGTCACAGATGATTATTTAAAATATCTAAGGCTGTTTAAACTTCAAAAAACACAAAAGGTAATTCAAATCTGGCACGCAGGTGGGGCATTTAAGAGGTTCGGGCTTGATGCACCCTCTAATTTGACAAGGATTGAGGAGATGAAAACGCACTCCCAATATGATACTGTCGCGGTAAGCTCTGAGTATTGCAGGCAGTTTTATGCCCACGCATTCGGCATAGATTTTAATGTTGTTAAACCGCTCGGAGTTCCGAGAACGGACATTCTTCTCAACCCCGACAAATGCGAAAAGATGCGTGAAAAGTTTTTCAATACACACCCAAAGCTTAAAGATAAAAAAATTATTGTATATTTCCCTACATTCAGAGAGGAAGCGGGTCAAAAATGCACTTTTAACCCTCAAATTGATTGGTCTAAGCTTGATGAATCACTTAATGAAAATGAAGTTTTTATTATTCATAAGCACCCGATTATGCAAGAGGATTTTCTAAAAGGGAGATTTTTTAAGAACATTAAGGATTACACTTATGAATCAACGCCAACACTTCTTTGTGTGGCTGATGTGATTATAACAGACTATTCGAGTGTAATATTTGATGCCGCCCTTTTGAACTTGCCGACAGTGTTTTATTGTCCCGATTTTGACTCATACGAGCGTGATTTTTACTTGAAATACCCTGAGGATTTGCCTGGCCCTGTGATTTACAATTATGACGAAATTGTCCAAGCTGTCAGAGATACAATAAAAAACCCACCAACTCAAATGATAGAGAGATTTAGAGATAATCAGGTCGGTGCTTGTGATGGCAACTCAACAAAAAGAGTTGTAGAATTAATAGAAAAGTATTTAAAAGAATAAAAAACACAACACCAAAACAGTTTGTTCTGGTGTTGTACGGCAGTTAAAATTCTTTTTCAAAAGACTCGCAGTCCGTAGCTTTTTTATCGTGGGGGTTTTCTTCAAGTTTGCCGACTGCAATCTTGTCAAGAGAACAATGTTGTTTATCTTTGCAATGGTATTTGCATTGATTTACAGAGCAACCGATGTGTGGATTAGGTGATTTGCCTTTCATTACTAGTCACCTCCGTGATAATACATGTAAGGTTTAAAAGGCGCGGCTGCAAAACAGGTTTACACCATAACTTTGACCTGCCAATGCAGTCAATTTTAAAATTCGGACTGTTGTTCACAGCGTTAATTAAAACCTTAGCGCACCTTTATTAACCCTGCATTTTATTTAAAAAATGCTGCACACTCTTGTGTGCATTTATATTTTACCCTGATACGACAAAAAAACGCTTTTTAAAACACTTAAAATATTGCTATATTTTCAAAATTATTGAAATTAAATTATTTTTAAATTGTTTATGGTTAAGAGGTAAAAACATGTCTTTATATGAAAAAATTGCAAACAAAAGCGAAAAAATATCCCTTATAGGTTTAGGCTATGTCGGGTTGCCGATAGCCGTTTCTTTTGCAAAAAAAGTTAATGTTATAGGCTATGACATTAATAAAAAAAGAATTGAACTGTATAAAAACGGGAAAGACCCCACAAATGAAATTGGTGATGAGGCCGTTGCGACTTGCAATGTTGACTTCACAAGTGACGAAAAGAAATTGCGCCTTGCAAAGTTTCATATTGTAACCGTGCCGACACCCGTTAATGATGACAATACACCCGACTTGTCGGCGATCGAATGCGCAAGCAGAGCTTTAGGTCGCAACCTGACAAAGGGCAGTGTAGTGGTATATGAGTCAACCGTTTACCCTGGAGTTACTGAAGACATATGCGCACCCATTTTGCAACAGGAGTCGGGCCTTAAATGCGGCAAAGATTTTAAGGTCGGCTATTCTCCTGAGAGAATAAACCCAGGCGACAAAATCCATAGACTTGAAACGATTGAAAAAATTGTATCGGCTATGGACGACGAGGCCCTTGACATAATTGCAAAGGTATATGAAATTGTTGTTAAAGCAGGTGTGCACAGAGCGCCGAGCATAATGGTTGCCGAGGCGGCAAAAGTAATCGAAAACAGCCAGAGAGATATAAACATTGCCTTTATGAATGAGCTTTCGATAATATTCAATAAAATGGGAATAGACACAAAATCCGTTTTGGAGGTAGCAGAGACAAAATGGAACTTCCTCAAATTTTACCCCGGCCTTGTGGGCGGTCATTGCATTGGTGTCGATCCTTACTATTTAACGTATAAGGCAGAGCAGCTCGGCTATCATTCGCAAATAATTTTAGCAGGGCGTCGAATTAATGACGGCATGGGCAAATATGTTGCCGAAAACATTGTAAAGAGCCTGATAAAAGCAGATATCCCCGTCAAAAACGCCAAGGTTGCTGTTCTCGGTTTGACATTCAAAGAAAACTGCCCCGATATCAGAAACACAAGGGTGGTTGATATAGTTGAAGAGCTTAAAGAGTATGGAATATCGCCACTTGTGTGTGACCCTTATGCGGATAAAAAAGAAGCGATGGATTACTATTCAATTGAGCTCGTTGATATTGATAGCACAAAAGGGGCAGATGCTATTGTCGTTGCCGTCAAACACAAGGATTTTAAAGATTTAACAATTGATAAAATTAAAAATATGTATAAGTCCAACACTTCAAAGGTACTCATAGACGTTAAAGGCTTGTTTAATAAACAGGAGTTTGAGCAGGCGGGCTTTGTCTACTGGAGGTTATAACAATGGGCTACAAGCACTTAGAATTTGATAAAAACAGCGTGTTCCTTGTTACAGGTGGCGCCGGGTTCATCGGCTCAAACCTGTGCGAGGCAATACTTGACATGGGCTATAAAGTCCGCTGTCTTGATAACCTTTCAACGGGCAAGCGAGAGAATGTTGAATTGTTTATAAATAACCCCCGGTACACCTTCATTGAGGGTGATATTAGGGACATTGAAACCTGCATGAAAGCCTGTAGAAATGTTGATTATGTGCTCAATCAAGCGGCGTGGGGGAGTGTGCCAAGGAGTGTTGAAATGCCCTTGCTGTATGAACAAATCAATATAATGGGCACGCTCAATATGATGGAGGCGGCAAGGCAAAATAAGGTCAAAAAATTTGTTTATGCTTCAAGCTCCTCAGTTTATGGTGACGAGCCAACCTTGCCGAAAACGGAGGGCAAGGAGGGTAACCTTCTCTCACCCTATGCACTAACAAAGCGTGTTGACGAAGAGTACGCAAAGCTTTACACAAGGCTTTACGGCTTGGACACCTATGGGTTGAGATACTTCAATGTGTTTGGTAAAAGGCAGGACCCGAACGGCGCATATGCGGCAGTTATACCGAAGTTTATTAAACAGCTTTTGAATGACGAAAAACCGACAATACACGGCGACGGAAAGCAGTCGAGGGATTTCACTTTTATTGAGAATGTGATTGAGGCAAATTTAAAAGCTTGCATGGCAAATAGCTCAGCTGCAGGGCAGGCGTTCAACATAGCATACGGTGGCAGAGAGTATTTGATTGATATTTACAATGACCTTTGCAAGGCGCTCGGCAAAAAAATCAAGCCTGTTTTCGGCCCTGAAAGAGTCGGCGACATAAAGCACAGCAACGCAGATATAAGCAAAGCTAAAGAACTCTTAAATTATGCCCCTGATTATAATTTTGAGCAGGGCATTTCCCTTGCCATAGAATGGTACAAGGAAAACCTCTAACAACAGTACGAAAGCATTGATTTGCACGGCCGACCGTGTTAAAATCTATCCCATATCCGCCCGTAGCGAAGTTGGATATCGCAGCAGATTCCGATTCTGAAGGTCGGGGGTTCAAATCCCTCCGGGCGGGCCACAATTTAACCCCTGAAGCGCTTGATATATAAGCGTTTCAGGGGTTAGTTTTACTCAAGGTTATATTTGTTT